>DAIQQA010000011.1:4251-66484 GCA_036787045.1 Burkholderiales bacterium | reverse complement strand
CAGGTAGACCTCGGCCGAAACCAGCGTGTCTTTGAGCGTCACGGTGGGCCTGCCGTTCTCCAGGATCGTGTCGGTCAGCGCCAGCAGGCGGTCGGTGATCAGCCCACCCGAGACGGCGGCCACTTTGACGCCCTTCGCGCCAAGCTCGCGCAGCCAGTGCACGACGCGCCGCGCTGCCCCTTCCGGGTTGATCCAGCCCTGGTTGGTGATGATCTTCGTTCCGCGCTGCAGGCACCCGGGCAGGACCGCGCGCATGCGGTCGTCCAGGTAGGTGTCGTAACCCGGGAAGGTAGGGTCCCGCCTAGCGCGGACCTGCGCGGCCGAGACCGTCGCCTCGGCCATGGTTTCGAAGCACAAGTAGTCGAGATCGCCTTGCTCGGCGTTCAGCCGTGCGGGCTCGATCCGGTCGCCCCACCAGGCTGAGCCCGCCCCGATCCGGATGGTGGTCTTCATCTCCCTCCCCGTTTGCGTCCCGTAGGGTACCGCAAGTGCGGTTTCTTGCTCTCCCGGGGCGCGGCGGTTACAGTTCACGAGGAAAACCTCAACGCAAAGGCGCAAAGGGCGCAAAGATCGCAAAGGAATCCCGTCATCCGACTCGACGTCGGTCCACGGGTCTTTGGCTAAATGCTTTTCTTTGCGGCCCTTTGCGTCTTTGCGTTGAGAAGTTCCGATCCAAGGTGAGGAGACCATGCCAACAACGCCACGCTGGAAAAAGCGCCCCGAAGGCTCGACCTGGGGCGACTGGGGCCCCGACGACCAGCTCGGGCGGCTCAATCTGATCACGCCCGAAAAGGTCAAGCAGGGTGTGGCCGAGGTGCGCGAAGGGCTCAGCTTCTGCCTGAGCTTGCCTCTGGATTACCCGGGCGGCAACGTGCTCAACCCGCGCCGTCATCCGCCGGTGCTGCGGCCCACCCTGCGCAATGGCCGGCCGAACATGAACTACCAGCTCGCCCTGGACAACCCGCATGTGACCGACGTCATCAACGACGACGCGGTTATCATGCACCTGCAGTACTCGACGCAATGGGACAGCCTGGCGCACGTCGGACAGCTCTTCGACGCGAACGGCGATGGCGTGGCGGAACCCGTTTACTACAACGGCTTCCGTCCCGGCGAGCACATCGTCGGCCCGATCGATCCCAGGGACGCCGGCGCCATCGGCCAGGTGCCCGCGCATTCCACCTCCCACGCCAAGGCGCTCGGCGTCGAGAACATGGCGGTGAAGTGCGTGCAAGGGCGAGGCGTGATGATCGACCTGCATGCCCATGTCGGGCGGCAGCGCGCGGTGGTCGGCTACGAGCAGCTGATGCGCATTCTCGAGGCCGACAGGGTGGCGGTGGAAGAGGGCGACATGGTATGCCTGCACACCGGCTTCTCTCAGGTCATCCTGGAGATGCACAAGAAGCCGGATGTGCACGTTCTGGAGAACTCATGCGCGGTTCTGGACGGTCGCGACCGCAAGCTGCTCAAGTGGATAACGGACACCGGCTTGTCAGCGCTGATCGCCGACAACTACGCAGTGGAGGCCCATCCCGCAACGAGCCAGCCGCACGATTGTGCTTCGCTGCCCCTGCACGAGCACTGCCTGTTCAAGCTCGGAGTGAACCTGGGCGAGATCTGGTACCTGACCGAGCTGGCGACGTGGTTGCGCAAGAACGGGCGCTACCGGTTCTTGCTGACGGCGCCCCCACTGCGGCTGCCCGGGGCGGTGGGGTCACCGGCGACGCCGGTAGCGACCGTCTGACCTGACCTACAGTGAGCACGATCGGCGGTGGGTAACAGGGTGGCTACGGCGAAGGCCACAGCGGCAGCGCGGAGTTCACATCGCCGGTGCAGTGCGGCTTATCAGGGCACCATCTCGATCTGCTGGCGGACGATGGCCATCTGGCGGTCGACGTCTACGACGTCCGGATGCTGCTCCGTGTACCTTTCCAGGAGGCTCGCCTTGCGCTGCTCAAGCTCTTCGAGGACAGCCAGGAGCTCACTCTTCGACTCGTACGGTTGCGGTACGTCGGCCAGGTGAAGGGCGCCGACAGGTCGCACCCTGTCGGATAACCGGCGGAGCGTGGAATCGAGGGTGTTGGTGCTCGCTTCCTTACCGTTCACAGGACGGGCCGGCCCGCGCTCGGCGCATGCGCCAACGAGCAGCATGCCGAGCGCCAAGGCAGTCAATAGAAATCGCTGTGCAATGCTCACGGTCACCCCCTGTGAGGACACCCGTGTGACAGATCGCTCGCGCTGAGGCTCGCATCCAGAGCGGATTGCGGTGCGAGCCTTCTTCCGCACCAGCCGGCCCGACCCATCCGCACGGCCGCCACGCTTCGCGATGTATCAACGGTGCATGCGACGGGCGGAGAGGTAGACTATGGCAGGATACACCATCCGCGCGCGAGCGGAGTCAGCGGCGGGGTTCGATAGGCAACTCACTTGACTGCACCTGGAAGAAGACGGTTCCTGACATCCTGCCACGCATTGCTAGCGGCGGTGATTACCGTTGCGGCCGTGCAGGTGGATGCTGCTCAGCCTCCGGGTACGGGACGGGCCGAGAGCCAGGCAACGATCCAGTTCGGGATGGGCTGGGGCTGGCCCTATGATCCAAGCTTGTGGCCCGATCCGCTTTACCCGGGATACTACTGGTACGCCCCCTGTTACCCCTTCGTCAGCTGTTCGGAGTATCTGCGGCACCAGATGCTCGCGAGGCGTCGGCAGCGTATGGAGGAGCTCAGTAAGCGGGACGAGCAGGCGCTGCCACCCGTGGGCATAGAAACCTGGGGAGGCCTGCCCGCCAACCAGCGGCGTCGCGCCGAAGCGCCGCGTACTCCCGACGAACAGATCCAGCCGGGCTACGAGAATCGCAGCGAGGTTCGACCGGAGTACCGCGGAACCGGGGACTTCCTTCCCGAGTTTCTCGAAGGGCGGGTTCGCCCCTCGGAGTAGGGCGCGCAAACTCTACCCTCGCCGCGCGACGTCGGAGTAGCAGCAGAAATGATGTCGAGAAGGCGGTTCTCTGCAGGCTTAGCGGCGGTTGGCGTCGCGCCACTCTTCCAGTCTGTGTTCCTCGCAAGTGCTGCCCTTGGAGAAGCCGCTCAGATCAGTGCCGCGGAACCCGATCAGCGTTTTCGGTACGTCGCCGATTGCATCCACGCCTGGCCACACGAAAAGGTCGGCACCGCATACAACGCGTACTTTGACGGCACACCGTTTGGACCGGTAGACAGTGATCCCAGCGCGAGGTCTCATTGGCTGCTTGGTCAGCATGTAGACTGCCGCCGAGCTACGTCGGACAACTGTCCTCGATTTGGCCCTTCCGCGCAACGAGTCGGCGCCGCAAGCTTCGTGGTGAGGTGGATAAGGATCAGGCAGGATGTTTTCGGACGGACATACACCGTCATATCCAACCTTGTATCCAGTTGTTGCTGATTCAGGTGCCCGGATCACCGACTTTGGTCGGCGAATTCCCGACAGTTGTTGCCGGTTCGGCTTCGGCCAGCCGCTCGAGCCGGGGCACCGGCGCAGGGGAGCGCTGCAGCCGGGCACTGCATTCATCCGTCCGCAGCGCGAGGCGCCGCTTGATCGCTCCCTGCGGGCAACAAGGGGCGCGGGTCGGGTCACGGACCCCTTGCCTTGACTGCTATGCCCGCGAGTACTAGCCTGTTCCACGAGGCCTGAATTCGCGCCCCCAGCATAAGAAAGGGCCCGTAAGGCGCCCCGACCAGTAAAGGAGGCTTGCACTATGCCGAGAGGGAGACGGTGGATAGTGGCGCACACTCGGCCGGGGACCTGCTTCATCATTCTGGCCGCCATCCTGCTCTGCAAGGCTCCTCGCGTTCATGCGGAGGACATGCGAGATCTGATCACGAACCTCTGGCCCGGCGGCATTCTGTTGGAGCCGCCCACCTCGGGCTTCAGTCATCAACCGCATTTCACGGCCAGTTCGCTGCAGGGGCTGGACTCCCTCAACAGCGCGCTCGCCTCGTCGATCGTCACGTTCTCGCCGAGCGCTGCAGTAGGCGCCTTCACCTTCGACGTCGAGCGGGGCATTCCGCTCCCGAGCAGCGAGCCTCTCGGCCCGCTGCTCGCCGAGCGTGCCCGGACCATCGGAAAAGGCAGGCTGAATGTGGCCGCTACCTACACGAGGGTGCGTTACACGGAATTCGAGGGCACTTCCCTGGATGACCTGTCGCTGGAGTTCCTGCACGAGGACAGCAACAACGATGGAAAGCTCGGCGGTGGGATCTTCAATTTCGAGCTGGAGACAATTCAGGCCAACCTGGACACTACCATCGAGCAGGACGTGGTCGGCCTGTTCGGCACTTATGGCATCACTGAGAAGTGGGACGTCGGGGTGGTGGTTCCTTTGGTGCGCGTGTACATGGACGTCAAGGCGCACGCCGAGGTCATCCATTACACGGGGCCACCCCCGGTACCCCCCCTTACCACCCACCAGTTCGGTCCCAACTCCAGCCCACAGGATGTCCACTCCGAAGACGAGGCCACCGGCATCGGAGATGTGCTGCTGCGCACCAAGTACAATTTCCTGCGCAACGACCCCAAACTCCCCGACATGGCGATCGCCGGCTGGGTCCGGCTGCCGACGGGCGACGAGGCCGATCTTCTGGGAACCGGCGAAACCAGCGTGGCGGCGATCTTCGTGGCCTCCAAGTCGTTCGGTCGGGTCGCGCCCCATCTGAACCTCGGGTATGAAGCATCGACCGGAGACTCGAGCGAGAATCTCGTTCGATACGTGGTCGGCTTCGAAGCGAGCGTCCACCCCCGGGTGACGACGGCCGTCGACGTGCTCGGTCTGTGGAGGCCGGAAGGAAACGGGATCGGAGACCATATAGTGGATCTCGCCCTTGGCATCAAGTGGAACCCCGTCCGCAGTTTTATCCTCGGCGGGAATGTATCGCTGCCTCTGAACAGGGACGAAGGCCTACGCGCGGATGCGATCTGGACTATCGGGGCGGAGTACACTTTCTAGACGTGAGCTGGACTGAGAGCCCGGGGCGGATCGGGAGTCCGCCCGGGCTCTGAACCAGAGCCGCATGGAACCGGATGGCTGCGCAAGAACACTCGCTGCAATGCTCAGGCCGACTTGACCCCGGTAGCCGGCCGCCCAGCATGCACATGCGGCGGGCGCTGTGGTCCCTTGTCGCGTGCTTGCCGCTGCTCGTCGCCGGCTCGCAGACCGCGAACCCGGCCGCTCCCGCGAACGTGGCGGTGCTCATGAGCGCCAACGTCGACGCGTACCGGGACGCGCTCAAGGGCTTCAGGGACAGCTTGCGCCATCGCATTGCTGCCGAATACGACATGGGCGGCGATTTGAAGGCGGGGCGCAAGGGCCTCGCCCAGATGCGCACCAAGGTCAAGCCCGACCTGATCCTGGCCGTGGGCGTCTGGGCCTTGCAGGTTCTCGCCGAAGAATCGCCCGATGTGCCGGTGGTCTACGCCATGGTGCTCAACCCGCCCAGTGTGATCGGGGACGGCAAGCGGAACATCACCGGCGCGAGCATGAACGTCCCAGTGAAGTCGACCATGGAGCTGGTCAGGAAGCTGGGCCCGCAGTTCCGACGGGTGGGTGTGGTGTTTAATCCCGCCAAGACTGGATACCTGATCAGGCGCGCGGAGGCCGCCGCCCGCGAGGAAGGGTTACAGTTGTTTGCCCGGGAGATCCTTTCGCCCCGCGAAGCGATTGCGGCGGTCGAGTCGCTGCAGGAATCGGGGATCGACGCACTCTGGATTCCGCCGGACGAGACCATTCTCGCGCCGGAAGTGGTCCAGCACATCCTTCTTCTGTCCTACGCCAAGAAGCTTCCCGTGATCGGGCTGTCCGAGCGCCAGGCCCAGCTCGGTGCAATCCTGTCCGTGCAGTTCGCCAGCAGCGAAGACATCGGTAGGCAGGCGGCCGAGCTGGCCAACAGCATCCTGGACGGGCGCGCGGCCTCCGACCTGCCCTACACGAGCGTGCGGCAAGTGAACGTCACGGTGAACCTGAAGGCGGCGCAGAAGTTGGGACTGGTGGTCCCGCAAAGCATCGTCGGGGTGGCGAACACGGTCATCCAGTGATCCGGCCTTGGCAATTCCGCGGGTTCTCCACCTTCCGGGCTCGGGTCTTCTGGTCCGTTATTCCGATCGTGCTGTCGCTTTCGGTCCTGTATGGGCTGATCGACCTGCGCGAACGCCAGGGGTTGGTGGAGGAGGAGTTCGTGAAGCGGGGCCAGGCGATGGGTGCGAACCTCGCCGACAGCAGCAGGCTCGCCGTGTTCGCGGAGAATGCGCCGCTCCTGGAATCCTCGATCCGGGGCATCGTCGGCGATCCCGACGTCGCCTATGTTCTAGTCTATGGAGAGCAAGGCAAAGTGCTGGTCACCGGCGGAAGGCCGCTCGACGAGCGCAAAGGGCCGGCGGTCCACCTGAGCGCAGACGACACCGCGCGAGTCTTCGCGCAAGGAAAGCCGGTGACCAGAACGATATCGGTCGGGAAGGAACGCTTCGCGGAGTTCCTGGTGCCGATCGTCTCCGAGGAACTGGCGCTAGCGGATGAGCTGCTGATCGGACCGCTGGCCAACGCTGCCGATCACACCCGACCGGGGGTACCGCGCGTGATCGGGGCGGTGAAGCTCAGCATGTCGCTACGCGGCGTCGAGGACCACGGTGCGGCGCTGCTCAGACTGTGGGCCAGCGTGACCGCCGTCTTCCTGCTGGTCAGCGCGATGGTCATCTACCACTTGTCCCGGCGCATCACGCTGCCGATCAAGCGGGTGACCGTCCAGGCACAGAAGATCGCCGAAGGCTTTCTCGATCAGAAGATCGAGGTGGAGTCCCGCGACGAGGTCGGGCAGCTCGCCACCACCTTCAACGAGATGGCCTCGGCCCTGAAGAGCAACATCCAGGAGAAGGAGGACGTCCTCGCCGAGCTGCAGGATCTGAACCGCACGCTGGAGGAGCGCATCAAGCAGCGCACCGCTGAGATCGAGAAGCGCACCGATGAGCTGGAGCGATCGCTCGAAGAGGTCCGCGCGCTGGGAGCGGTCAGCCAGGCCGTCAGCTCCTCCCTGGACCTGCGCGAAGTGCTGGAAACGATCGCCCGCTACGCGGTGAACCTCTCCGATTCCAACGGCTGCGGGATCTTCGAGGTGGACCTGGAGCACGGGACCATCGAAGTGGTAGCAAGTCACAACCTCAGTGAAGCGTTTCTGCAGGAAGTACAGTCGAGCCGGATAGATCCCGTTCAGCGCCTCGCGATCCGAGCCGGCTCGGTGGCGCGCCCGTTCCAGATCCCGGATCTGGTGCACGCTAGCCACTTCCAGCTGAGCAGCATCACGCTCAAGCACGGGTTCCGTGCCCTGTTGATCGTCCCCATGGAGCATGGGACGGTGAACCGGGGCGTCGTGCTGTTTCGCGCCAACCCTGGTCCGTTTGACGAAGGGATCCTGAACCTGCTCACCGCGCTCGCCAGCCAGTCCAAGGTCGCAATCGACAATGCCAGGCTGTTCCGCGAGATCGAGAGCCAGCGCCGCGAGCTCGAGCGGCTCTCCAGGAACCTAGAGCAGCTCTACCGCCTCTCCACCAGCATCCAGGAACCGCTGTCTCTCAAGGAGCAGCTGCACATGGTGCTCGACGCGGCGCGGCAGGTCGTGGGGATCGACCGCTTCTACATCTGGGTGGTGAAGGAGGATCGGTTTGAGGCGCTCACCGGCGCCGGGTTCTCTGAGGAAGAATGGAACTTCTTCGAAGGTGCGCAGATCCCGCTGTCCGCGGCAGGTGCGATGCAAAAGGTCTATCGTGAAGGGGTTCCCCTGGCCTTCGACGAGGCCAACCCGGTGCCCGAGGGCCTGCGCCTGAAGCCACCCTACTGCGACATCAAGTCGATGCGGTCCAGCAGCTTCCTGGTTGTGCCGATGATCGCGCGCGGGCGAACGATCGGCGTCCTCACTGCGGACAACAAGTTCAGCCGCAAGTCGATCCTTCCGCACACCACCGAGCTGCTTCGCATCTTTGCGTCCCACGCCGCGGTCGCCTTCGAGAACGCACGCCTGTTCCACGAGCTCGAAGACCGGGGCCGCCAGCTCGAGATCGCCAGCAAGCACAAGTCGCAGTTCCTGGCAAACATGAGCCACGAGCTGCGCACCCCGCTCAACGCCATCCTGGGTTACATCGAGCTGATCCTTGACGGCATCTTCGGTGAGGTGCCCGACGACATCCGGGACAGCCTCGAGCGTGCGCAGAAGAGCGGCCACCATCTCCTGGGCCTGATCAACGACGTTCTCGATCTGTCTAAGATCGAAGCCGGCCAGCTGGCCCTGTCGGTCACCGAGTACTCGATGAACGATGTCGTCCAGGCTGTGGTGATGGCGATGCAGTCGCTCGCCACGGAGAAGAGGCTCGCGCTCACGGCTACGCTGGCGCCCGACCTGCCGTCTGGCCAGGGCGACGTTCAGCGCATCACGCAGGTGCTCACCAACCTGGTGGGCAATGCAATCAAGTTCACCGAAGCCGGGGAAGTGCGCGTGCACGTGACGGCGTCCGACGATTCGTTCATGGTGTCGGTGGCGGATTCCGGCCCGGGAGTGGCCGAGAGCGATCAGCGCCGCATTTTCGAGGAGTTCCACCAGGTGGACAGCTCCAGCACCCGCAAGAAGGGCGGTACCGGCTTGGGGCTGTCGATCGCCAAGCGCATCGTCGAGCTGCACGGCGGGCGCATCGGACTCCACTCGAACCCCGGCAAGGGATCGACGTTCTGGTTCACCCTGCCGGTTCGGGTCGTGGAGCGGACGGAGGTCGCATGACCAAGCAGATCCTGGTCGTCGAAGACCACGAGGAGAACCGGCGCATCCTCCGCCTGCTCTTGGCGAAGCATGGATACGAGGTGATCGAGGCGGTCACCGGGGAGGAGGGCGTGGCGCTGGCGGAAAGCCTGCGCCCCGATCTGATCCTCATGGACATTCAGCTGCCGGGCCTGGATGGATACGAGGCGACGCGGCGCATCAAGGCGAACCCTGCCCTGCACGACATTCCCTTGATCGTGGTGACGTCCTATGCGCTGAGCGGCGACGACGCGAAGGCGTTCGCCGCGGGGTGCGATGCTTATATCGCGAAGCCGGTCAACCTGCGCAAGCTGCTGGCCAAGGTCCGCGAGTTCCTGTCTTAGGGCGGCGCCGGAGGTACGACGTGAGAACACCGCCGCGCATCCTCGTCATCGACGACACGCCGGCAAACGTGCACGTCCTGAAGCTGCGTCTGACCGCCCTGGGTTACGAGGTGGTGACCGCCGCCGACGGCCAGGAGGGCTTGACGGCGGCCAGGCAGACGAGGCCGGACCTCATCCTGCTCGACATCATGATGCCGAATGTCGACGGCATCGAGGTATGTCGTCGGCTCAGAGCGGACCCGGCCTTTCCCTTCGTGCCGATCATCATGGTCACCGCGAAGGCGGATTCCAAGGACGTGGTCGCCGGGCTCGACGCCGGCGCTGATGAGTACCTGCCCAAGCCGGTGGATCACAACGCGCTCGCAGCACGCGTGAAGTCGATGCTGCGCATCAAGAACCTGCATGACACGGTGCAGACGCAGGCCGCCGAGCTGGCCGAATGGAACAGGAACCTCGAGCAGCGCGTATCCGAACAGGTCGCCCAGGTCGAGCGTCTAGGCCGGCTCAAGGGTTTTTTCTCGCCACAGCTCGCGGAGGTGATCCTTTCGCCGTCGAACGAGAAGCTTCTGGCCAGTCATCGTCGCGAGATCACCGTGGTGTTCTGCGACCTGCGCGGTTTCACCGGCTTCTCCGAGACGGCCGAGCCCGAGGAGGTGATGGGTGTGCTGGCCGAGTATCACGCGGAGATGGGGGAGGAGATATTCCGCTTCGAAGGCACGCTGGAGCGCTTCGCCGGCGACGGCCTCATGGTCTTCTTCAACGATCCCTTGCCTTGCGCGGACCCCTCCGATCGCGCAGTCCGCATGGCAGTGGCCATGCGCGAGCGGGCGCAGGCGCTGATCCACGCCTGGCGCAAGCGGGGGCATCAGCTGGGGTTCGGTGTCGGCATCGCGCAGGGCTATGCGACGCTGGGGAGGATCGGGTTCAAGGGAAGAGTCGACTACGGCGCGATCGGCACGGTAACGAACCTCGCGTCGCGTCTTTGCGACGAAGCCGAGCCGGGACAGATCCTGGTGAGCCAGCGCGTGCACGCAGCGGTCGAGGAGTTGGTGGAGGCCGAACCGGTGGGTCAGCTTCCACTGAGGGGATTTCTCAAGCCGCTGCCGACTTTCAATGTGCTGAGGCTCAAAGCAGGGACCTGACGGCGGCGATATGCTTGGTCCTCCGCATGCACCTCTGCTCCGAAGCGGGGACAGGTCGATCCAATCCAACCTGGGATCGAGGGCGACAACCGCATGAGCGACGGCGCGCACTGGGCGGAGTCGGCGGTGGCATCGGCAGCGGGGACAGTTGAGCTGGCGCTCCTCGAGGTCCGCAACAAGCTTTACCCGAGAGCGGTCACCGGGAAGCGGGCCACCTGGCGGTGGATCTTCGTGCTTTTCACCCAGCTCGTCTACTTCGGAACCCCCTGGCTCAACTGGGACGGGCGCCAGGCGGTACTGCTCGACCTCGGCTCGCGCAAGATCCACCTGCTGGGCCAGGTGTTCTGGCCGCAGGACGTTCTTTACCTGGCCATCCTGCTCATCGTCCTCGTCTACTCGCTGTTTCTCTTCACTGCAATCGCGGGGCGTCTGTGGTGCGGCTATGCTTGTCCGCAAAGCGTGTACACGGAGCTTTTCATGTGGATCGAGCGCAAGGTCGAAGGCGACCGCGCGGCACGGATGAAGCTCGACAAGCAGCGTACGACACCGCGCAAGGTCCGGACGAAGGCGGTGAAGCACGGACTGTGGATCGCGGTGGCGCTCGCCACTGGATTCACCTTCGTCGGCTATTTCACGCCCATCAGGTCCCTGGCGGTTGACCTTGCACGCCTCAGCGTGGGCCCCTGGGAGACGTTCTGGATCCTATTCTACGGCTTCGCGACCTATGCGAACGCGGGCTGGATGCGCGAGCAGGTGTGCAAGCACATGTGCCCCTATGCACGTCTGCAGGGCGTGATGTTCGACGCGGATACTCTGGTGATCGCTTACGACCGGCAGCGGGGCGAGCCGCGCGGCGCGCGCCCGAGGGCGCTCGACCACAAGGCCGCGGGGTTGGGCGATTGCATCGACTGCGGTATCTGCGTGCACGTGTGTCCCACCGGCATCGACATCCGCAACGGGTTGCAGTACGAGTGCATCGGCTGCGGCGCCTGCATCGACGGCTGCGATCAGATCATGGACAAGATGGGATATCCGAAGGGTCTGATTCGCTACTCTACCGAAACCGTCCTCAAGCATTCCCCGCGTGGCATCGTCCGGCGCATCGCCCGTCCGCGTGTGCTTGCTTACGCGGCTATCCTGCTGGTTGTGGCCGGGGGCGCCGCGTTGTTTTTGTACAACCGTGGCCCCGTCGAGCTCGACGTAATGCACGATCGAGTGGCGGCGAGCGAAGCGCGTGGCCAGCCGCTAGTCGAAAACGTGTACCGCTTGAGAATCGTGAACCGCGAGAAGTCGGCACGCGAGCTGACGATCCGCGTCTCAGGCCTCGATGGGATGACGGTATTGTCCGAACCGCAGCCCATTCCGGTGGAGGGCGAATCCAGCCGACTGGTCCCGGTGCGCGTGCGGGTCGCACGTGAGCAGCTGCCTCCGGGGGTGAGCGGGATCTGGTTCACCGTGGAAGCACACCTTATCGGCAAAGCCAACCCACACGTAATCCAGGAGCGAGCTTTGTTCACCGTGCCCTGAAACGCGGGCATTGCAGGGGAAAGATCTCATAGATGCAGGCGAGCAACAGCGCCCAGAGGATGCGCCAGTGAGCACCGACCGCTCGTGCTTGGACGATTGTCCATCACATCCCACGAGGGAATGATAGCGTGCGTTGGTCGGGCTGTAGTGTGGACAGCGGCGGCGTTCCGTTAGGGGGACGGCTCCCGCTAGTGCGGATTGGGATGATCGGTGCGCCCTGTTGTTCGGACTGCCACCGGGGCGGGTGGGAGGAAGTCGATCGCGACTGCCGCCTTCAACGCCGCGCCGTATACTCCGAGAATATCCGCGCTTCGACGCGCCGCCTGACGTCCTCGAAGCCGGCTTCCTGCAGCGCGCCCATGATCTGCGCTGGCGGCACACAGGCCTCGATGGTGTCCCAGAAGTAGCGGTATAAAATGGGCGCCTCCGGGGTAGCCCCAACGAGACGGGATAGAAGCGGGGCAATCCCGCGCAGATAGAGCTTCAGCGCCCCGCGAGACAGTGCGTTGTCGGGCCGCGCGATCTCCAGCACACATGCGACGCCACCCGGGCGCAACACCCGCCGGAACTCGCGGAACAGGCGACGCAGGTCGGACACGTGCCGCAGCGCGTAGCCCATGCTCAGAAAGTCGAACTGTCCGTCCGCGAACGGTAACCGCTCGCCCAAGCCCTGGACCACAGGAATGGGAGCGATGGCACGTGCCGCACGCAGCATGCCGGCGCTGGGATCGACCCCTGCCACGTAGCCCTGCGCTCCGAGCACGGCTAGAGCCTCGCGCGCGACCAACCCCGTGCCGATCGCCACGTCCAGCACCCGCATGCCGGGGGCAAGCCCTGCCCGCAGCAGTGCCCGGCGGCGATACCACGCCCCCGTCCCGAAGCTCAGCGTGCGCTCGATCCGGTCGTAGTCACCGGCAGTCTCGTCGAACAAATGGCGAACGAACTTGCGCCGCTGCGCCTCGTCGGCGTAGTAGGCCGGGAGGATCGGATGCGGATGCGCGCCCGGGGGCGAATCCGGGTCGGAGCGGGTCATGTCGGGTGCGTTACGGGGATGCACGCCGGCAGTTTACGTCATTACTCCAAGGTGGATGCCTCCGATCCCGCTCTCACTGCCCCCGCACCAACGACACGATCTGGTTGGTATCGATAGTGCGCGCCTTCTGTTCGATCTCGCGCGCGTAGCGCCCCTGCAACCCCTTGGCTTGCTCGAACATGGAGGCGAACACCTGCTTGAGCTGGGCTGCATCGATGGTGCGACCGCCGGCGTAGTACTGCTTGGCGACCTGACCCAGCGCGTATGTGGTGGCGAAGGAAAAGCCGGCCCCTGTGGCAGCGCTGCCCAGCCCGCCAAGGAGCCCGCCGCCGACTTTCTTCAGCAGCCCGCCGATCAGCTTGCGGCCGATCTGCTCCACGTACTGGCCGGTGAGCCCGACGCCGAGGGTGGCGAGGAGATCCTTGATGTGGCCGCGGTCCAGCTCGTAGCCGTAGCTCTTGCCAACGCGGTAGACCATCTTCATCTGCAGCGGGATGATCGCGATCGAAGCGATCGACTGCGGCAACAGCTCCAGCGCGCCGTTCAGGATGGAGTAGTTGAGGACCATCTGGTCCAGCGCGGCCGTGTCCACCCGCTCGGGCGGAAGCACCTCGGGATCGGCCAGCGGTACGCTGACCACCGCTGCGGCCTCCTGTGCGAAGGCGCGGGCAGGCGCCGCTTCCAGCGCCAGCGCCGCGCGCAACTTCTCCAGGAACGTCCCTTCTGCGGCGCCCGCTGCGCCGTCTGCGTCGCACACACACACCGCCATCTCGTAGGCAAGCTGCTTCAGCTCCGGGCTGGTCAGGTCGCCCGCCACCTCCTCCAGGCTACGCCGCTTGAGCAACACGTCCTGATACAGCGCCGGAAGGTTGAGCGCCGAGCCAGGTGCGAGGCTGTCGGCGATACGCTTGATCTCCGCGCGCTCGCGGTCGTCCTTCTCGCCGTCGGCAAAGGCGGCCATGAGACAGAGGGTGAGGACGGCTTTCTGTTCCTGTTCGGTCATGACGGACTCCTGTGGTGACTCCTAAGAGTGGTCGGTCCTGGGACGAGTTCCGTGGTGCCCCCAAGAGCGCAGGGTCGGAACCGATGGCATCAACCGTTCCACTGAGGTCCTTGTGGTTGACGGGCTTGTCTCGCGATTTCCCTGGCGCCTTGGTGGGTCATCTTGGCCTGACCTGAAACCTCCCGGGATGCACCGCATCCATCAGCGCTCGCGGTAAGGGCGCGGGCTCGCATTCAAGATGGCCGCCGAGCACCTCGCCTGCAAGAGGCGCCGTGATCAGCCCGCGCGAGCCGTGGGCAGTCGATACGAACAGGCCGTCGGCGACAGGGCCGATGATGGGCAGATAGTCGGGGCTTACACAGCGCAGCGCCGCCCGCCCTGTCAGCCTGTCAGCAGCCAGCCCCGGGCCGTCCAGCGCAGCGTACAGCGCCGGGGACAGCGTCTCGAGCTGGCGGAGGTTCTCGGCGTTGTCCGTTGCGCTCACGTCGGTCGAGGCCTCACGCGCGAATGTCGCGCCCGCACTGTGCAGGCCACCACGCACCGGGGCGAAGTAGCTCTCCGCGCACAGCACAGCCGCAAGGTTCCGGCTTTCCGGCGTCGCCGCCAGCATGGTTACCTGTCCGCGGTTGACCCGTAACGGCAGATGGCGAGTTTGGTCGAAGGCCCCCGATCCGGCACCGCCAGCCAGCACGACGACAGGCGCCTCGGCCACCACGTGGCCGTCCGCTGCGACCCGCCAACCTGCCTCTCCCCGTACGAGCGACAAAGCGCGCGTGTCAGGGCGCAGCGCGATGAGCGCGTGATCCGCGAGTGCGCGGCATAGCGCGGGCGGGTGCACCCACCCGCCGCCTGGGAACACGACGCCGCCGGTCGGCAGCGGTACCCCAGCGAGCGCGCTCGCTTCGTCGGCTCCTACCGAGTGCAGCAGTTCGGCGGGAAGGCCCAGCGCGAGCAACTTAGCCTGGCGCGTCGCCTCCTGCTCGTCGTACGCGAGCTGCAGGATCGGCGCGTTCGACCACGCCTCGCTGTCGCAGGGTAGCAGCTGTCCGAGCGCGCGCAGGGTGTACTGGTAGCCCGCGAGCACGAGCTGGCTCAACGGGGGCTGGCTAGGAGACAGGCGCGCATAGAGCACGCCTTGCGGGTTGCCGGAGGCTTCCGCTGCGAGCGTGGCGTGCTGCTCGATGAGAGTGACGTCCCACCCGCGTCGTGCAAGGCTACACGCAGCCGAGGTACCGGCGAGCCCGCCTCCCACGACTATCGCTTCCCGCGTCCCCGTCGCGCGCTCGCCGGGGGCGACTGCTGCTGCGTACTCGCCGCGCAGCATCTCGCGCTTCGGGCCGAAACCCTTGCTCTTTTCGAGCCTGAATCCCACCTCCTCGAGCCCTCGCCGCACTGCGCCGGCACAGGAATACGTGGCGAGGGTAGTACCCGCACGCGAGTGGTCCGCCACAGCACGGAAGATGCCGGGCTCCCACAGCTGCGGGTTCTTCGCAGGCGAGAAGCCGTCCAGGAACCAGGCGTCCACCACTCCTTGCAGCTGCGCCAGCGTCTCGCGGGCATCGCCTACGACGAGAGTCAGCATGACCCGCCCACCGTCGAACACGAAGCGGTGCCACCCGCCGGGGAGCGGACCGTACTGCGCCAGCAGCATGCTGCGCCACCGCTCGAGTTGCGGCCACAGCGCCAGCGCCGCCTCCAACTCACGCCGCGCGAGCGGATAGAGCTCGGTAGTTACGAAGTGTAGCCGCGCACCCGGCGGGGCCATCTGCTCGAACAGCTGCCAGGCACAGAGGAAGTTGAGCCCGGTGCCGAACCCGGTCTCGCCGATGGCGAACACGCTGTCGCTGCGCATCCGGACACAGCGCTCCGCGAGCCGGTTGCCGCCCAGGAATACATGGCGCGTCTCGTCGATGCCCGACGCGCGCGAAAAATAGACGTCACCGAACCGGCGCGATATCGGCTGGCCGTCCTGCCAGTCGAGCAGGGAGTCGGCGGGCCCTACCGGTTGCGACATGGGTGCAACCACTCAGGAGAACTCGGCGAGGCCGTGGCTCACAGCCAGGTCTCCGGCGGCGTTGGTCACGGTGAACTGCACCTTGCCGGGCTCTCCGGGCTCGACGCCATATTCGAGACCGATGGTGGTGCCCGGGATCACCATGCCGTGGAAGCGTCCCGCCAGCCGCTTCAGCCGCAGCGGATCGCCTTCGGCGCAGCGGCGGATCAGCTCCATGCCGGCCAGCGCCCAGGTGCAGGTGCCGTGCAGGATCACATCCGGGAGCTGCTTGTCCTGTGCGATGCGACGCTCGGTGTGGATCGGATTCCAGATGCCCGCGCACTCGGTGTAGACGTGGGCCATCCGACGGCTCGTGGGAAGCGCCACACCGCCCTCCATGAGGACCGTGATGGTCCCGGTATCGCGCAATGCGGGCGGCTCCTCGAGCGTCCCTGGCGCCCCCTCCAGCGGAACACGCAGGAATATCGTCGAGGAGTAGCTCGTCACGACCGGTTCGCCGCTGCGCTCGTCCCCTGTCTCGAGCTTGAGGACAACCAGTGTGCCGGCGCTCGTCGGTTTGAGCTTGATGACCCGACCGCTGGTGCGCAGCCGGTCACCTGGGCGGACAGCCCGGTGGAAGGTAGAGTCTTGCTGGACGTGGATGCCACCCCAAGCCTCTTGGGCAGTGATGCCGGTGATCTCGCGGTAGCGCGGCCCGTTCACTACGGGCCATTCGAGGCTCACACAGAAGGGCGGGGGCGCCACGACGCCGTCTGGGCGCAGGTCGTCGAGATAGCAGGCTTCTTCGGCCTCGACGCCTGCGGCATAGGCCATGGTCAGGCGGGGCGTGACCTCCAGCGCGGATTCACCGGCGGACTGGCCGAGCGCCGTTGCGTGGATAGGCATGTGTCACTCTCCTGGAGGGGTGGACGAAGCTCGCCAGGCGCGAGCGACTACTGAAGTGTGACCAGCCGGGCAGCCTTCGGTGCCGCGCCCGCACGGACAGTGCAGGGCGACACGCCCGTCTGGCCGTTGGTGAAACGGCCACGGGGTCCCCGACTCGAAGCTCGCCGGGGCTATGCAAGGGGCCCGGCCCGGGTCCAGGGCCAGGCCGGGAGGGTGCGACTACTTGAGATGCTTTGCGACCATTGCGGTCATCTCGAACATCGAGACCTGCTTCTTGCCGCCGAACACCGGCTTGAGCTTGTCGTCCGCGTTGATCATGCGCTTGTTGACGGAGTCCTGCAGCTTGTTCTTCTTGATGTAGTCCCAGATCTTCTTGGTGACCTCCGTGCGCGGCATCGCCTTGTCCCCGACCACGGCTGCGAGCTCCGCGCTGGGCGTCATGGCCTTCATGAAAGCCGCATTCGGCTTGCGCTTGACCGCGGGCTTCTTCTTGGGAGCGGCTTTCTTAGCAGCAGGCTTCTTGGCAGGGGCTTTCTTCTTGGGAGCCGCTTTCTTGGCGGCAGGCTTCTTGGCCGGGGCCTTCTTCGCGGGTTTCTTCGCAGCAGGTTTCTTGGTCGCCTTCTTGGCTGTTGCCATCGTCATGTCTCCGTGAGATGAGATGTCTCTATCTTGCGGACCTCCTCCTCTAGAGGAAGCGCGTGGAGAGAATGCCCAAGAGCGAGAGCGGAGTCAACGATTTTCTAGAGGGAAAACGCCGTGCAGCCCCCGTCCGGCGCAGTCTTGGGGGATCGATGCGGCATTTCGTCTTCCGGCGACACCTGGAGAGCGCGCCCGCGCCGCGTCAGGCGACGCCTAGGTAGGCGCCGCGACCACCTCGACCAGCCCGTCCACCACCTTGCAGGGTTCGCCCGGCGCGCCCACGATGACGGGGTTCAAGTCGAGGCTGACCACCTCGCAGGCAGGGTCTGTCATCATCCTGGCCACCGCCACCGCCACTTCCGCGAAGGTCTCGGAAGCCAACGGCGGTTCGCCCCGCACCCCTGGCAGCAGAGGTGCGATGCGCAGTCGCGAGAGGGCCTGCACGACGTCCAGCTCGTCGAAGGGCGGCAGGAGCAGGCGCAGATCGGGCATCGCCTCGACGTACTTGCCGCCGTCGCCCACGACGACGACCGGTCCGAACACCGGGTCGACATGGGCCCCGATCATCAACTCGCGCTGGCCGCGCACCATCTCCGCGACGATCGCGCCGTCGAAGGGTGCGCCCGCGATGCGCAGAGTCTTGTCGAAGTCGTCGTAGGCCGAGCGCACTTCCTCCTCGGTGCGCACGTTGAGCTTCACCAGCCCCCACTCGGACTTGTGCGCCACCGCCGAGGAGCAGCCCTTCACGACCACCGGGGCGCCGATCTCATGCAGGGCCGCGACCGCTTCGTCGGGCGAACGGCACAAGCGGTGGCGCATGACCGGAACCCCGTGACGCGCGATCAACGCCAGGCTGTCCGCTTCATTGAGCATGCGCCTTGGCCGAACGGCGGCGGTGCGGCGGGCGGGCACCGCGGGAGGCGGCAGCGTGATGCGCTCCAGCATCTGCATGTGGGACAGGTACTGGTTCAGCGCCGCAACGGCCTCGCTCTCGGTGACGAACACCGGCAGCCCCTGGGCCTTGAACTTGGCCGCGATGTTGGGCTGCGGGATGGCCGTGACCAGCGGCTTGCCGGTGCGGCGCGCGAACACCGCCGAGTCGGCAGCGAAGCTGTCCACGTCGTAGCCCTGGCCCGCCACCGGGATACCGATCAAGAAGGCATCGGCTGCCAGGTCTTTCGCGATGACCGGGAGGATCTGCCCGAACAGGCCGCTGTTGGTGAGCAGCGCCGCTGTGATGTCGATCGGGTTGGTGGTGGTCGCGAAGCTGGGCAGGATCTTCGCCAGCCCGCTGCGCGTCTCCTCGCCCAGCTGCGCCATCGACATGCCCAGGCTGGTCGCCGTATCGGCGGCCATCACGCAGATCGCGCCCGAGTTGCTGATCGCCACCAGACGCCGCCCTTTGGGCTTCCAGCCTTTCAGGTACAGCTCGGCCGTGCGGGTCAGCTCGCCAACGTCGCGCGCGCGCCAGATGCCGTGCTTCTCGAGGAATGCGTCCACCACCCTATCCTCGTTGGCGAGCGCACCCGTGTGCGAGCGGGCGGCTTGCTGGCCCGCCGCCGTTCGCCCCGACTTCAGCGCGATCACCGGCACGCCGCGCGCTTGTGCAGTGCGCGCCGCCTCCGCCAGGTTCCAGGGGTCGCGGATGGTTTCGAGGTAGAGCAGCAGCAGGCGCAGATCGGGATCCTCAGCCACCACGCAAGCCAGCTCGGAGACGGTGACGTCCGCGTCGTTGCCGGTGGCATGCACGTGACGCACGCCGATGCCCTGGGCGCGCAGGAGCCCATAGGGCACCACGCTCATGGCCCCGCTCTGGGAAATCACGCCCACCGGGCCGTCCTTCGGCTCGGCCTCGATGAACATGGTGGAGAAGTTCAGCACGGCGCCGTTGCCGAAGTTCGCGAGCCCCTGGGTGTTGGGTCCTATGAGACGCATGCCGCCAGCCTGCGCCCGTTCGACCATGCGCCGTTCCTTCGCTCGCGCCTCGGGGTCGGCCGTCTCCCCGAAGCCCGAGGTCATGGCGATCGCCACCTTTACTCCGCGCGTTGCGCATTCGTCCACGGCCTCGACCGCCATGTCGCCGGGTACGGCGATGATCGCGACCTCCGGCACGTCGGGCAGGGCGGCGAGGCTGGGATAGGCCTTGAAGCCCTGCGCCTTGCTGCGATTGGGGTTGATCGGGTAGACCTTGCCCTTGTAGCGGAACTTCGAGAGGTAGAACAGCGGCCGGCCGCCGATCTTGTCCGGGTTCTCGGAGGCGCCGATGACGGCAATGGAGGCAGGGTCAAGGACCGCCCGGAGGGCGGCGCGGCGGGAGTCGATCATAGAGCGAAAGGCGTGAGGAGTGAGGGGTGAGCAGTGCGGGGCGAAAGCCTGGTAGTACGTTGATAGGGAAGTTCCGAAAGAGCGCGCCAGGCCGGTCCGAGAAGCCCACTTCTCCTGGTCGTTGCGGTTTTCTTCGTGTCTTCGTGCCTTCGTGGTGAGAGGTTCGATCGATGGGTTTCAGTCCTGGGTCCGCTCGAACCGTGGTACCGGGCGGCCGGCGAAGTCGATGAACCGGACGCGCACACGCTCGCCGATGCGCAGCTCCTGCGCGGCGTGGCCCATGAGGCGGAAGCCCTCGTCGGCGTCCACCAGGGCAATCGCATACGGCGCATGGGCGCGCAACTCCTCCGTGGGTGCGCGCGTCACCACAGTGATGGCGTGCACGGTGCCCGTCCCGGCAGCCTGCCGGGTCTGGGGACGGGGGTCTCCGCATCGCGGGCAGAAGGTGCGATGGAAGTACCACACCGAGGCGCACGCAGGGCAGGCCTGATAGGCGATGCCCTCGGATCCTTGCGTCCAGTCCCGTGTCGGGTCGCTCATGCGTTGTTCCTCAGAACCAGACTGACGTGGGAAGAAAGCACCCCGCCGTCACCGTGCAACAGAGCGACCCCTGCCTTTCGCACCTGCCGCGGGCCGGCACGACCAGTCATCTGCAGATGCGTCTCGACCAGGTGCGCCATGGCCCCGCCGCAGCCGCAGTGCCCATAGGACAGCAGGCCCCCATGGGTGTTGAGGGGCAGCTTCCCGTCATGATTGAAGTGCCCATCGCGGGCCAGGCGCCCGGCCTGGCCGCGCGCTGCCAGTCCGATCTCCTCCAGCAGGATCGTGAGCGTAATGGTGAAGCTGTCGTAGATGGCGGCGTACTCCACGTCCCCCAGAGAGATACCCGCCGCCTCCTGCGCCCGGGCCGCGGACGGCCCCGCGCCGAACTGTGTGAGGCTGGGTGCGGCGGTCACGTGCTGGTGGGTATGGGCCTGGCCGGTGCCGGCGATCCGCACCCGATACCCGTTGGTGGGATCCTTGCCAATCACGAAGGCCGCGCCGCCGTCCGACACCGGGCAGCAGTCGAGCAGCTTGAGCGGCGTTGCGATGGGCTTGGAGGCCAGCACCGACTCGGCAGTGATCGCCTCCTTGAACTGCGCGCCAGGGTGCATCAGCGCGTGCCGGCGCATCAGCACCGCGAGCTCTGCCAGGTCGGCTTCCGTGGTGCCCTGCTTGTGCATGTAGCGCGACGCCACCAGCCCATAGTAGGCCGGAATCGTCGGCCCCAGCGGCACCTCGTAGACGGGACTGCCCACCTGTGCCAGCGCCTGCACAGCGGCGTCACGGCTCTGGCCGGTGAGCCGGTTCTCGCCGGCCACCACAAGGACGTTGCGCGCCGCGCCCGATGCGACCAGGTGGTGCGCCAGCATGGCCATGCCGAACCCGGTCGCGCCGCCGAGCTGCACGGCATGCGCATAGGTCGGGTTCAGCCCGTAGTGCTCGACGAACACCGTCGACAGCATCAAGTGCGAGAAGGTGGTCGAGTAGCCCACCAGCAGCCCGTCGACGTCCTTGCGCTCGAGCTGGGCATCGGCGAGCGCCAGCGTGGCCGCATCGCTCATCAGGTCGAGCGTGGTGCGGCCGGGCAGCTTGCCGAACGGCGTCAGGCCGACGCCGGTGAGGTAGGACATGGGCTGGTCGCCTCGTTCTGTGCGAGGGTGAAGGGATCGGGTTCAAGGATACACGATGAGGGCGCCGCTCGACCTTAACCGGCGATGCTCGAGATCGATAAGAAAAACCACATCTGCGGCTGGAGACAAGTGTTCACTTCCTCTTTGTCCGACTGCGGGCTTGAGCTGTGTCCATGGGGCCGTCATTTTCCGGTGGTGGCTCGAAGAGCAGCTACTCGTCCCCTTGGAGCTAGTTCCTGAGCAAAGTGCCCGGCAGCCACGTCGCCAGCCCCGGCATCAGCATCACCAGAACCAGCATCAGCAGCCCGAACAGCACGTAAGGCGCGACCGCGCGGAAGATTTGTGGCGTGGTGATGTGCTTCGGCGCAACCCCCCGCATGGTGAACAGCAGCATGCCGAAAGGCGGCGTCAGCAGCCCCAGTTGCATGCAGATCAGGAACATTACCCCAAACCACAGCGGATCGAAGCCGAAGTGCTGAACGAGCGGCATGTAGAAGGGCAGGGTGACGAGCATCATGCTCACCTGGTCCAGGAAGCAGCCCAACAGCAGCAAGATCGCCAGCATTCCGATCAGCACGACCCAGGGCGACAGGTCCACGCCCTGTACCAGCGAGACTAGCCCGTCCGTCGCGCCTGAGAACGACAGGATCTGAGAGAAAGTGGTGGCGCCGATGATGATGAACAGGATGATGCCGGTGATGGCGGCGGTACCCAGGAGCGCTTGCATGAGCGCTTTCAGCGTCAGTGCCCGGTAGGCTGTCGCCACTACGAGGGTGGCCAGTGCGCCGATGGCTGCGGACTCGGTCGGCGTGGCCCAGCCGGCCGACATGGCGGCGATCACGACAACGAAGATCAGCAGCAGCGGCGCCACGTAGATCACCAGCGGGCGCCAGCGCGCCCACCCGGTGACCGGAGCATGCTCGAAGCGCGGTGCCAGCGTCGGATCGCGCCAGGTGCGCAGCAGGATGTAGGCGACGAACACCGTGGCGAGCAGGGCGCCCGGCACGACGCCGGCGATCAGCAGCCCCGAGATCGAGATCCCCGCGAGGCTACCCAGCAGCACCGTTAGGGCGGAGGGTGGAATCAGCATGTCCACGCCACCGATGGCCATGATCGGTCCCATGGCCATGCTCGGGTGATAGTTACGCCGCAGCATCTCCGGCAGCAGCAAGCTGCCCAGGAGGGCCGTGGTGGCGATGGTCGACCCGGAGATGGCAGAGAACACCGTGCCCGCCACTACGGCGATCACGGAAAGCCGCCCTGGCACCCGCCAGATGACGTTGTCGAAAGCGTCGATCGCCTTCATGGCCACACCGGTGTGAAACAGCACCTCGCCCATCAGCACGAAGAACGGAATCGGCGTGAGGGAGAAGTTGGTGACGGAAGCGACGCCGCTGCGCACCACCTGCATGAGGCCGGCCTCCCCGCCGAGGAAGACCACGGCGCCCACCAGATTGATGGCAAGAAAGGCGAACCCCGCCGGCAGCCCGAGCACGAGCAGCAGTGTCAGGATGCCGAACAGCAGGGCGAGGGTTTGCCACCAGAGCATCTAGTGTCAGACGTAAGTCAATAGCGGATTCTTACCGCCGAGGCGGTTCATCAGTAGTAGTAGGTTACTCGCCGTAGTGCAGCGAGCCGGACGAAACCGCTTCGTGCGGCCCGGGGCGAAGCAGGCGGCGCGCGCACTCGACGGCCATCAGGCCGAAGCTCAAGGGCACCGGCACGAACAGCCACCACTCCGGGAACACCAGGCTCTTCATCACCATCGCACCGATTTCCAGGGTATCGGCGATGACCTTCAGCGCGTACCACACGATCACCACGCACACGATCAACCCGACGGTGGAGGCGACTCGGTCGAGAAGGCGCAGCGCGGCCGATGAGAGCGCGTTGTTGAGGAGGTCGAGTCTGACGTGCTCGGCGCGGAAGAGCAGCCAGGGTGCGGCGAACAGCGTGATCAGAGGCAGCACGTACTCGGTGACCTCCACGATCCAGGGCAGGCTCTTGAGGCCCAGGTTGCGGCCGAGCACGTCATAGCAGACGAGCAGCACGCTCACGCCGATCAGCAACGCGGCGACTACGCCGCAGGCTTGCATGACTCCTCGGTAGAGCCTCATTCTGCTAGCTCAAACGCGTTCACCACGAAGGACACGAAGGAACCCGAGGAGAAGCAACAGACGCAGACGTGCGTCGAGGGCAACGGCAGATAGAACCGATGCCGTCGTTCCGGGCGGTCATGACCGATTGGATAGTCCGGGAGCGGCTCGGGCGGCTATGTGCTGCCATGAACCACGCTTGCATCGCCAGGCAGCGCAGCAGACCAAGCCCGCTGCGCTTTCCTTCGTGGTCCATGTGGGTTTTCGCTTTCCGCGCTGTGTGAAGGGCCGATCCGGCCGTCCGACTCCTACTTCGGCGCCATCATCTCGCGCAGCTTCTGCCCGTGCTGCGGGCTGGAGGCCACGATCGCGTTCCATGCCGCATCGTAGGCGGTCTTGATGAAGATCTTCCCCTGGGCGTCGTCCAGCTTGATGATCTGAATGCCGGCATCCTGCTGGCGCTTGATCTCGGCCTGCGCGTCCTTGCCGCCCATGTCCGCGTTCAGCCCTTCCAGCCAGACCCGCTGCTTCTCCAGGAACTCGCGCTGGGCCGGGGTAAGCTTCTTCCAGGAATTGGCATTGAAGAGCACGCCCAGCTCGATCGAGTAGAAGCCCGGCTCCAGACGATACTTGGTCTTCTCGTGCCAGCCGAGGTCGAAGATGCCGATCAGCGGCCAGCCGTACCCGTCGACCACGCCGCGCTCGAGCGCCGTGTACACCTCGCCCGGGGCGATCTGCACGACGCTGGCGCCCATCTTCTGGAAGAAGTCGCGATAGATCGGCGCGATCCGCAGCTTGAGCCCGCTCAGATCGGCCTTGTCGATCTTCTTGTTGCTGTATACGTAGTACTGGATGCCCTCGCCGGTGCGCGCATAGTAGTACAGCCCCTTCGAGAGAAAGATGCTGTTGAGGTAGTCGAGCACACCGTTGCGGCGCAGCTCCGCCATGGTGAGATGGGTGTAGTTCAGCGCGAGGCCCTCGGGGACGACCCCGGTGGTGAAAGAGGTGGTGGTGTTGGCCAGGTCCACCACGCCGTTGCGCAGCGCATTGGCGATCTCGAAGGTCGGGATCGCCTTCGGCCCACCCACGTAGCGGATCTGTAGGATGCCCTTGCCTTCGTCGTTCACCTTCTTGATGAACCGCTCGAAGTTGCGTGCGTAGTACGTGCCCTCCGGGAAAGCATTGGCCGCCTTGAGGGTGATCTCCTGGGCTGCCGCTGTCCCCGCGAGGCAAATCGCGGTCAGCAGCGCGGCGGTGAAGCGAAGCATGCTGGGGTCCCTAATGTTGGTTACAACTGCTTGAACCACGGAGGACACGGTGGACACGGAGGAATGCAGGAAAATAGCTCCGGGAGCTGCGTTGCTCCGGCAAAGCGACGGTACACAGTCCTACGCCATGCACCTACTACTCTCAAAACAATCTCACTCCCGGTCTTCCTCCGTGTCCACCGTGTCCTCCGTGGTTCCTGCCTTCAAGTCAGGAGGATCGTCAACGCGGCGGCCGGTGCAGACCGGCGTGCTTCAGCATCCCCACCGTGCGCGCCAGCACATCCTTGCGGTAGGCGGCCACGTCGCGGCTGCGGTAGTCGTAGAAGCCCTCGCCGGTCTTGAGGCCAACTCTGCCTTCCTGCATCAGGCGATCGACGATGGCAGGAGCGGTGTAGCGCTCCCGGCTCAGGTGCTCCGACAGGTAACGGCTCGCATAGTACAGGATGTCGTTGCCGCCGAAGTCGATGAACTCGATCACGCCGACGGCGGCGAAGCGCAACCCGAGCCCATACCGGGTGGCCCTGTCGATCTCTTCCGCCGTCGCGACTCCTTCCTCCACCATGCGCGCCGCCTCGTTCATGATCAGTGCCTGCAGGCGCGGCACGATATAGCCGGGTGCCGGCCCGCACAGCACCGGGACCTTGCCGATGTCTTCGAGTAGTGCACGCAAGCGGGAGATCACCTCCGGTGACGTCCCGGGATGGGCAGACAGTTCCACCAGCGGGATGACATAGGCCGGGTTGAGCCAATGGGCGTTGATGACCCGTCCGGGGTGGGTCGCGAGCGGGGCGAGGTCCGTCACAAGGATGGTCGAGGTGGTGGAGGCGACGATAGCCGCCGGCGGCGCCAGGTCGCAGATCCGGGCGAAGGCGTCGCGCTTGGCTTCGAGAGTCTCCGGCACGCCCTCGAAGATCACCTCAGCCCGGGCCAGTGCCTCGCCGGCGTCGGGCTTGGAGACCACGCGGATCCGTTGCAACACCCTCGGTACGGCATCCAGCGGCATCGCCTCGAGCTCGGCGAGCATTCGCAGGCTGGACGCCATCTCGTCGCGAGCATCCCGGGCGAGACCGTCGAAATCAGTGCGCGGGCGCGCTTTCAGGTCGACGATGTCGATCTCGTGGCCGGCATAGGCAAACGCGAGCGCGATTCCCCGCCCCATGCGGCCGGCGCCGACGGCAACGATGCGGCGAGGCAATCCCGTCATCGGCGGCCTTGCTGCAACAGCTGCTTCATCTGGTCCTTCGAGTGAGACGCGAGCCCCAGCGCCTCCAGCGTGCGGGCGCCGTGACGCAGGTCGCGCCCGAGGATGCCCCCGGCCACGGCCAGCAGTCCGTTGGCGAGCGGCGCATCCACCCCCACCCAGCGCGCCACAGAAGCGAGGAAGGCGAGGCCCATCACCGTATCCTCGGTCATGTACCGGTGCATGTGCAGGTCGATATGCTCGCGCCAGTCACCCGAGTCGACCAGCCGCTTGTGCGCGTCGCCGTACATCCAGCGGTCGCTGGTGTAGTGGTCTTTGAGCGGAAAGTGTGGCGGGGTATAGCCGATCGCTTCGCGCACGGCGACACGCTCCAGATCCAGCCGATCGGTCACCGCACGCACCGAGGGCTGTGTGCCCTCGTTGTGGATGTCCCAGCGCTCGAAGTGCTGCAGCGCCGCGGCGTTCATCAGAATCAGCGATGGGTGGATGATCGGCCCGGCGTTCATCAGTGCGCCGGACAGCGCGTCCTCGCAGGGCTCGATGACCTGGTAGGCCTGGCGGATAACCGCGAAGGCATGCTCCGAGCGCTTCGCGGGGTAGGCCCCGGTGGGGAGGTGCGCGGCGCGGATGGTGATGCGTACCTCGTCGGCCGCCTGCTTGCGCGCGAGGTAGGGCAGCGTGCCGGTTTCTGCCCAGGTGATCTCGGCGCGTGAGCCGGCGGCACGAACGGTCTCGCTCATCACGTAGCTGCCGAAGGTGCCGGGCGGCAGGAATACGACCTGGCCACTTTCGAGGTGTGGGGCAAGCGCGCGGGCGATGTCTTCCTGCGCGGTCGCAGGCGCTGGGATCAGCACGAGCTGCGCACCGCGTACCGCTTCGGCGATGTCTGCAGTGGGTTTGGCAACGGGTATCCCGCGCGACCCGCGGACGTCCGTGATCTTGATGACGCTGCTGTCGAGCACCGGCTTCAGAGCGGCTGCATCGCGCCGCCAGAGCCTCACCTCGTGCCCTTGCTCGCTCAGGTCGGCGGCGGCTGCGTAGGCGCCGTGGCCTCCTCCCAGTACTGCGATCTTCATTCTCTCCTCTCTACGGCCAATCTCTCAACGCCAAGGACGCAAAGGACGCCGAGGAAAACCGATCAGAAACTCGGTTGCCAAGGCCGCATCGCGGGGGTTGTGCAACGCGCGATGCTCTTGGCCGGAGCCGTCGCGCCAGACCATGTCCACTTAGGGCGAACCTGCCATGCAACCATACGCCGAGGGATCGCGACGTGATAAGACACGAGACCCCGATGCCAGCGCCCTCCACCATCAGCACGATTCTGCAGTTCCTTGGCGTCCTTTGCGTCCTTGGCGTCGAGTGCTCTTGTCAGATCGGAGGCTCCCAGTCGGGAGCCACAAGCCGCCGCTTGCCGTCGCGGCTCAGGCGCACGGCTGAGGCGTCGAGGGCTTCGCGGTCCCACAGCTGACAGGTTACCTGTTTGTGCTTCTGGTCGAGCCCCTCGCAATAGTTGGTGTACTCGCAAACGCGCACCTGATCGCCCAGCCCGAGCGCGATCTTCAGCGGCCAGTCGGGATCGGCAAGAGATTGGCGGGCCAAGCCTACGAGGTCGCACTCGCCGCGCGCGAGCATCGCCTCGGCCTGATCGAAGCGATGCACGCCGCCAGTGCAGGCAACCGGAGTGGTGAATCCTGCGGAGCGCACCGCGTTGCGGATCATCAGTGTGGCCGCGCGGTTGCGGCCCCACGGACCGAAGGGGTCCGAGATGTGCCCAGGCATGCACTCGTAACCGCTGTGCCCCGTGTAGGGATAGGCTGCCCAGCCGATGCCTGGCTGCCGGGCGTCGTCGAACTTGCCGCCGCGGGAGGTCGAAAGGAAATGCATGCCTGCGCGCGCGAACTCGACCGCGAAGAACGCTGCGTCGTCAACGGTACTGCCCACCTCGATGCACTCGTCGGCCAGAAAGCGGCAGCCGACCGGATAGTCGGTACCGACCGCCTCGCGCGCAGCGCGGTAGACCTCCAGCGGCAGACGTACGCGGCCTTCGCGGGTGCCGCCGTAGCCGTCGGTGCGCGTGTTGGTGGCCGAGAGGAATGAGGCCATGGTGTACGCATGAGCAAAGTGCAGCTCGACGCCGTCGAAGCCGGCGTGCTGCGCCCGGAGCGCTGCGGCAGCGAACAACCCAGGCAGTACCTTCGGCAACGCGCGGATGTGCGGCAGGTCGAGGTCCGTGACGCGCTCGCGCAAGCCGAAGTCCAGTGCCTCCAGCTCGCGGGGGCTGAGCACCTGTGCGAGCGCGTCGTGCGGCAGCGCTGCCAGCCGCTCGCGCACCCGCTCCTCCGGCCAATCCTGCGCCCCAAGCAGTGTGCGGTGGCGAGCGGTGATCCCCAGGAAGCGCTGGAAGTACTTCTGCGGCTCGGGCCGCCGCCGGATCGCCAGGAAGTCGATGATCTGGATGAAGAGCCGGGTATGGCCGCCACTCTCCCTGCGCACGGTCCGCACGATCTCCTGCAGGCCCGGCAGAAACCGATCGTGGCCGATGCGCAGCAGCGGGCCGCTGGGGATGTCGCGGATGCCGGTGGCTTCCACCACGATCGCCCCGGGCCGGCCGCGCGCGAAGCGTCCGTACCAATCGATCAGCTCGGGCGTGACGTAGCCTTCCTCCGACGCGCGCCACGGCACCATGGCTGGTACCCAGACGCGGTTCTCCAGCGGCAACGGCCCGATCCGCAACGGGCTGAACAGGCCCGCACGCAGCGCCTCCTCCCGTGTCGGGACCGGACCAATGCTCGACTTGTACCTTATTCGCTCAGGCGGGGTCCACATGCTCAGAGCGCACCTCTTTAACCGCAGAGGACGCAGAGGGCGCAGAGGAAAGGAAGCTCAAACGCGGAACGCAGAGTAGGTGCCCAGGCTGAGCGGGCTGCGCATTGTGTTCTTCCCCCTTGCCGAAACGTTGCTCATTGGAACGCCTGGATTCCGGTTTGCGCGCGACCCAGAATCAGCGCATGGATGTCGTGGGTGCCTTCGTAGGTGTTGACGACTTCGAGGTTCACCATGTGGCGGATCACACCGAACTCGTCGCTGATGCCGTTGCCGCCGAGCATGTCGCGCGCCATCCGGGCGATGTCCAGCGCCTTGCCGCAGGAGTTGCGCTTCATGATCGAGGTGATCTCGGTTGCGGCGGTGCCCTCGTCCTTCATGCGCCCGAGCCGCAGGCAGCCCTGGAGCCCGAGCGTGATCTCGGTCTGCATGTCGGCGAGCTTCTTCTGGATGAGCTGGTTGGCGGCAAGCGGCCGGCCGAACTGCTTGCGATCGAGGACGTACTGGCGCGCGGTGTGCCAGCAGAACTCCGCGGCCCCCAGCGCGCCCCAGGAGATGCCGTAGCGCGCGGAGCTCAGGCACGTGAAGGGGCCTTTCAGCCCTTCGACCCCCGGCATCAGGTTCTCCTCGGGCACGAACACGTTGTCCATGACGATCTCGCCGGTGATGGAGGCGCGCAGGCCCACCTTGCCGTGGATCGCCGGCGCGGACAGGCCCCGCATGCCCTTCTCGAGGATGAATCCGCGGATGCGTCCGTCGTCGGTCTTGGCCCAGACTACAAAGACGTCGGCGATGGGCGAGTTGCTGATCCACATCTTGCTGCCGGTCAGCGAGTAGCCGCCGGGCACGCTCTTGGCGCGCGAGCTCATGGAGCCGGGGTCCGAGCCGTGGTTGGGCTCGGTCAGCCCGAAGCAGCCGATCCACTCGCCTGTGGCCAGCTTCGGCAGGTACTTGCGCTTCTGCGCCTCGGTGCCGAACTCGTAGATCGGCACCATGACGAGCGAGGACTGCACGCTCATCATCGAGCGATAACCCGAATCCACCCGCTCCACCTCGCGCGCGATCAGCCCGTAGCAGACGTAGTTCAGCCCCGCGCCGCCATACTCTTCCGGAATAGTCGGTCCCAGCAGACCCAGCCTGCCCATCTCACGAAAGATGGCCGGGTCCGTCTTCTCGTGCCGGAACGCCTCCAGCACACGCGGGGCCAGCTTGCCCTGGCAATAGGCCCGCGCCGAGTCGCGCACCATGCGCTCCTCCTCGGTGAGCTGCTGGTCGAGCAGCAGCGGGTCGTCCCATTGGAATGCTGCTTGTTGCTGTGCCATTCTTCATCTCCTGCACACTGCATAAGCCACGGAGGACACGGTGGACACGGAGGAAAGGCAACAAAGCTTTTGAACCCGTGCCTGTAACCGCCCTAGCGGCCTTCGCGCTTGCGCCAATGCCGCGACATCCCACCAGAAAAGTACATGATCTCCTCCGCGTCCACCGTGTCCTCCGTGGTTCGAGCTTTGATCGTTACGGCAGCACGGCAGTGACCTCGATCTCCACCAGCGCCGCATCCTCGATCAGATCGGTGACCTCGATCGCGGTCATCGCCGGGAAGTGCTTCCCGATGATCTCACGATACGCTGCGCCGATCTCGCGCCCGGCGGCCAGATAGGCGCGCTTGTCGCGAAGGTACCAGGTCATGCGCACGATATGCTCGGGCTGTGCGCCGCCCTCTTTGAGCACTGCGACGACGTTCGCGAGCGCCTGCCGGACCTGTCCGATCAGATCCGTGGCCTGGAACCGCTCCTGCTCGTCCCAGCCTACCATGCCGCTGACGAACACCATGCGCCCGCTTGCGGCGATGCCGTTGGAGTAGCCCTTGGGACGTGCCCAGCCGGGGGGATGAAGAATGTCCATCGATGTCCTTTCCTGGAAGCTGATCAGATGTTCCGTATGACGTGTTCCTCCGCGTCCTATGCGTCCTCCGCGATTCATGCGTTATGGATTTCAACCCTCCAACATCCGCGCTGCCAACTCTTGCGGCGAGAGCGCAGCGCCGGCCGCGGCCAGCGCGCGCTCGCGCTCGAGGTTGCGCTCGAGCGGGAGCTTGCCGGCTCGGTACTGCTTCGGCCACTCGATGTCGGTGAAGCCGAGCTTGGCCGCCTCCAGCAGCGTCCAGGCCGGGTTCGCCAGATGCGGTCGCGCGATCGCGCACAGGTCCGCGCGGCCGGCGGCGATGATGCTGTTGGCGTGGTCGGCCTCGAAGATGCCACCTACGGCGATGGTGGCGATGCCGGCCTCGTTGCGGATGCGGTCGGCGAACGGCGTCTGGAACATACGGCCAAAAACGGGCCTTTCCTTCTTACTGACCTGGCCCGAGGAGACGTCGATCAGGTCGGCGCCTGCTGCCTTGAACAGCCGCGCGATCGCCACCGCATCGTCTGGCGTGATCCCGCCCACTACCCAGTCGTGTGCGGAGATCCGCACTGACATCGGCTTGTCGTCGGGCCACGCCGCGCGCATGTTCCGGAACACCTCCAGAGGATAGCGGCAACGGTTCTCCAGGCTGCCGCCGTACTCGTCGCTGCGCCGGTTGGTCAGCGGCGAGATGAAGGAGGACAGCAGGTAGCCGTGCGCGCAGTGCAGCTCCAGCCAGTCGAAGCCGGCTTCCACGGCTGCGCGCGTCGCGCGCACGAAATCCTGCAGTATCCGGTCCATGTCTGCGCGGGTGGCGGCGCGCGCAGTCTGCGACACGCCTTCCAGGTATTGCTCCTCGGACGCAGCGATCAGCGGCCAGTTGCCGGCCGGCAGCGGCTGGTCGACGCCTTCCCACATCACTTTGGTCGACCCTTTTGCCCCGGCGTGGCCGAGCTGCACGGCGATTCGCGCGGTGGTGTTCGCGTGCACGAAGTCGACGATGCGCTTCCAGGCGCGGGTGTGCTCGGAGGTCCACATGCCCGGGCAGGCGGGCGTGATGCGTGCGTCGGCCGACACGCAGGTCATCTCCCCAACCACCATGCCGGCGCCGCCCATCGCGCGTGCGCCCAGGTGCACCATGTGGAAGTCGCCCGGCGTTCCGTCCACGGCAGAGTACTGCGCCATCGGGGAGACCACCACGCGGTTCTTGAGCGTCACCCCGCGGGCACGGAAGGGAGTGAACATGGGCGGGATGCTGCGCGTTCGCAGCGCTGGCATCTCGAGGCCAGACTGTGCGAAGGCGTGCTGCGCGATCCAGTCCTCGAGGCTCTCCACATAGTGCTTGTCCCGCAGGCGCAGGTTCTCGTGGGAGATGCGCTGGCTGCGGGTGAGCAGCGAGTAGGCGAACTGCTCGGCGTCGAGATGAGCATAGCGCTCGACGTTCTCGAACCACTCCATGGAGTTGCGCGCGGCGCTCTGGATCTTGAGCACCTCCACCGAGCGCGCTTTCTCGTAGGTGCTTAGCACGGTGTCGAGGTCGGACCGGCCATGCTGCTGAAAGCAGCGCGCCAGCTCGATGGCGTCCTCCAGCGCGAGCTTGGTGCCCGAGCCGATGGAGAAGTGTGCGGTGTGCGCGGCGTCGCCCATGAGAACCACGGGCACGCGCTTCCCTTCGATGGAGTTCCAGTGCACCCAGGTCCTGCACACGATGCGCGGGAACTTGATCCAGATGGCCGAGCCGCGCAGGTGTGTGGCGTTGCTCATCAGTGCATGCCCGTCCAGGTACCTCGCGAACAGCCGCTCGCAGTACGCGATGCCGTCCAGCTGGCTCATCTTGTGCAGTCCGGCCTTGAGCCAAACTTCCTCGGGGGCCTCGACGATAAAGGTGGAAGTGTCTCCGTCGTACTGGTAGGCGTGGGCCTGGAACCAGCCGTGCTCGGTCTGCTCGAAGGCGAAGGTGAACGCCTTGAACAGCTTCTTCGTCCCCAGCCAGACGAACCGGCATCTGCGCATGTCGAGGTCGGGCTGGAAGCTGTCGGCGTAGGCGGTGCGGATGCGGCTGTTGATCCCGTCGCTGGCGATCACCAGGTCGGCTTCGTATTCGGCCGCAACCGCCCGGTCGTCGGTCGCGTCGGTTTGGAACATGAGCCGCACGCCCAGCTCGCGGCTGCGCTCCTGCAGGATCTTCAGCAGCCGGTGCCGGCCGATGCCGCAGAAGCCATGTCCGCCCGAGGTGATGGTCCGGCCCTTGATGTGGACGTCGATGTCGTCCCAGTGGTTGAAGGATTGCAGGATGCGGCGCGCGGCCTGCTCGTCGGTCTGCACCAAGTTCGACAGCGTCTGATCGGAGAACACCACGCCCCAGCCGAAGGTGTCCTCGGGCCGGTTGCGCTCGATCACCGTCACGGTGTGGGCCGGGTCCTGCTTCTTCATCAGCAGGCCGAAGTACAGCCCCGCCGGTCCGCCGCCGATGCATACGATGTTCATTACTGCTCCTTGCTGACGCCTGCTGCCGAATGCGCCTCAGAGAACGAGACTGCCCACACTAGTCCCGCCGCAAACGTACAGCACCTGACCGGTCACGAACCCGTTCTCCGGGGCCACGAAGAACATCACGGCGCGCGCCACGTCGTCGGGCTGACCCAGCCGCTTCACCGGAATGCTCTGAGCCACCTGCTCGACCTTCGGGCTGCCCACAGGGATGACCTCATGGAACATATCGGTCTGGATCGGTCCGGGTGCGACCACGTTTACCGTGATGCCCTGCGGGGCAAGCTCCAGTGCCCAGGTGCGGGCCATGCCGATCATCCCGGCCTTGGTGGCTGAGTAGCTGGTTCGCGAAGCCAGCCCCAGAGCGGCTCGGGAGGACAGCAGCACGATACGGCCGAACTGCGCTTTGCGCATTGCCGGCAGTGCGGCCTGGGTGAGGGAAACCGCCGCGGCGAGATGCAAGTTCACGAGCGCATCGAGGTCTTGGAGCCGGACGTCCGGCAGCAGGGCAGGGCGTATCACGCCCGCGTTGTGGATCACGGTCGTTATTGGAAACTGCCGCGCGATCTCCTGGACGGCCTGCGCAGTGGCGGCCGCGTCGGTCAGGTCGACGCGGAAGGAGTGCATGCGCGGATGCGGGTTGTCCGGTGCGCGACGCGCCAGCGAGATGAGTTCATAGCCGGCATCCAGCAGATGCTGGCAGACGGACTTTCCGATGCCGGCACTGCCGCCAGTGACGACTGCGAATCTGGATTCGTCGCTCATTGGTGCTATCCGGCCACCAGCGCGAGCACGCGCAGCGGGCTGCCGCTCCCCTGCTGGATCTTGAGCGGCGGGCAGATCAGCACGCTGCCTGTCGCCGGCAGCAGATCGAGGTTGGTCAGGCATTGCAGGCCGTAGCGGCCGGCCCCGTGCATGTAGTAGTGGCATGGGTAGGGCGGACGCAGATGGAAGCCCTGACCCGCGTCCGTCCCGATCGATTCGGAGCCGAAGCCCAGCACGTCGCGCTCCTCGATCAGGAACTTCACGACCTCGGCATCCGGCCCCGGCGTGTGCTGGCCGGTCTCGTCGAAGTTCTGGTAGGCGACGGGGTCCGTGCGCTTGGACCAGTCGGTGCGCATCAGCACCCACGCGCGCGGCGGGATGCGGCCGTGCTTCGCTTCCCAGGCCTGCACGAAGGGCACGGTCAGCAGGAAATCCGGATCCGCCGCCGATTCGCGCGAGCAGTCGATCACGCAAGCGGGCGCGACGAGATGCTCGACGGGAATCGTGTCGGTGGCGTTGTTCGGCAGATCGCGGCCGGAGATCCAGTGGATCGGCGCGTCGAAGTGCGTACCGGTGTGCTCGCCGCAGGAGAAGTTGTTCCAGTACCAGCCCGGCCCGCGCTCGTCGTAGCGCGAGATCTCCTCGATGCGGAACGGCAGGCACTGGCCCATCTCGGGTGGCAGGACGATCTGCGGGAAGTCCGGCGAGAGCGTCTGGGTGAGGTCGATCACCCGGATGCGGCCGGCGGCCAGCTCCGCTACCAGTTTCGCCAGCGTTGCGTTGCTCATGAGTTTCCTTGAACCACAGAGGCACAGAGGCACAGAGGAACCGAGAGGAGATCCGAAAACGGTTGTGCGGTCACTCGGCACGGTTCAATAAGCATGGCCATGACTCCAGTCCTACGCAGGTGAATCGCACGCCTCTGTGCCTCTGTGTCTCTGTGGTGGGTGTCGAGATTTAGACCGAAAGCTCGCGCTCGAGCGCCTTGGGGTTGTCGCGCCAGCGTGCCAACCACTCCTGCGCCACGTCGCCCGGGAAGACGTCCTCGACCCCATCGCGCAGCGCCGCGACGATGGCGTCGGCCAGCGCAGCCGGCGCCAGCTTGGGCGGCGGCAGGAGCTGGTTCCACTCGTCGTCGATCGGTCCGGGAAACACGTTGACGACGCGCACGCCGGCAAGCCGCATCTCGGCGCGCAGGCACTGCGCCAGCGAATACGCCGCGGCCTTGGACGCGGAGTAGGTGCCGTGCGGCGGGAAGTTCGCGAGCGCGTACACCGAAAGGACGTTGACCCAGGCGGCCGCACTCGACTGGCCGTCGGCGGCCCGGGCGCGCAGCGCGGGTCCGAGCTCCTGGGCAAGGCGCAACAGGCCGAAGTAGTTCACATCCATCTCGCCGCGGGCTGCGTCCACACCTCGGCGCGCCGCGATCCCGAAAGCACGGTGGTACTCGGCGTTGTTGATCACGATGTCGACTTTGCCCCCGATCTCGCCGGCGAGCTCCGTTACCGAGCGGGAGTCGGTGAGATCCAGCGGCACCAGCGTGACCTGAGGTAATACTGCGATCTCTTCGATGCCTGGAGACTTCTTCCAGGGCTCCGTGTTGCCGACCCAGACGATGTCCGCACCGGCCTTGGCCAGGGCAGCGACGATGGCTTGTCCGACTGCGCTCTTGCCGTCGGTCACAAGAGCTTTCCGGAACTTCGGGTCGCAGGTCATCTCGCGCAACTGCCTGTCGTCGGCCATGTTCGGAGTCTCCTGTTCGGGAAAAGCGATGAGCACGGCTTGCCCGGACTTGTCCAGGCGCGCCCCGACCCGCACGCGCGCCGCGTCGGGCGGGATGTCACCGTGCAGGTGTGCTACCACGGAAGGCCCCGCATCCAGCCGTACCATACCGAGCCGCCAGGGCAGGCGCTCGCGGAAGAACAGATCGTTGCTGTGATGCAGGACTGTGGTCGCGAGCAGCTCGCCTGCCCCGTCCTGCAGCTTCCAGACGAGCCGCTCCGACAGGCACCCGTGGCAGGCCTCGCGCGGCGGGTACTGCACGGCGCCGCAGTCGCGGCAGGTTTGCAGCTCGAAGCGCCCGAGCGCCGCCGCGGCGGTCAGGCCCAGCGCCACGCGGCTGCGGCTGCCCGGCGGCAGCGTCGGCAAGCGCGTGCGCAGGATCGGGTTCTTGCGCTTGGGTCTCGTCAGCGGCGCGCTCATTCGCTCAATTCGCCAACCCATTCACCACAGAGGCACAGAGACAGAGAAAATCGAAACGGAGCAGCGAACTCAGCCCCGAAGCGTGCCACGTGAGAAAGCTGACCACGACCGCGCCGCAGCGACTGATATTCTCCGAAGGCTCTTCTCTGTGCCTCTGTGTCTTTGTGTTTCATGCTCTACGGTATGCCCGCCGCGAGGATGGCTGCGCCGCTGCACAATCCGCGATCGTAGTTGATCATGCCGAACCCGCTCACAAGCCCGATCTTCGCATCTTTTACCGCCGCGCCGAGCGGCTGGCCAGTGAGCTGCCGGACCGCCTCGACCATGCCGAGATATCCGCCTGCCGCCCCGGCCTGGCCCACGGAGAGCTGACCGCCGGAAGTGTTGGTGGGGAACGAGCCGTCCGCAGTGAACGTGTGACTGCGCACGAACGCGGGGCCCTCCCCCTTCGCGCAGAAGCCCAGACCCTCGATCTGCATCATCGCGATCACCGGGTAGTCGTCGTAGCTCTCCAGAAAGTCGATGTCCTGCGGCCGGACGCTGGCCTGCGCGTAAAGGTCGTCGCGGTCCATCTCCCAACCACCGCGCAGCTGGATGGGATCGGCCGCGAAGGCATTGTGGCGCTCGATGGTGGCAAGGATGCGTGCATGGGGCAGACCAAGGTCGCGGGCCCGTTCCTCGCGCATTACCAGGAACCCTTCGGCGCCGGCGCAGGGCATCACACAGTCGAACAGGTGCAGCGGCTCGGCGATGGGGCGTGCATTCAGATACTCGGCCAGCGTCAGCGGCTTCTTGAACAGGGCGTGGGGGTGGTTCAGCGCATTCTCGCGCTGCGCCACACACAGTTTCCCGAAGTCCTCGCGCCGGGCGCCGCAAGTGCGCATGTAATGGGAAGTCAGGAACGCGAAGCTTGCGTTCGGGCCGCCAGCACCGTACGGATAGACCGCATCGCGCGCGAACTGGCTGAAGCTGCCCAGCATCAGCCGGAAGGAATCGACGTGGTTGGTGTCGCCGGCGATGCAGGCGACGATCTCTGCGTCGCCGCTGCCCACCGCGCGTGCGGCCCGTCGCAGTGCGACCACGCCGGAGGCGCCGCCCATGGGGATGTGATCCAGCCAGCGCGGCGTCACGCCCAGGTGCTGAGTCAGGCCGACGGCGGTGTCGGGCGTGAGCGTGAAGCTCGACACGCACAGCCCGTCGATCTGCTCCTTCGCGATTCCGGTGCGCTCGATCAGCTGCTTGAACGCCTGTGCGAGGAACCAGTGCGCTGCGCGGATCGAGTAGCGCACGTAGGGCACGGTGATCGGCGCGCACACGGCGATGCCCTCGTAGCCTGCCCGTCGCATGTTTAGTGCCGCTTCTTCAGATGGCGCGTGTCGACGCACCCCGGCGTCCCCGGTAGACCCCGCGCCAGCGCCTTCAGCTCGCCGCGCTGGAGCTTCTGGGTCGCCGTCAGCGGCAGGCTGTCCACGAAGGCGACGTACCCGGGGGCCTTGTAGTACGCGAGGTGTTGGAGGCAGAACGCAGTGATGTCGGCAGCCGCGGAGGCAGTACGGTCGGCACCGATCGGCTCGGCGGGGATCACGCAGGCCAACACCTCATCGCCGCGGACCGGGTCGGGAGCCGCTGCGACTGCGACCTGCCGCACCAGCGGGTGCTGGCGGAGGACCGATTCCACTTCTACCGCGGCGATGTTCTCGCCGCTGCGGCGGATCACGCTCTTCTTGCGATCGACGAAGTAGCAGTATCCTGCCGCGTCGCGCGTGACCACGTCGCCGGTGTGGAACCATCCACCGGCCCACGCTTCGGCCGTTGCGTCCGGGTCCCTCAGGTATTCGCGGAAGAACCCGCGGCGCGGGTTCGGTCCTGCCGCACGCACCAGCAGCTCGCCGGGGACATCCGCGCCGACGTCCTTGCCGGCGTCGTCGACCACGCGGACCTCGACCTCGGGCTCGGGTCGCCCGAAGCATGCAGTGCCCACGTGGCGCGGCTCCCGATTGGCGATGACGACCGCACCCATCCCGGTTTCGGTCATGGCCCATGCTTCCAGCAGCGGGAAACCGAAGCGCGCTTCGAATGGCGCGTGCAGCCGTTTGTCCACGCCGGCGCCGAAGCCGAAGCGCACCTGGTGCTCGCGATCCGACGGTGAGGGTTCTGCCCCCATGAGCATCGGTGGCATGACACCCAGATAGTGGATGATCGTCGCGCGGGATTCGCGCACGCTCTGCCACCAGGTCTTAGGGTGGAATCGGTCGAGCGGGACGATGCAGCTACCCGCCAGGATCATCGCCATGGTGGAGCAGGCCATCGCATTCATGTGCACCATGGGCAAAGGCGTGATCAGGCGCTCTTCGCCCGGCCGCACTATGCACATGCCGCCGATGCGGTTGTACCACTCGCCGGCCAGCAGGTAGTACTCGTTGGGGAGCACGCAGCCCTTCGGCCGTCCGGTCGTTCCGGAGGTGTAGAGCAGACCGCATTCGGTGTCCACGCCGGGTGTTCCGGCATGACGCGGCCGGAAGGGTGCATCCCCGAGCTCGGCGATGGTCTCGGGCGTTGCGATCACCAGCTCGCGTCCCATCTTGCCAGCGGCGGACCGGAGGTCGCCTGTGCGGTCCGGCAGCGTGACCGCCACGCAGATCTCGCTGTGATCGACCAGGTATTCGAGCTCCGACGAGCGCATATCCGCGTTGATCGGAACTGTGGAGATGCCCAGCGAGTTGAGGGCGAGCCAGTGCAGGAAGAATGCTGGCCGGTTCTCCAGCAGCAGGCCGGCTCGATGTCCGTGGCCGTAACCGGCACGCCGGTAGATCCCGGCGAGCCGCTCGACCTCGGCCAGCGTTTCGTCATAGGTCCATGTCCCCGCAGGCACGTCGTAGGCCTGCGCCGTCTCCTGCGGAATGTGCAGGAACGGCAGCCTGGCGTAGCGCTGTGCGCTGTCGCGGAATGCGTCGAAGACGGTGGCGTGCTTCAGCTCGATCATCGGCCGCTGGGTTGAACCACAGAGACACAGAGGCACAGAGGCTTCCCGGAAAGAGACCCGGCGCCGCTCCCTGTGCTGTCGATCTCCGCCGCGCGGTTCCTGCCGGTTTGCTCCATATGCCTATCCCCCTCTGTGTCTCTGTGCCTCTGTGGTGCAGAATCAGTGGTCAGAGAAACAACTGGATCGACGGCAGCGCCGCATCGCAGTTGAGCAGATTCACGCGCTTCAGACGCATCTTGAGCACGACGCCCTCGACGATCAGGATGTGGAACGTGGTGCACGCGTACATCTGCTGCTCGTCCCCATGTGTCTCCGTGTAGATGCACTGCGTGCGCACGATGTGCTCGTTGCTGGCCGCATCGCTCTTCTCCACCTCCGGCATCTGCAGTACGTGATGGCAACGGCTCTCGGGCTGCTGCGAGAACGCGCGAGAGCTCTTTAGCCGCTCGATGCGCAGCTTGAGCAGCAGTCGATCCTCGTAAGCGAGCGAAGTGTGGTCGTAGGGGTCGAGCTGCCCCGGCGCCAGCGGCACCCAGTAGAACCCGTCTTCCGTGAACAGCTCGTACCATTCGTCGAAGCGCTTCTCGTCGAGCAGGCGCGCCTCGCGGTAGACGAAGCGGATGAGGTCCTGCTCCGAAGGATTCATAGGAGTTCTCAGTGCGGAAGCCGTGGTGACCTGTCATCCCCGCGAATGCGGGGATCCAGGAGCATCCGAAAACCCTGGGTTCCCGCTTCCGCGGGAACGACAGGTAAGCATGTCCTCGGATCGAGGAGCCGGCAGATGATGTCGAGGATCATGCGTTGGCCTCTTCCTTCATATTCAGCGTCATGAACTTCTTCCACGCCCGGAACTGGTTGCGCATGGAGATCTCGCTGGTGCCGTTGGCGGTGATGTCCTTCCGGCCCAACTCGGCCGGGTCGAAGTTCCGATGCAGGCTCACCCACTCGTTCCCGCTCGCGCGAAGGCCCTCCTGAATCGACCGGTACGCGTGCAGGTCGTCGTGCCCGACCACCGACATCGGGGAGTTGATCAGCCGCGTGTACATCACCGTGCGCTGCAGGAGCTTATCCGGCGCACCCTTGAGGCGCAGGGTCCAGGATTCGATCAGGGTCTTGTCCGCCGCGATCGGGCGGGCCACGCGGATGGCGGTGATGGCACCCTTGATGGTCAGGCTGGGATAGTAGACCGTGTTGTGGCGCACGGTGCCGAGGATGTCGTGCGCACGCTGCTCGCCGTAGGCGGAGATCATCAGCTCGTCGTAGCCGGGGATCGGCGCGTAGTTCGAGTGGATGGAGAACTTCGCGCCCGACCAGCCATGGCCGTTTTCCAGCACACGCACGCCCATGTCGTCGAAAAACTTGTAGTCCGCCACGAAGGGCACGAACTGCTCGATCGCCATGGGCTTGGGCAGATCGGCCGGCTTTCCTTCCCACAGCCTCTTCGCGGTGCCCGCCGAGGACTCGTGGACGACCATGGGATGCATGGTGTCATTGAGGTTCTCGACGAACATTTTCCAGTTGCAGTTGTGCAGATAGCGCAGCACGCCGCCGGTGATCTCCAGCTCGCCTTCTGGCGAGCGGTCGGCCATGTTGTCGATCGAGGAGAGCGACTCGCCGAAGTATTCCTTGAAGCCGGGCCCGCGGTCCGCCAGGCGAGCGAACACGAAGCCGCGATAGATCTCGACGTTGCGCACCGGCACCAGGCCCTTGCCGGCGTTGCACTCCATCATCCGCGTGCCGTCGTATCCGTTCCTGAGCGGGATGGCCCGGATCGAGCCGTCGGTGTTGTATGCCCAGCCGTGGTAAGGGCAACGGAAGAAGCGGCCGGTGTTACCTGCGGACGCGCTCACCACCTTGGCGCCTTTGTGCGCGCAGCGGTTCATCAGCACCCGCACGGTGCCGTCCTCGTGGCGCACCATCACCACCGGGCGGGTGGCGATGTCGGTGGAGTAATAGTCGCCCGGGCGCGGGACCTGGCTGGTGTGGCCGACGTAGATCCAGGTGTTGGTCCAGAGCTGCTCCATCTCCAGCTCGAAGATCTCCGGATCGATATACACGTCGCGGTGCACCTGGTCGTCCTGGACCAGCGCCGCGATCGCCTTCGGGTTACCACGATACCTATCCATAAACTGAGCTTCGTCTCAACGCCTTGGTTGCACCCGCGCCTTAATGGCGCACTTGACTCTCCAGTTGCGCGCCGCTCTCGTCCGCCAGTGCTGCGTCACGCAGGCTGCGCAGGCGGTCGGATGCATCCGGCTTGCCGCGCAGCCCGGGCAAGGCCGACATCACGGTCTGGAAGTTGCGCAGCCCCCGCGCGTGCGTATCGCTGTAGCCTTTGACCAGCCGCTGGCAGGCCGCGATCTCGACGGCGAGGGCGTGGTCCGCCGGCGCGGTCTCACGGATCTGGCCGAGCCACGATTCGATGCGCTCCCGTTCTTCCGCGAATCGTAGCGTCGATCTGCGCATCCCGCGCAGGCTGGCGATCGCATAGAGCAAAAGATAGCCGCGCAAAGAGGTGGTCTGCACGACACGGCCCTTCCCGGCGACCCTGCTCACCAGCCCGCGCGCCCACTGTGTACGCAGCAGCCAGCGCCCCAGGCCCGCCGGCAGCGTATCGGCGATCTCCTCTACACGAGGGTGCAGGAACTCGTTGATCTGCAGCAGCTGGTCGTTGCCGAGCCGGACCTCCCCGCGTACGCGCTCGAAGCGTTGGCGGCGGGTCTTGAGATCGGCGACGCGGATGGTGTCTTCGTAAGACATCCACAGGGCGAGGTGGCGGGCGGTTTCGCTCAACAGACGCCAGTCGGGCTCGCGGTCGAGAGCGCGAATCGGCATCAGCCGGTCGAGATATTCGGCAGCGTACCCGAGGTCCTGATAGTCGGCCAGGCGCTTGATGCCCGCCAGGAGGACAGGCCGCGCCGCGGCCGGGAAGTCGCGCTCGATCCGCGCGGCCAGCGGCAGCAGCGCCGGTCCGATGACCGGCAAAGGTTGCGTGGCTGCCGGCGCGGGCACATCGCGGCCGCTGGCAATGCGATATCCCGCCTCGAAGGCACTCAGGCTCGATTCGACGCCGACACCTCCACGCTTGACTGCCTCCTCGAAGGCCTGGCGTGCGAAGGGTAGACGACCCGTCCCGGCCAGCGCACCGAACATCACCGCGCTGATCACGCTGCCCGTGTCTTCTGCCGCCCGCGCGAAGTCTCCGCAGACGAAGCGCGCTGCCGCGCCCTCGCAGGCCTCGAGCAATGTCCTCTCGTCCACCCGCCCATCGCCCATCGCTGTCTTCTCGGTCATGGAATAGACGCGGTGGCTGGAGGCGATGAACGTGGTGCGCTCCGGCGTGACCAGACCTCGCTGGATTGCGCGGCCCGCCTCCATCAGCTCAGAAGCTATCACCACATCCACTTCGCCGGGGAAGGGCATCAGCGCCAGCACCGGCTGTTCGCCGCCGATCTCGGGGAAGATCTCCACGTAGTAGATCGTGGCGCCGGTGCGCTGGGCGACGCCAGGCACGGACGTAGTCTGGGCGAAGTGGCCGGCGTGCTCGGCCATGTCCACGATCCAGTCGGCCAGCACGCCGCCGCCCTCGCCGCCCATGGCGAGGATGGCGATGTTGAGCGATCTCGGACCGGCGGCGGGTGCGGTCATATCCAACGGTTTCGGGACGACGGCCACCTCAACCTCGTGGTCAATGCGTTTCGTCTGCGTAGAGAGTGCGGTTGCGCCGATCTCACCCGTTGAACGCAGCGAGCCGCCGATCGATGCGCCGCTGCAAGAACCCGATGACCGCGCCACGCAGCCGCGCCTTGAACCGGTCCCAGCCGCTCGGGTTGCTGATCAGCTCCGCACGGTAGAACGACGGGCACAGCACCGCCGCGTGCGACACCTCCCCGCACAGCCCGCAGCCCACGCAGCTGTCGAGCACGGTGGCCACCGGGTCGGTGCGCAGCGGGTCGGGGTTGGGCTTGATGGACAGAGACGGACAGCCCGACAGGCGGATGCAGGAATGATCGCCGGTGCAGGTGTCGGGATCGACGCCGAAGCGCTCGCGCACGACGCGCTCGCCGCCCTTGATGCGGCTGCGCATCAGAGGGCGCTCGCGCCGCTGCCGGTTGAGCATGCATTCGCTGGAGGCGATGATGACCTTCGGACCCTTCTCCCGGGTGGTCAGCGCCTGCTTCAGCGTGTCCTTCATCTGCGTCAGACTGTAGGTGCGCGTGATGGTCTTGACCCACTTCACGCCCACGCCGCGCACCGCAGCCTCGATGGAATGGCGGGTGTCGCGGATCGGGCTCTCCGCGCGCGACGACAGGATGTCTTGCCCGCCGGTGGCGGCGGTGTAGCTGTTGTCGACGATCACCAGCACGTTGTCGGTGCGGTTGAACACCGCGTTGCCCACCCCGCTGGTCAGACCGTTGTGCCAGAAGCCGCCGTCGCCCATCACGCTGATGGTGCGCTTGCTGGTCTCCTGGGTGTTCAGTGCCGCCGCGCCCGCCCAGCCCAGGCCGTAACCCATGGTGGTGGCGCCGATGTTGAAGGGCGGCAGGATCGAGAACAGGTGGCAGCCGATGTCGCAGCTGACGTGATGCGGCCCGAGCTCGCGCTCCACCAGCTTCATGGCGGTGAAGATCGGCCGCTCGGGGCAGCCGGTGCAGAACGAGGGTGGCCGTCCATGCACCTGCTTTTCCAGGGCCTGCGCCGCCGCGGTCTTGGGCTGCGCGCGCAGGAATGCCGGAAGTCGGTTGTGGTCCAGCAGCTGTGGAGCGACCCGCTCGATGAACCGGGCGAGCCCCTGCAGCACCACCCCGCCCGTGTACTCGCCCGCCATGGGTAGGACATCCTTGCCATGCACCCGGGTCTGGATATCGGCCCGGCGCAAGATGGTGTTGAGATGCTGCTCGATGAAGTCGGGCTGACCCTCTTCGACAATGAGCACCGCGCGCTTGCCGGCGCCGAAGCGAACCACCTCGGCCTCGACGACGGGGTAGGTGACGTTGAGCACGTAGAGGGGGACGCGGCTGTTGCCGTACGCGTCGGCGAGCCCCAGCAGCTCGAGTGCGCGCACCACGTTGTTGTACATCCCGCCTTGCAGGACGATGCCGAAGTCCTGCGCGTTTTCCGCGAAGAACTCGTTGAGCCGGTGATCCCGGATGAACTTCACCGCGGCGGGCCAGCGCTTCTCGATTTTCTCGCGCTCGTGTAGGTAGCTCGCCGGGGGAAGCACGATGCGGTCGGTGTTGCGGCGGGGCTGTTCGATGGCATCCTTGAGCGTGAACGCGGGTCGCCGGTTGGCCTTGGCGATGAAACGGCCGTGCACGTGACAGGCGCGGATGCGCAGCTCCAGCATCACGGGCGTGTTGGTCGCCTCCGACAGCTCGAAGCCTTCCTCGACCGCCGCCACGATCGACGGCAGATTGGGCCGCGGGTCCAGCAGCCACACCTGCGACTTCATCGCGAAGGCATGGGAGCGCTCCTGCATGATGCTGGAGCCCTCGCCGTAGTCCTCGCCCACGATGATCAACGCGCCGCCGGTCACGCCGCCCGAGGCCAGGTTGGCCAGCGGGTCCGAGGCGACGTTGGTGCCGACGGTGGACTTGAAGGTGGCCGCCCCGCGCAGTGGATAGTTGACCGACGCAGCCAGCGTTGCGGTGGCCGTCGCCTCGGAGGCGCTGTTCTCGAAGTGCACGCCCAGCTCCGCGAGGATGTCGTGGGCGTCGGCTAGCACATCCATCAGGTGTGAGATCGGCGCACCCTGGTAGCCGGCCACGTAAGACACGCCCGATTGCAGAAGGGCCTTGGTCACGGCCAGGATGCCCTCGCCGTGGAATACCTCGCCTTCGCCAAGGCGCAGCTTCTGGACTTCCCTCTTGAAAGATCGCTCTGCCATGTGGCGTCAACCCATGCTTCCGCGTCAGGTCAGTGGGCCTGCTCTACCGCTCGTCGAACCGCGATACCCGGGATGGGGCCCCCTCCCATGCGTCCCCAGGACGCGGGGAGGCCTGGGGGGCCTGGGGAGGGGGCAACGCGGCTGCGTACTGCACTCCCCATCCCCCCACCCTTGCCTCAGGCCAGATGCTATTGTTGCGCCGGCGGGGAAAAGATGAAAGTTCATGCAATTTATTTCAGCTCTAAAGTATTCTGGTGTCAAGCATTGACTCCAGCCCTAGCTAGGCGTTGGCGCGACCCATGAGCTCAAGTAAACGGCAGGAGGGGACGCGGCCTGAGAGGAAGCGCGCCGCTCGCGTCTCCAGGACTGATAAGCCGCGGACTCGCGCCGTTCCCCGCTTTGTCGACGGCTACCTGCCCTATCTGCTGGCGCGCGCCAGCCACCTGATCTCCGGGGAGTTCCACGCCACCTTGGAAAAGGAGCGCATCCCGGTGATGCACTGGCGCGTGCTGTGCAGTCTGCTGGACGCTCCGATGTCGGTGAGCGAGTTGGCCGGTATCGTGATCGCCAAGCAGCCCACCATGAGCAAGCTGCTGGCGCGGATGGAGAAGCAGGGATTGATTGTGCGTGAGAGCGACCCGGCCGACGGCCGTGGCGTGGTGGTGTCGATCACGCCTGCAGGCGAGAGGCTCGCGCAGCCGCTCGTGCGTCTGGCCAAGCGGCACGAGGCCTCCGTACTGGCGCCTCTAGGGGAGAAGGATGCGAGCGCGCTGGTGGCTGTCCTGCGGCGGCTGATCGAGCAGCACGCCGAGTAGCCGCGACCCCGCACGCGGGAGGGACCAAAGCTGCCATTGGATCGACGAGTTCCAAGGGCGTGAGCCAGAGCTGCGTGCAGGTGCTCGGGGTGTGCCTTGACCCGCCACCGGGAACGATCGGGAGCGCTGCCGCGCCTGGCTTGGAGTCGCGGCGGGTCACCGCGTTACTAGCGATATGGCGGGCGCGATTTCGACGTGCACCGCTCTGGCGGCTGCCGGACTGGGCGGGGCCAAACCCGGCAGGCGCTCCGCCGGCGATGTTAGGTCAAAGCGATTGTTGCGAGCCGCTGACGCGCTAAAGCGCGCTTCACGACTACGCAACGAAGAGAAGGAACTCTCTTCACAGAACGCTTAGCGAAGCCGGTTCAGTTTGCGGCAAGAACTTCAATCCCCTTGGCGCAAGCTTCTGCCACAGCACCGCTGGCCTCTGCCTGCCCGGGCATCTTGTCCCAGCCCCCCTGTTCGATGAGTTCGCTTCGCTTCCACGAATCCATCGCTTCAAATGTCTTGAGCTCCTGATCGTGGTTCGGTGCCCTCATGAATTGGGCGACACAGATCGCAGCCCGGCTCGCCAATACTGCCTCGTCCGTCCTCCCCTCGGCGGTGGCCCCGGTTACCCAGCCACCCCAGGCAAAGCCGACGATCATCGCGACCGCTGCCCCGAATATGAGGCCCCAAACTCCATACTTGACCTTCACTGAAGTTTCTTGCTTCATGGAAAATACCTCCAATACGGTTGGGAGTTCACGTTGCACTGCACGATCTCGGATGGCATGAGACAACTACCAACTCCCGATAACCGGGCCCTTGGATTGCTTAGCGGCCAAATCCGCGCAACGTCTAAGCGCCGAGCGGTTGCTCGTGGTTGCGCTGGGCACAAGCAATACTGCGTGTCGGCACGCGCCTTGACCACCGGGCAGCCTCGACCTTGGTGCATCATCCGCCTTTCGCGCCAGGCGTTCCGTTCGATATCGAACATAAGGCCAGGCTTCTTTGCGGTGGCGTGGCGCTTGCGGCGCCCCGAAATCAGCTTTCCGGGAGCAGTCGGCGTGAAGTGTGCGCTGCGCGCTCGAACAGCGCTGCCCAGGTTCGAGCGCTGAGCAGCATCGCGTAGGTGGCATTGCCGATGGCATCGCGCGTGGCATCCTCGGTGACTTCGGCCAGACCGGCTTGCGGCAGGTCCAGGCTCCCGGTGACTTCCCCGTCTTCCAGGGTCGCGTGCAGACCGGCGCTGCGCGCGAGGCGCCGCATCGGCTCGTTGTCCATCTGGCACAGCAGAACCACTCTGTCGCGGCCGCGCACCTTGGCCTTGAGGAGCGCGCGGTCCATCAGCGCCTTGCCCACGCCTTTTCCGCGGTGCGCCGGGGCCACGGCGATTGCGATCTCGCAGGTGCTCGCGACGTCGGCCAGTTCGAGCAATCCTACGAGTTCAGTGTGCGCGTCGAAGGCGCCCAGCAGCACCGAATCGCCCCAGTCGATGCGCGCCACGTATTGCCGGAGCACGTCGTCGGTGATCGGCCGGCCGAAGCGTCGATAGCGATCGTGCTCGTTCAGGGCCAGCAGGAAGGCCTGCACCCTGTCGCTTTCTTCCTCGTACAGCTCGCGAATCACCATCACCACTCTCCAGCCGCCTTGTTTGCTGCGATGCACCAAGCATAGTGCCAGAGAATTCCCCTCTGACGATGGTCAGATGAGGGCGATGTCGCTGCAATGCAACAGAGGTTGGCTGCGGGCTCAGCGTACGCCCTGGCGGACGAACTCCGCGCCCTTCTCCGCGATCATCACGGTCGGGGCGTTGGTGTTGCCGGAGGTGATGCGCGGCATGACGGAGGCGTCGATCACGCGCAGGCCTTCGATGCCGTGGACGGCCAGGCGGTCGCTCACGACAGCCAGCGGATCGCTGCCCATCTTGCAGGTCCCGACGGGGTGGAAGATGGTGGTGCCGAGGTCACCCGCCACACGCGCCAGTTCCTCGTCGGTCTGGACCTGCAGGCCGGGCTTCCATTCCTCCGGCTGGAATTTCGCCAGCGCCTGCGCCGCCATGATGCGCCGGGTGAAACGCAGCCCGCTCACAGCGACTTGGCGATCCGCTTCGGTGGAAAGGTAGTTGAGCGTGATCGCGGGATACGCGCTCGGGTCTGCGCTCTTGATGCGCACGTGGCCGCGGCTCGTCGGGCGCAGGTTGCACACCGAGGGCGTGATGGCGGGGAAGGGATGCAGCGGATCGCCGAACTTGTCCAGCGACAGCGGCTGCACGTGCCACTCGATGTTGGCGGACGGCTGGGACGGATCGCTCTTAGCGAATGCGCCGAGCTGCGACGGCGGCATGGTGAGGGGTCCGGTCTTGAACAGCAGGTATTCCAGTCCCATCGCCGCCTTGCCAAGCAGCGAATTAGCGCGCTGGTTGAGCGTCACGGTGTTGCGCACCATGTAGACGGTGCGGATTTGCAGGTGATCGTGCAGGTTCTCCCCCACGCCCGGGAGATCATGCACCACCGGGATGCCATGCTGCTGCAGAAGCGCGCCGGGGCCGACGCCGGACAGCTGCAGGATCTGCGGTGAGCCGATCGAGCCGGCCGCGAGAATCACCTCGCGGCGCGCCTCGACGACCTGGGTTCCGGCCTGTCCGAGGCGGACGTCGAGGCCGATGGCACGCTTCACGCCGTCGCGACTGTCGATGCGAATGCGCTGCACGTGGGCTTCGGTCAGCACCTTCAGATTGGGTCGATGCGCAACCGGGCGCAGAAAAGCCTTCGTGCCACTCCAGCGCACACCGCCGCGCTGGGTCACCTGGAAGTAGGCGTTGCCGAAGTTGTCGCCGCGGTTGAACTCGCGGATCTTGGGGATGCCGCATTCCTCGGCGGCGTCGCGCCAGGCGTCGAGGATCTCCCAGCTCACGCGGCGCTCCTCGACGCGCAGCTCGCCGCCGGCCCCGTGCAGCTCGTCAGCGCCGTGCTGATAGTCCTCGCTGCGCTTGAACACCGGCAGCACTTCGTCCCAGGACCAGCCGCGGTTGCCCAGCGCGGCCCAGTGGTCGTAGTCGCTCTTCTGCCCGCGCATGTAGATCATGGCGTTGATCGAGGAGCAGCCGCCCAGCACTTTGCCGCGCGCATAGCCGATCGAACGGCCGTTCAGGCCCGGGTCGGGTTCGATCTTGTAGCACCAGTCGGTGCGCGGGTTGTTGATGGTGTAGAGATAGCCGACCGGGATGTCGATCCAGAAGTAATCGTCCTTCTTGCCCGCCTCCAGCAGCAGTACGCTGGTGCTGGCGTCCGCGGACAGACGGTTCGCCAGCACGCAACCGGCCGTGCCCGCGCCGACGATGACGTAGTCGTAGCTTCCGAGCGTTGCCGCCACGGACTTCTCCCCTCGCCGTTGGTGTCGTTGCGCGGAATGGTACTACCGGGCTGTGCCGGTCAGATAGTACAGGCGCGAGCCGTGCTGGCCGGTGAGCGCCTGGACTCCCCGCCCCGGCGCATCGGGTGAGTCCTCGTCGTTACCGGCCGCTGAACTGACGGCGATTGCCGTTGCCGTCCCCGGACCGCGGGCCCTTGAAACTGCCCTTGCGCGGCGCATCCGGCCTGCGGAACCCGTCGTGCCGGGGTGCGCCCGGCTTGCCGTTACCGGCAAAGGACCTGCCGGCGGGCTTGCGCGCAAAGGCCGCAGCGGATCGCCGCGGCTCATGCCCCGCCACGACGTCGACCGGGATCTCCTGCCGGGTGAAGCGCTCGATGTTCTTGACGCTGCGCGCCTCGGCGTGGTGCGCGAGCGAGATGGCGAGCCCACTGCGACCGGCACGACCGGTGCGGCCGATACGGTGTACGTAGTCCTCCGGCGATTTCGGCAGGTCGAAGTTGAACACGTGGGTGATCGTCGGCACGTCGATGCCGCGGGCAGCCACGTCGGTTGCCACCAGCACGCGCAGCTGGCCTCTGCGCATGGCGTTCAGCGTCCGGTTGCGGGCGGCCTGGTGCATGTCGCCATGCAGTGCGGCCGCTGCGAACCCGGCATCGGCCAGCCGCTCGGCGATCGTATCGGCGTCGCGCTTGGTGGACGTGAACACTAACGCCTGGTCGATGCTGACGTCGCGCAGCAGGTGATCGAGCAGACGGCCCTTGTGGGAGACGTCGTCCACGAAGTGCACGCGCTGCTCGATGTTGTCGTGACTGACGGAGGACCCGGCGCTTCGCACCACCAGTGCGTCGCGGGTGATTCGCTGCGCCATCTTGCCGACTAGCCCGTCTAGGGTGGCGGAGAACAGCATGGTCTGGCGGGTTTTCGGCGTCGCAGCGACGATGGTGTCGATATCCTCGATGAAGCCCATGTCCAGCATACGATCGGCCTCGTCCAGCACCAGGATCTCGAGCCGCGAAAAGTCGATCTTGCCGGACTGCATGTGGTCGAGCAGGCGCCCGGGCGTGGCGACCAGGATCTCCGGGTTGCGCGCCAGCAGCTGCATCTGCTTCGGGTACGGCATACCGCCCAGGATGGCCACCGCCTTCACGCGCCTGAGCTGGGCGCCATACTTCTCGGCTGCGGTAGTGACCTGCAGCGCGAGCTCGCGGGTGGGTGTGAGCACCAGCATCCTCGGTCGTGCGGGGCGAAAGCGCGGGCGTTCCCGTGTTGCGCGCTCGCTGGGGCCGTTGCCGGAACCTTCCGGTTGGATGGAGGCGAACCGGTGGAGTGCCGGCAGCACGAAGGCAGCGGTCTTCCCCGAGCCGGTCTGCGACGAAACCAGCAGATCGCGCCCTTCCAGAGCCGCCGGGATGGCTTGCGCCTGGACCGGGGTGGGTGCCTGGTAGCCGGCGTCGGCAAGCGCCTTGAGTACCGCGGGATGCAGGCCTAATGCTTCGAAAGTCATGGTCTTCTTCCGTCAATTGAGTGAGCGTGCACGACGTTACTGTCGCCGCACGCTTCGACACAGATGAATGCAACACCAACCGACGAAAGAACTGACAGGACTCAAGCAGGACTTCGGCACAAAAGCAGCGTGCCGGGACGGCGTTCTACGGGGAACGCCAGGAGGCAGGACGGCTTCAGTTACTGCTGCGGACGGTTCGCGATGCGTGGTTGTGCGCTCTGGTGCCACGCACAGGCTGCAGTATACAGGGGAATACGTTGCGCCGCCTGGGTTTTTCACCGCACTCCCGCTGCAGAGCCTCTTCGTTACAGTGACGCGCGCCACATGCCCCGCGGCGATCTATCATTGCCCGCCTCGAGACCAGATCCTGTGAATCCTGTTGATCCTGTCCATTTCGTTCCGGCTCCGCCCGGTCAGGGAGATCCCATGACTTACCCGCCACTCGCACAAGGCACGCTCGACAAGCTCCAGCGTGTAGCGACCGCCACGCTGACCACCCAGCTCTTCAAGCTGGGGTTTCGCAACACCTACCTCACCGGGCTGCGCGCGCTGTCGCCGATGCTGCGCATGGTGGGCGAGGCGCTGACCCTGCGCTTTGCGCCTGGGCGAGAGGACCTGGCCACCTTCGAGCACATCACCCGGCCCGACTACCCGCAGCGTGCCGCCATCGAAGCCTGCAAGCCCGGACAGGTCCTGGTGGTGGAAGGCCGCGGTATGGAAGCCGCTGCCACCGGCGGCGACATCTACATGAACCGGCTCAAGGTCCGCGGCGCAGCCGGCTGTGTGGTGGACGGCTGCGTGCGCGACTTCGCGGGCGTGCAGGCAATGGGTTTCCCCGTCTATGCGCGCGGTCCGGCCTCACCGCCGCACCCGGCGCGCCATCTGGCGGTGGACTGGAACGTGCCGATCGGCTGCTGCGAAGTGCTGGTGATGCCGGGCGACATTCTGGTGGGCGATGCTGACGGCGTGGTATGCATCCCACGCCATCTCGCCGACGAGGTGGCGCGGACCGGCGCGGAGCTCGACGAGCTCGAGAGCTTCGTTGTGGAGAAGATCAAGGCCGGGGCGCCGGTGCCCGGCACCTATCCGCCGGACGATAAGACGCGGGCCGAGTACGAGGCATGGCGCAAAGCGCGCAAATAAGCAGTCGGGGCCGCAGAAGCCCAAGCGTTTCTCAAAGCCCCAAACATTACAATGAGCCGCCAAGACGCCAAGACGCCAAGAAAATCGAATCGTCACGGCCGGACATTGCTTTCATCGGGCCGGGGACAGCGGCATCTGCGGACGGCTGACCCGGTCTCTCTGGCGTCTTGGCGGCTATATTTGGGTCTATTACAGAGACACGTTAGCTTAGTAGCGAAACATCGTATGGTAGAGGTGGCGAGCGCCGGAAGCCCTCATAGCCCCTCGTTCCGGTTTTCTTCGTATCTTCGTGCCTTCGTGGTGAGAGGTGGAATTAGTGTGTCGCAGTACTAGTTCGAGAGAGACCGAGTGGTCTACGAGCACCCGTTCGTCGACAGCCATCCCATGAAGTCGCCCATCCCGTCCATCACGCGCTCGTGCTTGAAGCAATTGCCCTCTGGCGGTGACTGATCGGGCGGCGAGAACACGACGACGTCTTCGTTCGGAGCGGGCGGCGCCGTGGAAGGGAGGGGGACGAAGCGATCGACGCTCTTGCCGGTGCTCTCGGCGACGCACTCGAACCAGCCACCGCCGCGGTTGCGCGTGCGCACGCCGACCATGCCGTGGTTCATCGGCCAGGCCTTGGTGGCATAAGGGTAGGGCTCAGGTGTCTTGTCGATGCAGGCCTGGATGGCGGGCAGCAACTCGAACAGGTGGCGGCTCCAGTCGGTATCCGGCCGGGTGCGCACGTCCGCGACCGGGTACTGCGTCGTGTCGGTCGGGGTCGCCGCCTCTGCCGGCGGCAGGCCGGCGTTGCAGCAGCCTTCGACGGTCTTGCCGCCGGGCAGGGTCACCCGCGCGCGATACTCGAACTGGGTCTGACCCTCCGAGTCCGACATGCTGTCGCGGCAGAGCTGCTCGGTTATCACGGCGCGGAAGCTCGCGCCCCAATCCGACTTTCCGCGCCAGTCGATGACCGGAGTGGGGCCGTCGCCGGTCACAGACAGCTTGCCTTTGAGCTCCACCGCATCGGGTTGCCCGGCGTCCGCCGGGGCGGAGTAGCGCGCGCTGTCGTTGTCGATGACCAAGGTCCAGAAGGGCTCGTTGCCGCGGCAGGAGAACTGCCGGATCGACTTGGCGCCGCGCTTGCGGCTCAGGGTAGGCGCAGCGGTGACGGCAGCCTGCTTCTGCGCTGGGGCGGGCTTGCGTTTCGGTGCAGGCGGGACTTGTTCTGCACGCGCAGGAGTCGGTGCCGCCTCGGCTGTCTGCCCAGGAGCGGGCACGTCGATCGGCGTTGGCCTGGGGTTCGGCGCTGCCTTGACTTCCTCGATCAGAGGGACAGGCCTGGCCTCTTCCACCGGTGCCGGCTTGGCGGGCGGCGTGGCGGCCACCTTGGTTGCAGGAGAGCGAGGCGCTGGCTGCATCTTGTCCATGAACGCCAGCGCGTTGGCCATGCCGCCCAGCGAAAACGCGGCGACGACCGGGCGGCCCTTCGCGTCCTCGTAGCGGAACACCACGCGCTGGCCGTTGCGCATCTGCGCCAGCAACCCTTCTGTCTCGTTCGCGGCGATCACGTACGTGTGGCTCCTTCCTGCGCGCCGATAGCCCGCGCCGGACGTGAGCATCAGCGCTTTGCGGTTGTCCACCTGTGCCGCGATGGCAGCGCCGTCCCCGGGATGTTCGCTGCCGGTGAGCAGGGCGATCTCGAAGTCCGCGCCGGGCCTGCCGCGCGAGACGTTGAGCTGAAAGCGATAGGGCGAGCCACCGATCGCCTTGATTCGGTTGCTGGCGCTGCAATAGCCGGTCGCACCCTCGCTGCACAGAACGGTCCAAGCACCGGCGGACCTGCGCGTCTGCGCCTGTGCTGCAGGGAGGACTATCAGAGCGAGTGTGCACACAACGAGAATCCGGGTCCAGGCGGCCATGTATGCGGGCTGGTAGGGGAAAGAAGGAAAAGAATCGATTCCCCCAATTCTATCCGGACTCTCGCCGAGCAGTGAATGAGTACCTGGCTAGCGCGGAGTGAGTGCTGCGCCAGTCTCTACCGAATCACCCGGTTGCGGCCCTTTTCCTTGGCGCGGTAGAGCGATCTGTCGGCGGCGAGCAATACCTCCGCGGGTGTAGTGTTGCGCGCGTCGCTCTGTGCCACGCCGATGCTGATGGTTACCGATACGGTGTGCGTTGTATTGCCGACGCCGCGCCGGGACGTGCCGGCTCCGTGCTCGACCGGCCGGTCGGGCTGGCGGATGGCGAGCTGGTAGGCGGCGATCTCCTTGCGCACAGCTTCCAGGTGCGGCCACACCTCGCGCAGTGTCTTGCCCGGGAACACGATGGTGAACTCCTCGCCGCCGTAGCGATAGACACGCCCGCCGCCGCCCATCTGCTCGAGCTTGCCCGCAATCAGCTTGAGCACCTGATCGCCGAACTCGTGCCCCCAGGTGTCGTTGAACCGCTTGAAGTGATCCACGTCGGCCATGGCGATCGCGTAGTGATGGCCGAGAGCCATCATCCTTTCGTTTAGCGCTCGCCGGCTGGGCAGCCCGGTCAGCTCGTCGCGGAACGCGAGCCGGAACGTGTCGTGCAGTACGGCGATGCCCAGGATGGCAGCGGCCGCAGCGGTATACACGGCGAAGTGGTTGGGGAGTGTCACGTGCTGGCAGCCGAGCGCAAAGGCGGTCAATGCACCCGCGAAGCCGGCGTCGATCGCGGTGCGGCTCGCCACCGCGGCCCCCGTGGCCACTGCCACGCCGCCCAACATCACCATCAGCGCGAGCGGCGGGATCGGCGAAACCGGCCATGGCATGCTAGCGGGCAGTGGCTGGTAGAGCCACTCGGTCAGGCCGACGTGCTGCTCCAGGACCACCCAGGCCGCGAGAAGTGCCTGCAGGGCAATCGTGCCCGCGCGGCGCACGCCGTAGAAAGAGAAGATGCCCCGCTCGCGCAGCATGACCAGGACGGCAAGGTTGAGCGGGACGAACAGGCACAGTGCGGCGAACACGGTACGCCCGCTGAAGGTGCTGGGCACGGCCTGTACATGCAGCTTGAAGGCGATGAAGGCTGCAGCGAGTGAAGCGACACCGAAGAGCACGCGGCCACGGTTGAACACCAGAGCCAGGATGCCGGCGAGTACGAGCATCAACATCGGCCCCCAGCTGCGCAGACCCGCGAGCGTGGGCGGAAGCCCGATCACCCGCGGCGCGAGGTAGTGAGCGAGCAGGAGGACCGCGACCGGTGCGACGAAGCCGGACACGACGCGGGAAAGGATGCTGAGCACTGCGCTGGTCCCTTGATACACACAATTCGACAATCACAGGTGCCTGCCCATTGCATCTGTCGTCGCCAGGCAACTAGCGTACGGCAGATCGCCGGCCTGCGCCTGGTCTTAATATCGGAGCATTAGACCCAGGCTTGAAGCGCGACGATCCCAGACAGAGCCAAAAAGAGGCCCTCGAGGCGCGGATGCGTGCACGCGCGCCAGTGGTGGGCGAAGGGCTGCCGGCGCGGTTCTGGCCTAAACGCGCTGTGCCAACGCGGCACTCAGCCTTTCGCTCCCCCTCCCGCCCGGAACCCGATCTTCTTGTGGGTGCCGTCGCAGTAGGGCTTGTTGCCCGACGCGCCGCACCGGCACAGATAGCTTTTCTGCGTGCGGTTCACGGTGCGCCCTGTGCCACTGCAGATCTCGAGATTGCCCATGACTTCCAGCGGGCCGTCGGCGATCGCGTTCACCGCCACTGGCCCATTGCGCTGTGCCAGCGCCTCCGACGGCCGGGTCGACGGCTCGCCGGTGGCGGTAAAACCTGCCGCGCTGTGGTTGCCGTCGCAGTAAGGCTTGTTGCTCGACGCGCCGCACCGGCACAGCGTAGCGCGGATGGCCCGCGTGCCGCCGATCTGCAAGTCGGCCCGGAAGGCTAGCGGCCCGTTCTCGCGGATGCGCAGGACGTTCACGGCCGGCGCCGATTCCTGCGCTCCGCCGTCCAGCCGCTCGTAGGTGATGGCGCCCGACGGACAGGCGTGGGCTACCTGCACGATTCCCTCGACGCTGCCGCTGTCGGGGGAGATCCAGGGACCTGGAACGTTGGCCCGAAACACGTCGGGCTGATCCAGCACGCAATGCCGCGAGTGGATGCACTTCGCGCCGTCGAACTGCACAATGATCCTGCTGCCCCGGTACTCCTGGACGTCATCGCTCATCGCCTGCCTCAATCGATGATTTGCCGACACTGCCATCATAGCCGCAGATCGTAAGACGAAGATGGCCAGGCGAAGTTCGCCTGCTAGAATTGCGGCTTCGTTGCGAATCGAGATAGCGCTTGCACCTGATCCAACCCTTCGCCGGCCTGCGCCCCACGCCGGCCTACGCCGCTGCCGTCGCGGCACCGCCTTACGATGTCCTGTCCACCGACGAAGCACGGGTGCGCGCCGCCGGCAAGCCGTGGAGCTTTCTGCACATCTCCAAGCCGGAGATCGACCTGTCGCCGTCCATCGATCCCCACTCGCTGCAGGTGTACGCAAAAGCCGCGGAGAACCTCGAGCGGATGCTGCGCGAGGGCGTCCTGGTGCGCGATCCTCGGCCCTGCTACTACGTGTATCGCCTGACCATGGGCGAGCACGTGCAGACTGGTCTGGTCATGGCGGCCTCGGTTGCCGAGTACGACGCCAACCGGATCCGAAAGCACGAGTTCACCCGCCCCGACAAGGAAGATGACCGAGTGCGGCAGATCGAGGCCCTCGGCGCGCAGACCGGTCCAGTCCTGCTTGCCTACCCCAACGCCCCGCAGGTGGACACGCTGCTGGAGCGGGTCACGACCGCACCACCGCACAGCGACGTCGAAGCCGACAACGGCGTGCGTCACACGGTATGGGTGCTGACCGACCCCGATGCCATGGCCGAACTGACGGCGGCCTTCGATGTCATGCCGGCGCTTTACATCGCCGACGGGCATCACCGCTCCGCGGCAGCTTCGCGCGTGGCGCAGTCGCGGCGCCGCGCCAACCCCACGCATACGGGCGCGGAGAGCTACAACTACTTCCTCGCAGTGGCCTTTCCGCATCATCAGATGCGCATTCTCGATTACAACCGCGTGGTGAAGGACCTCAAGGGCATGAGCGCGCTGGAGTTCCAGATGCGCGTTGGGAAGCGCTTCACCATCCGCGCCACCGGGGCCCCGGTTAGACCATCTAGGCACGGCGAGTTCGGGCTGTACCTGCGCAAGCACTGGTACCGCCTCGAGATCAAGCCGGAGTTGGCGCAACCGGACGATCCGGTGAAGCGGCTGGATGTCAGCCTGCTGGCGGACTATCTTTTGGGGCCGGTGCTGGGTATTGAGGACCCGCGCACCGACCGGCGCATCGACTTTGTCGGCGGCATCCGTGGGCTTGCCGAGCTGGAGCGGCGGGTGGACAGCGGTGAGATGGCCGCGGCCTTCTCACTGTTTCCCACGCGCATGGAGGATCTGATGGCGGTCGCCGACGCCGACCGGGTCATGCCGCCCAAGTCGACCTGGTTCGAGCCCAAGCTTGCAGACGGGCTCGTGTCGCACGTTCTGGACTGACGCGTCCGAAGCGCGGGCCTTTCCAGCGGACCCGAGAAAAGAAGAACCACGGAGGACACGGTGGACACGGAGGAAAGACATTGACTAAGGGCTGGCAGTGCCGGTTCCGGCACTGTCTATGAACCCCGTAATCGCCCGACTCGATCCTGCCCTCGGCCGTGGCAGGTCTATCGCTCGCGCCCTCCGAGGCTGCTGATTTGCCCTGCAAAGAGGAACGGGTGTTCCTCCGTGTCCACCGTGTCCTCCGTGGTTCAGATGGAGTGGTTTGGCAGAGAGCGACGCTAGGACGGGTAGACCAGCTGCCTCACCTCGGCGGGCTTCGGCAACGCGGTCGGCGCGACCCTCACATAACGGATGCCCGCGGCGGCGAGCTGCGGCTGCAGATGCTGCTTGATCGGATCGTCGGGGCGGGTGCCGTCGCTGATGTCCAGCAGCGCCACCACGTTCAGCGCCTTGTTGCACACCACGAAGTCCATGCGCGATTGCGCGAACTGCGCGCGGCCCTGGGGCGTGAGCGGCTTGCCGATGGGATTGATGACGTCGGTGAGCCGCGTATAGACGAAGATGTGATGGTCGGGCAGCGCCGCCTTCAGGACCAGGTACAGCACCTTGGGCGGCCCCTGCAGGAACGCCCCGGGAGGCTTTCCTGCTTTGGGTGCAGGCGCCATTGCGGGGACAGGCGCAGCCGCTGGTGTCGCCGCCGCGGCGTTGGCGACAACAGACGCTCCGGGCCCGCCGCCGGCCGGCTTGTCGCGCCGATACGCGGCGATGAGCGCTTCCAGCTCGCTGGCGTCCGCCCTGGGCTCCTTCGCCTTGCGGCCGGAGAACAGGCTACCGCCTTCGCCGCGAAGATGGCGGTGAAACTGCGCGAGGCCGACCAGCGCAGCGACTGCGATCACGCCGGCGATGGTGAGCTGGATCCACACGGTTCGTTTCTTTTCTTTCCGGGCTATCCGCCCTGGCCGTACTGCAAGATCAGCACGCCGAGCGCCAGCGCGAGCAGGAGGAACACCAGATTGACGGTGCCGGCCGCCCGGTAGAACAGCTGCTCGCCCTGCTCCGACCGGTTGCCGATCAGGAACGGACGACCGTCTCTTGGCGCCGTCAGCACCCGGATCGTCTCGGCTTGCGGCAGCCGCTCCGAAAGTGCGGCGGGCAACTGGTCACGCCGCAGGCTGCGCAACTCGCCGACCACGAAAACTGTATCCCCCGGTGCGATCCAGCGCTCCACGCGCTCCTCCAGACCGCTTCTCGATCTCCACTCGTGCGCGCCGCTGCTGGCGAGGCCCGCGGGAAACACCAGGCACTGCCCGCTGCCGTCGTCGATCACGAACGGGACGTCGGCCGCCTCGCTACGGTCGACGTACCAGGGCTCGCTGAGCCCCCGGCGCTTGTTGCGCTCGGTCCGGTACCAGAGCGCGACCTCGCCGGTAAGCGGCGCACGCAAGGCCAGGGCCTTGGGCAGGGGGCGGGCCACGCCTTTGACCTCGACATTGCCGTGGACGGATCCTTTGAGCCTCGCGGTCGGGGTCTGGGCGATCGCCCGGCGCCGGTGAGACGCATAGACCACTGCCGAGGCAGCGGTCGCCGCGATTGCGATATACAGCCAGCCGAAGCCCCTGGACATGCCCGCTCCAGGGTCGGAAGCGACCAGGACCGCGCTCACGAAGCCCAGCAGCGGCAGCATCGGCAGCAGCTCCCGCAACAAGAACCAGGGCGTGCCTCCGCCGCGGGTGGCTGACCGGATTCCCGTCAGCGCGTACAGGCGCGTGCCGCAGCCAGTGAGAAAAGCAATCAGGATCTCGCGCATGCGTTGGTTGCTGGCGACAAAAGCGAACCGGGTCAAAAACAGACCGAAGGCGAGCAACGGCCGTGCCTGCCTCGATCCACCGCACGCGATCGACGACGAAGCATTGTGCGCACGGCGCTGAAGCCGTGCGCGGCGTCGGACCGGACGGCACTCCAGGGCACCATGAGAAGGCGGCGCGTTGCAGCGCTTGCGGGACGCCTGTGGGCGTTTGCGCACTATCTCGCTGCGCAGTGCTAGGACTTTGGTCGGGTTCAGCGCGCGACGGTGCGATACCTATCGTGTCGTCGGCCTGCGTACTTCGTCCTCCCTCCCCCGCCTCACCTGGCGCGGGTCTGCCGTTTGGCCTTCGTCTCGGCCTTCTCGATCACCGATTTCGGCAGCTTCTTGAGCAGATCGGCGGTGTCCTTGTAGCGCACCACCGGCAGCACCCAGCCGTAGCGCTGCAGGTGCTCGAACATGGCGTAGGGCTTCTCGCTGGCCAGAATCACGGGCGCCACCGGCACCGAGGGCAGCTCGGGGACTATGGTCGCGAGCTCCTGCGGAATGCTCCTCGGATCGGTGATGTCCGCGACGATAAAGCGTGACATCCGTGCTAGCGTGGTCACGGTCTCGGTGAGATCGCGCTGGTCCGGCTTCTCGAAGTCGAACAGCATGGGCAGATACTCGTAGCGGCGCAGCTCGTCCTTGATCGCGTCCAGCACCGCCTTGCGCTGCGCGCTGAAGCGGCCGAGGATCAGCACCGCCTTCTTGCCCACGGTGTCTACAACGCGCTTGATCTTCTCGTTGTTGAGCAGGAGGTAGACGAACTGCGCCACCTCGAGATCGTCCACGCGGATGGCGGGCTCGCGGGAGGTGGCGCGAATGATCAGGTTGGACTGCGCCTTTGGCTTGCCTTTGAGGTTCCACGCGGCAATGCCGTAGATCTCGCAGCCGTCGAACACGGTGCCCTCGACACTCGTTTCGGCGAGCGATGCGTGACGCAGAATGGTATCGGTGAGGTCCGCGTGGTCCAGCCTGGCCCGTCTCAGGCTGGTTGTGCGCAGGTCGGCTCGCCGGAGATTTGCGTGGGTGAGATTGGCGCGCGACAGCGTTGTCCCGCGCAGGATAGCGCGCTCGAGGTTTGCATCGGCCAGATTTATTCCACGCAGTTCCCGATCGATCAGCAGGGCACGGCTCAAGTCGGGCTTCGCCCGGCTGCGCTTGCGCCAGGCGTTCCACGTCCGGACCCCGCGCGCCAGCATCTGCAGGTGCTTCTTGTCGGCCATGACTTCCTCCGTCGCGCGGGCGGTGTGCCGCGGACACCTGTTCCGATCGGGTAGCCAGCCTGACCGGGTCCCCAAGGACCATTTCGTACTGCCGGCCGCCTCTACTGTCATCCTACGGGAAAACAATGGCATACACGTTGCTTTGACAGTGGATACTACAAATCCCCGTCCGCCCCAGGGGCGGCCGCCAGGAGGCAAGCAAATGAACGATCCGGTCGTGCAGCAGCTCAGACAGGCGGTGACCGCCCACGGCGAGGGACTGCTCCAGAATCCGGCGCAACTCGAGCAGTTGCTCTCCGGCTCCGCGGCCAGCTTCCCCGGCAAGGTCAAGGCACTGCTCATCCTGCTGGACAAGAAGGCGGTCACGTTCCTCACCAACTGGTCGAAGGACGCCCGCCCCAACAAAGGCAGCTACGAGCAGCTGCGCCAGCAGATCGCCGGCAAGTTCGAGCAGGCCAAGCTGCTCAATGCCGCAGCAGCCAGCTGGGCGCTGGACGCATGGGCCGCCGCGCTGGGCGTGCGCCCGGAGGCCGGAGGTGCGGCTGCGCCTAGTGCCGAGCCGAAGGCCGCCGCAGGGCTTTCCCTCGTCGAGGCGGAGCCTGCAGCTGCGCCGGCGCCCGCGCCGGTCTCCGCGGCGGCAGCCGTTGCCTCGGCGTCACCGGCCAAACCGGCAGCCGCCGCAACCAACCCCTACGCGCCGCCGTCGGCACCGGTCAGCGACCCCGCGCAGGAAGCCGACGAGGCCGCCTTCATCCCGGGCGGGCGCGGCGTTCCCGCAGGACGGGGCTGGAGCTGGATCGCGGAGGGCTGGGGCCTGTTCAAGGAAAGCCCGGTGATCTGGATCGTGAACTTCGTGCTGTTCATGCTCATAGTGATCGGGATCCAGCTTGTGCCGGTGCTCGGCGGCATTGCCGGCATGCTGCTCGCGCCGGTGCTGGGCGCCGGCCTCATGATCGGCGCACGTGCCGTCCATCAGGGTGAAGGTCTGGAAGTTGGACACCTGTTCGCCGGCTTCCGGGAGCGCACCGGGCCTCTGGTGGTCGTGGGCGTGATCTACCTCGTCGCGACCATGGTGATCGTGCTGGCTATGGTGATGCTGGTCGGTGTCAGCTTCGTCGGTGTCATGACTGGCAGTGCCCAGGCGTTCGGCGCAGGTCTGTTGCTGGGCGTGCTGGTTGCGGTAGCGCTGTCCATTCCGCTGATGATGGCGTACTGGTTCGCGCCGGCGCTGGTGGCGCTGAACGGGCTTGGCGCTGTCGACGCCATGAAGACCAGCTTCTCCGCGTGCCTGAAGAATATCCTGTCCTTCCTGGTATACGGCCTGATCGGCCTGGGGCTAGGCATCATTGCCAGCATTCCCCTGGCGCTCGGCTGGTTCGTGCTCGCGCCGGTCTTCGTGGCGTCGATGTACGCGAGCTACCGCGATATCTTCTACGAGGATTGAAAGGCAAGGACGAAGGAATGGGGATGTAGGAGGTAGAGGCGCGCAAGCGCGCAACTACGTCCTTCGCGCTACCACCCACCACCTCCACCCCCACCCCCCGAGGAGCCCCCACCACCGCCTCCGGACGACGAACCTGGAGGCGTCGAAGCCGACGACACGGCAGAATCGAAGGAGCTCGACAGGGATGAGGAGAAGGTGCCGAGATCGTTCGCGTCGAAGCGATCGCCGTTATACCAGTCCGGCGTATAGCCCGCGGCGGCTTGCGTGAGGAACACGGTCGCGAACTTCTCGGACCACGCCTGCGACACACCCAGGGCCAGCGCGAAGGGGAGATAGGTTTCGAACAGCCCCG
>DAIQQA010000011.1:0-4151 GCA_036787045.1 Burkholderiales bacterium | reverse complement strand
GCGGCCGAGGGATGCTTCCGGCGCGCCCTTCTCGACCGGACCGCTCGCCGAGAGTGCGCTCGCGCGCCGCGCCACCACGCTCTCCAGAACGCCGCGCTCATATCCGGCGTGCTGCTTGACTGCGTCCACCAGTTTGGGGATCAGGTCGTGGCGGCGCTTGAGCTGCACCTCCACATCGCTCCAGGCCGCGGCCACGCGGGCGCGGTCCCGCACCAGCAGGTTGTACAGCATCACACCCCAGACCCCCAGGACAGTGACGGCGGCAAGCGCGACGATGGTCATGACTACGGTGTGACAGCAACAGTGATCGAGCTGCTGGCATGCAGGATGCGCGCCAGACTGTTTCTCTGGCTCACAGACGGGGTAGACTGCCCGCTCCGGTCCTACTCAGAGCAGGAGCGTGCCATGAGCGAGAAACCCACCGGTTGGCTTTCGCAGCAGGAGATCGAGAGTGTTGCGCCGGCGGAGACGGCGGCCTTTCGCTCGCCGGTGCCCACACAGATCGTGTCCAACGGCGAGTACAACCCGCTGCCGCAGACGGAAAGCCAGCGCCGGGTCGAAGGGCTGATCAAGTCGCTCGGGCAGCACTATGCGAAGCGCCACGGCCTCACGCGCCGCGCCTTCCTGCAGTCCGCTTCCGGGATGGCGGCGGCGTTTCTCGCGATGAATCGGGTGTTCGGTCCGGTCTGGCAGGTATCGGAGGCCGAAGCTGCGGATCGCGATATGGCCGACGACCGGGCCCGCCGGCTGGCGGGCCAGCTCATCCTGGATGCACAGACCCACTTCGTGCGCGACGACTTCACGCGCGACCGCATGCTCAACCTTGGCCGCTACGCCGCCGAGCACTGGAACCCGGCCATGAAGAGCACGCCGATGACCCTGGCGCGCTACAAGTTCCAGAACTACCTCAAGGAGATCTTCCTCGACAGCGACACCAAGCTCGTGGTGCTGACCTCCGCGCCCTACGACAATATCGACTACTACCACCTGTTCAACGACCAGATCCGCGACGCGCGCGCGGCGATCAACACCGTGGCCGGCACACGCCGCATGTTCGCGCATTCAGTGTTCACGCCGAACCGCCCGGGCTGGCTGGACGATGTCGACCGCGCCATCGAGGAGTTCAGGCCCGACTCCTGGAAGGGCTACACGGTGGGCGATCCCTCGCAGCCGACCCAGCTCGGGCTGGCCTGGCGCCTGGACGACGAGAAGCTGGTCTACCCGTTCTACGAGAAAGCCGTCAAGGCGGGCATCACCAAGATCTGCATCCACAAGGGCCTTCTGCCGCGTGACTACGAGAAGTCCTGGGCCGGCGTGTGGCGGCACGCCACCGTAGAGGACCTGCCGAAAGCGGCGAAGGACTGGCCACAGCTCACCTTCATCATCTACCACGCGGCGCTTCGGCCGCTCCTGGAGCAGCCCGAGCTGGAGCTGGCCGAGTTCGAGCGCAGCGGCTACATCCGCTGGGCCACCGATCTGGCGCGCATGCCCGCCGAGCACGGCGTGAGCAACGTCTACGCCGAGATCGGTGCTTCGTTCGCCAACTCGGCGGTGGCCAACCCGCGCTTCTGCGCAGCGCTGATCGGCCAGCTCGTGAACGAGATGGGCGAGGACCATGTCGTGTGGGGGACCGACTCGGTGTGGTGGGGCTCGCCGCAGTGGCAGATCGAAGCCATGCGCCGCCTGGAGATCCCGGACGACATGATGCAGAGAATGGGCTGGCGCAAGAAGCTAGGCGGCCCTGACAGCGAGATCAAGCGCAAGATATTCGGGCTCAACTCGGCACGGCTGTACGGCTACGAGGTCGAGGCCACGTACCGGCAGCTCACGCACGATGCGCTCGCGCAAATGAAGCAGCGCTATCAGCAGGCCGGCGCGGCGCGCAGCAACCGGGCTTACGGTTTCGTGGCGAAGCCCGCAGGCTGACGCGCGCATGCCGGCGTGTCAGCGGCAAGGGTCACAGTCGCGTGTGCGCGGGCACGCCGCGCTCGGTGACGGTCGCAGACGCATGGGCCCGCGGTCCTGAGCATCAGGAAATGTCATCCCCTACTCGAGCAGCATGGATTCACGGCCGGACTTCGCAGACCGGCACGTCGGTACAGCCGCTGCCCGTCAGCAACCCCCGGATGCACGCGAACTGCTCATCGTGCAGCGTGAGCTGCAGGTCCATCGACTCCCGGCTTTTGGCCGACAGAGACCAGCCCAGCGGCGGATCGATGTCGCTGGGTCCCAGCCCGAACTCGAACACGCAGCCGTTCTCGCAGCCGGGCGACTGGGCGCTCGTGATGCCCCCGTGGAAGCGCCGCACGAGGTCGACCGCTCCCTTCTCGGCCAGGCGTCCGCGGGCCACGCGCGTGCTCAGGAGCGCACGGACCGGCGAGAGGAGGTCGTTGAGTCCGGGGTGCGCTGTGGGCTGTGCGGCCTCGACTTCGCCTTTCGCGCATACTCCACTCGCCGCCGGGTCGTTGCGGATCAGTATCAGGTTCAGGGCTACCTTCCGCTTCTTCTCCCTCTCCACCGCCAGGACGACCTCGCGCATACGCTGCATCAGCTCGCCCGCGGTCGCGGCCCCGGAGTTCTCGAAGTAGCCGCCATCGACGATGTGTCCCCAGACTTTGCCGTCCGGCTTGCGAACCGTCCCTGCCGGGCTCACATAGGAGAACCGTGCGCTCAGATGCGCTGCGGTGCTGAGCGGCATGTCCTGCGTCCGCTTAGCGGAGTCCAGCAAGTCCACAGAATCGGAGAACGTGCTGTCGATCTGCAGGTTCGACACTATCGCGCGCTGGCCCGTTTCCACCACCGTGGTGTTGAGCAGCAGCGCCGGGACGCGGTAGGCAGCCTCCTGCGGCCACAGCTCCAGGAAGCGCCGCGCGAAGCGATCGCTGGCTGCACCCTCCGGGTCGGCGGCCGATGACTCGATGGACAGCTCGATAGCGCGGGCGCGATCGGCGAACGCAACAGGAAACGGCACGAAGCGCTGCACCAGATCGGGAAACACGAAGAACGCCAGGATCGGCGAGAGCAGATCGTTGCGCAGCGAGCGCTGGCCGCGCCGCACGTACCCTGTCTCTCCCGCGGTCTCCTCGGCGATCAAGACCGCGTGCAGCGCGGCCCCGACGCTGCCGCCGGAGACCCCGCTCATGGCGTACAGGTGGTCGGGCCAGGTGCCGTTGCTCTCGTCGGCGATTCGTCCCAGCACCGACACAGTCCAGTAGGAGGCGCGGATCCCGCCGCCTGCCGCCGCCACGACGAACACCGGATACGGCTCTCCGGAGTGCGGCTTCTCCGGGGGCGCGGCGAGCCAGCTCGCGAAGTGCGAAGCAGGCGTCTGACGGGCAGCGGCGGATGCTGCCGGCTGCGTGCTGCGGATGGTGTGGTTGTCGTTGAACCAGCTCACTGCAAGCGCGAACAGGATGAGCGGCAGAGTCAGCGACGGGTAGCCGTTCACCAGCGGCCAGTACGTGATCACCATGCTGCCGAACAGGATCCAGGATGCCGTACCGAACAGCAGGATCGCGGGCGCTCCGATTACATTCGGCAGACTCACCGGAAAGATGAGGAATAGGATCAGCAGACCCCATGACAACGCGAAGGAGACACGCAGCACGTTCCACGAGCCGCCCGGCAGGCTGTCCATCACTTGTTCGGGTGCGCGTGCCTGCATCACGCGGCTGAACATCTCCCGGCGTTTCCACAGCACGAGGAACAACAGCACGCCGAGCACGACATACAGTGCGATAAGCAAATAGGCGACCGTGCCGGCGCTCCCCCACAACGTCACGCGCACGAAGCCGGCGGCGACGATGATCGCAACCAGGCTGCCGCCCAGGCGCGGCAGCCAGGTGCGCAGCCAGATGGTGCCATCGAAGAACGTTGCGTCCGTGAGCGGGAAGCGGCGGGTGAGCAGCAGGCGTGCGCAATACCAGGTCGAGAGGCCCCAGGCGATCACCCCCAGCAGGAAGAAAAAATTGCCGGAGATGCCGCGCCAGCCGCGCGTCTCCACCAGCCGGCGCAGGATGTCCATGCCCTGGTCGTTGATCAGGAAGAAGATCAAACCGACCGCGAACAGCACCGTGCTCCAGCCCGTGAGCCACAGCACGCGCACCACGTTCATGAACGGCTGGATCAGATGCGCCAGCCTTGCCAGCAGC
>DAIQQA010000162.1:0-11106 GCA_036787045.1 Burkholderiales bacterium | reverse complement strand
TCAGAGTTGTTGCGTTGGCAATCTGCCGCTATAATCGTGGCAAATTGCCGCGCTGAAATGAGGTTTCTCCATGTCCACTGTGCTGGCCGCCGTCGCCGCCACCAAGCCTTACCTGAGGCGTCTGACCGATCTTCTCGCGCTGGCGAAGCCGCTGGGCTCCGAGCGCGAGCTCGTGTCGCTCATCCAAGCTGGCGTAAGCCCCGAGGTGGTCGATCGGCTCGTCAGAGAGGGGCTGAGCGCACGGGATGTCGCGTTCGTCGCGCCTCCTCGGACGCTGTCCCATCGCAAAGCGCGGGGTGAGAAGCTTACGCTCGAGGAAACGGATCGCGCGGTGCGGGCCGCGCGAATCGTGGCGCTCGCGGATGCGGTGTTCGGGAACCACGACAAGGCTCTCGCCTGGCTGTCCTCCCCAAGAAGAGCGTTCGACGGCGGGAGGGCCTTGGACGCGCTCGCCACAGAGGTCGGCGGGCGTCTGGTCGAGGAGGAATTGACCAGGATCGACGAAGGTTACTTCGCATGATGCCGTAGCGCGGTTCGATGCGGATCTGGCGCATCAGCAATCATGCCGACCTGAACGGGGCCGGCGGGTTGCGCGCATCGGCCCGGTGGCACTCGCGCGGACGGCCGATCGTGTATTGCACGGAGCACCCGGCCGCAGCACTCCTGGAGGCGGTCGTACGTCTGGACATTGCTGCCCCCACCGGTTTGCCAGATACCTTCCAACTCCTGGAAATCGACGTGCCACGGGGCGTGCGGCGGCAAAGGCTCGAGGTGGGACTTCTGAGCGAGCGCTGGTGGGAGTCGGAGGAAAAGACCCGGGCCATCGGCGATGCGTGGCTGGCGTCGGCTCGGTCAGCCTTGCTCGCGGTGCCGAGCGCGGTCGTTCCCAGGACAACGAACTTCCTTCTCAACCCTGCTCACCCGCATGCGACGCGGCTGGCGCTCGCTTCCGTTGCGCGCTATCCGTTCGATCCACGCCTGCTCGACGGTCGCTCGGCCCGAGGGCGGCGGGCTGGTGCGTCGAAATAGCGCCTCGACCATGAAAGGCCTCAGGTCTTCTATCGCGCCGGCGCTACCGCACCGGTTACCCGATTGCGCTGAAAGGCGGCCAGGCTCGTCCTGGCCGACCCGCAAAGGCCGCGCGAGCCTTGTCCCTCGCGGATACTGTGAAAGCGTAAGCCGCCGTATCATCGGTCTCACGCTTGCGGTTGTGCTCTGCGCTGCTGCTTGGGTCGAAGCGGCCCAGGACACGGGCAAGATCCGAGTCGTGGGGGTCATGCGGGCATCGTCCTTCGAGCGGGATGATTCGTCCATCCGGGTCATGCGTGAGGCGCTGCAGGCCCTCGGCTACACCGAAGGCAGGGACTTCAGGATCGAGCAGCTCTCCGCCCGCAATCAGGCAGAACGCCTCCCGGTAGTAGCACAGGAACTGGTCCGGCGCAAAGTCGATGTCATCGTGGCCACGACGACGGCCGCGGCACGAGCCGCCAAGGAGGCAACGTCGACCATCCCGATCGTCATGATCGCGTACGACCGCGATCCGGTGGCTGCGGGACTGGTGCAGAGTCTGGCGCGGCCGGGCGGGAATGTCACCGGCGTGTCCTCCCTGCAGCAGGATCTCATCGGCAAGCGCCTCGAGCTGCTCAAGGAGATGCTGCCGGGGCTTTCCACGGTCGCGGTCTTGCACGACGCCTCGACTCAGCGGCTTCCAGAGGGAATGGACGCTGCCGCTCGTGCGGCCGGCGTGCAGCTGCGACGAATCGACGTGCGCTGGCCGGAGGATCTCGAGGGCGCCTTCCGGTCAGCCAGCAAGAGCGCCGACGCAGTCATGGTGTTGTTCTCTTCCATGTTCCATACTCATCGGGCCCGGATCGCAGCCGCTGCGTTGAAGGCGGGGATGCCGACAGCTTCGGCCGGCCCGGCGGCAATGTCACCGGCCTGTACGGGCTGTGGTCGGAGCTGGAGATCAAGCGCATCGAAATGGTCAGGGAGGTCCTACCCGGCACCTCGCTGGTCGCGGTCTGCTGGGAGACGGAGTTCAGCCGCAGCGCGGTCGCCGACCTGCAGCGCAGTGCCCAGACCTTGGGCGTGCGCGTCGAACCCATCGAGGTCCGCGGCCCGGGCGACCTCGCAGCCGCCTTCACGACGGCGAAACGAAAACGGGCAGGCGCGCTTATCCTCATGAGTTCCCCGCTCTTCTACATACACCGCCGACAGATCGGTGCGCTCAGCCTGCAGGCCAGGCTCCCGGTGATCTCAGCCTTCAACCCGGTTGCCGAAGCCGGTGCGTTGATGTCTTACGGACCGGATGTCCCCGCGGCGTGGAGGCGCGCCGCCTACTACGTCGATCGGTTGCTCAAGGGTGCCGCACCTGGTGAGCTGCCGGTAGAGCAGGCCTGGAAGTTGAAGCTGGCCGTGAATCTCAAGACCGCCAAAGCCCTGGGCATCACCATCCCGGAGTCGATCCTGCTGCGGGCGGATGAGGTGATTCGGTGAGACGGTGTGCATTCCCCCTCGCCCTGACCTCACCCCCAAGGCGGGGGAAGGAACAGGAGAAACGTCTGGCAGAGCAGGTGACGCGGTGAATCGACGAAGCGTTCTCGTACTGTTCGCCTCGGCACCGCTATGGCCCGCTCGCGTGGTCGCCCAGCAGTCTGGCCGTGTGCCCATCGTGGGGTTGCTCATTACGCACCCGCCTGCCAATGATCCTGTATCCGACTCCCTGCGCAGAGGCTTGAAGCAGTACGGCTACGAGGATGGTCGGAACATCCGGGTGGAGGTCCGCACGCCCCTCGGTCGGCTCGATCGGGTTCCCGACCTTGCTCAGGAACTGGTGCGGCTCCCAGCCGACGTGATAGTGGTCGTCAACGAAGTGGCATTACGCGCCGTACAGCAGGCGACGAGCGCCATCCCGATCGTGATGATCGGCTGGACCGGCGACCCGGTGGCGCTGGGTGTGATCGAGAGCTACAGGCGCCCGGGCGGCAACGTCACCGGCTTCTTCTCCATGCCTTCGGAGCTGGTAGGAAAGCGGCTCGAGATCCTCAAGGAGGCGCTGCCGCGCGTCGCGCGCGTAGCTGTCTTCTGGGATACGTTCGGCCAGCCTCAGCTCGATGCGCTCGACCGTGCCGCCAAGGCTCTGAACCTCCGGCTCGAACCCATCGAGTTCCGCCGGGCGGACGATCTCCCCGGCCTCTTCGTGACGGCCCGACGCAAGAAGGCGGGAGCGGTGCTGATGACCTGGTCGCCCATTTTCTACGTTCATCGAGAGAAGGTCGCGCAATGGGCGCTCGATGCGGGCCTTCCGACCGTCACCGACTCCGACATAATCGTGGAAGCGGGGTGCCTGCTTTCCTACGGCTTCAGCGTTCTGGACAACTTCGAGCGTGCTGGGTACTTCGTCGACCGCATCCTCAGGGGCGCCAAGCCGGCCGAGCTGCCGGTCGAGCAGATCTCGCAGCTGAAGCTTGCTGTGAACCTGAAAACCGCCAAGGTCTTGGGCATTACCCTCCCCGAGTCGATCCTGTTGCGGGCCGATGAGGTGATCCAGTGAGGCGGCGCCGGTACACCCCCAGGTTAGTTTTCCCCCGCATGCGGGGGAGCGGATTGGCTGCTGGGCGATGGGGTGATCCAGTGGACCGACGAGCTGTTCTGGCCACGCTTGCCTCGTTGCTGCTTTGGCCGCTGGGCGCCGTTGCGCAGCAGGCTCGCGTGCCGGTGATCGGTGTGCTGGTGACGCATCCGCCGCTCACCGACCGGGTATTCGACTACATGCGTGCGGGGCTGCGGCAGTTCGGGTACGAAGAGGGAAAAGACATCAAGATCGAGGCGCGCACCGCGCTCGGTCACCTAGAGCGCGTTCCGGATCTTGCAAAGGAGCTGGTCCGGCTCAAGCCCGCTGCAATATTGGTGGTGAACGAGATCGCAATTCGCGCATTACAGAAAGCCACCAGCACGATCCCGATTGTCATGGTGGGCTACACGGTGAAGGACCCCGTCGCAATGGGATTGATCGAAGCCTATGCCCGTCCGGGAGGCAATGTCACTGGGCTCTTCACCGTGGATTCGGTGCTCATCGCGAAGCGGCTCGAGGTGTTGAAGGAGGCTTTGCCGGAGGTCTCGCGGGTGGCGGTGTTCTGGGACTCCAGCTTTGGCCGCCACCAGCTCGATGAGCTGCAGCGAGTATCGCAGCCTCTCGGCTTGGAGCTCCAGCCCAGCGACGTCCGCAGCCCCCAGGATCTCGAACCAGCCTTCAAGACCGCGAAGCGTAACAGCGCCGGTGCGCTCATCCTGACGTTCTCTCCTTGGTTCTGGGTGCATCAAGCCCGCATTGCCGAGCTTGCTCTCGAAGCGAAGCTGCCAACCGTCAGCGAGTATTTCCAGCTTGTGGAAGCGGGCGGTCTGCTCTCCTACGGCTCTTTCGGTCCGGACAACTGGGTGCGTGCGGCGTACTACGTCGATCGTCTCCTGAAGGGCGCCAGGGTGGCCGACCTGCCTGTCGAGCAGGTTTCGACGTTCAGGCTTGTGGTGAACCTGAAGACCGCGAAAGCTCTCGGGATCACCATTCCCCAGTCGATCCTGCTGCGGGCCGATGAGGTGATTCGATGAACCGCCGCGAGCTGCTCGTTGCGATGGCTGGCGGGTTGATCCTTGCACCTCCCGAGGGCTTCGCTCAGCAGCCGGGACGGATACCGGTCGTCGGCATGCTCATCACCCACCCGCCTGTCACCGATCCGGTCGTCGAGGCGGTGCGCACCGGGCTGCGGCAATATGGCTACGAGGACGGGCGAAACATCAAGCTCGAGGTGCGCACTGCACTGGGGCACCTCGATCGCGTTTCTGCGCTAGCGCAAGAGCTAGTCCGGCTCGGGGTTGACGTGATTGTGGTTGCCAACGAGCCGGCCCTGCGCGCGGCGACGCAGGCAACCAGCACGATCCCGATTGTGATGGCCGGTTATACCGACGATCCTGCAGCTATCGGGTGGATCGAGAGCTATCGGCGCCCAGGCGGGAATGTAACGGGCGCGTTCACGGTCAACTCGGCTCTCATCTCCAAACGCCTGGAGCTTCTCAAGGAGACGCTGCCGAATGTCTCGCGCGTCGCAATCCTCTGGGATCGGACCTTCGGCCAGCGTCAGCTCGAGGAGGCGCAGCGCGTGGCCCCTCCGCTCCGCTTGCGGCTCCAACCGATAGAGGTTCGCGGCCTGCAGGATCTCGCGCCGGCCTTTGAGGCCGCCAAGCGCGCAAGCGCGGGCGCGCTGCTGCTGGTCTGGAGCCCCTTGTTCTATGTAAACGCCGCCCGCGTCGCAGCCCTCGGGCTAGAGACGAACCTCCCGATCTTCAGCGACTCGAATATTGTAGTGGAAGCGGGAGGTCTGCTCTCCTACGGCTCGCTCGGGACAGCCAGCTTTGTGCGCGCTGGTTACTATGTCGCTCGTCTGCTCAAGGGTGACAAGGCGGCGGATCTGCCAGTGGAGCAGATGTCCAACATCAAGCTGGTGGTGAACGTCAAGACTGCCAAGGCTCTGGGGGTTGCGGTTCCCGAGTCGATCCTGCTGCGGGCGGACGAGGTGATCCGATAGCGTGCCTGGCGGTCCGCCGGCCGGCCCGGACCGGTCCAAGGCAAGCACGCCACGGACTGCGTGGCGTCTGCGAGAGGAGTGTCACGTGTGTAAACTGGATGCGAGTAGTCTGCCCCGGGGCCGAAGCGAACGCGATTCCCCGGTCGAACTGTCTGCTGTCCGGTCGGTATGATGCGATCCGAATGGCATCCTAAATAGCGATCTAGCCGGTTATGCGCCGAGGCGGCCTCTTCCTCAAGTACGCTGTCCCCCTCGTGCTGCTGGTGAGCGGCGCGCTGGTGGTCAGCGCTCTGGTGGAGATCTACTTCTCCTACCGGGAGAACAAGACGGCGCTGTCGCAGATCCAGCGTGAGAAGGCGTTGGCGGCGGCGGCGCGCATCGAGCAGTTCGTACGCGAGCTGGAGCACCAGCTCGCCTGGATCGCGCAGACGCCCTGGGGCGCGCGCGGAGTCTCGCTGGACCAGCGCCGGCTGGATTCGTTGCGACTGCTGCGGCACGCGCCTGCGGTTACGGAGGTGAGCCACTACGACCCGACCGGGCACGAACAGTTGCGCGTGTCGCGGCTCGCAATGGACGTCGTCGGCAGCAACACGGACTTCTCCGAGGACCCGAAGTTCAAACAGGCGATCGCCCGCAAGACCTACTTCAGCGCGGTGTACTTCCGCAAGGAGTCCGAGCCGTACATGACCATCTCGCTCGCGGGCACCGGAGAGGATGCGGGTGTGGTCGCGGCCGAGGCCAACCTGAAGTTCATCTGGGATGTGGTATCGGCGCTCAAGGTCGGAGAAGGCGGGCGTGCCTACGTCGTCGATGCGCAGAGCCGCCTGATCGCACACCCGGACATCAGCCTGGTGCTGCAGAAGACCGATGTGTCCGGTCTGCCGCAGGTGCACGACGCACGTGCCAACTTGGCGAACGCGCAGGGCGTGCCCGCCGAGGCGACCTTTGGCCGCAGTCTTCAGGGCAAGGAGGTGCTGTCGGCTTCGGCGACGATCGAGCCCCTCGGCTGGCTGGTATTCGTCGATTTGCCCATCGACGAGGCCTTCGGTCCGATCTATGCCTCGGTCCAGCGCACCGTGGTGCTGCTGCTGGTCGGCCTCGCGATCTCAGCGGTCGCCAGCCTGTTCCTGGTCCGGCGGATGGTCAGCCCGATTCAGACGTTGCAGGCCGGGGCGGCACGGATCGGGGCGGGTGCGCTCGATCACCGCATCGAGGTCAAGGGTAGCGACGAGCTGGGGGCGCTGGCCGGCGAGTTCAATCGCATGGCCGAGCAGCTGCAGGAGTACTACGCGGGACTGGAGCATAAGGTCGAGGAGCGGACGCGCGAGCTGAGCGAAGCGCTGGAGCGGCAGACGGCGACGAGCGAGATCTTGCGCGTGATCAGCCAGTCACAGCGCGACGTGGAGCCTGTCTTCAAGACGATCGGTGATAGTGCGCTGAAGCTGTGCCGGGCGACCAGTGGCGCGGTGTACACCTTCGACGGTGAGTTCATACACCTTGCGACTGCACACGGTTTGAGCGAAGAGGCACTCGAAGCGGTTCAACGGACGTACCCCATGCGGCCGGGCAAGGGCGGCGCGACTGCTCGCGCGGTTCTCACCAGAGCCGTAGCGTACGTACCCGACGCTCGTGAGGATCCGGAGTTTCAGGTGCACAGCATAGTTCAAGCAGCAGAACATCGCAGCATCGTATCCGTTCCTATGCTTCGCGACGGCAGCCCGATTGGAGCCATAACCGTCGGCGGTGCCGAACCACGGATGTTCTCGGAAAGCCAGATTGCGCTGCTCAAGACATTCGCCGACCAGGCCGTGATAGCCATCGAGAACGTGCGGCTGTTCAATGAACTGCAGTCGAGAACCCATGAGCTGGCGCGCTCTGTGGAGCAGATGCGCTCCCTTGCGGAGGTGAGCCAGGCGGTCAACTCGACGCTGGACCTCCAGGAGGTGCTGTCCACGATCGTGAAGCACGCCGTGCAGCTCTCGGCGACCGACGGCGGCGCCATCTACGAGGCCGACGAGGAGATCGGCGGGTTCCGCCTTCGGGCCACCTATGGATTGCCCCAGGACCTGGTCGAGGTGATGCGTGCCACGCCGCTGCGGGCCGGCGAGGGTGCTACCGGACGGGCCGCGGCGTTGCGCACGCCTGTGCAGATTCCCGACTTGCGCGCCGATCAATCCTTTCCCGGCTCCCTTCAACGCATCAGCGAGCGGGCGGGATTCCGTTCCTTGCTCTCGGTGCCGTTGCTGCGAGAGGGGCGCGTTCTCGGCAGCCTGGCCGTCTCGCGTACCGCAGCAGGAGAGTTCCCGCCCGAGGTGGTCGATCTGCTGCAAACCTTCGCCGCCCAATCGACGTTGGCAATCCAGAACGCGCGCCTGTTCCGCGAGATTGCACAAAAGAGCCACGAGCTGGAGGTGGCGAGCCAGCACAAGTCGCAGTTCCTGGCCAACATGAGCCATGAGTTGCGCACGCCGCTCAATGCCATCCTGGGCTACACGGAGCTGATCGTCGACGGCATCTACGGCGAGGTACCGGCGAAGCTGAGCGAGGTGCTGGAGCGGGTGCAAGGCAGCGGCCGCCATCTGCTTGGGCTCATCAACGACGTGCTGGACCTGTCCAAGATCGAGGCCGGGCAGCTCACCCTGGCGGCGAACGACTACTCCTTCCACGACGTGGTGCAGACCGTCATCTCGGGCGTCGAGTCGCTGGCGGCCGAGAAGCAGCTGAAGCTCGTCACGGACCTCCCGGCTGATCTGCCGGTCGGACGTGGCGACGAGCGCCGGATCACGCAGGTGCTGATGAATCTCGTGGGGAACGCGATCAAGTTCACCGATGCCGGCGAAGTCGCGGTGCGCGTGACCGCGCCCGATGGGATGTTCGTCGCCTCGGTTGTCGACACCGGGCCAGGCATCCCGGAGGATCAGCAGCAGCGGATCTTCGAGGAGTTCCAGCAGGTGGACAGCTCCTCCACGCGCAAGAAAGGCGGTACCGGGCTGGGGCTGGCGATCGCCAAGCGGATTGTGGAGCTGCATGGCGGGAATATCTGGGTAGAATCGATGGTGGGCAAGGGCTCGACGTTCTCGTTCAGCCTGCCGGTTCGCGTCGAGCAGAAGGAGGGCACCGCATGAGCAAGCGCATCCTGGTAGTGGAAGATCAAGAGGACAACCGCAGGATCATCCGCGACCTCCTGACCGCGAGCGGCTATGCGTTCATCGAGGCGGTGACTGGAGAGGAGGGCGTCGCGGCCGCGGAGCGGGAGAAGCCCGATCTCATCCTGATGGACATTCAGCTTCCGGGTTTGGACGGGTACGAGGCCACGCGTCGTATCAAGGCGAACCCCGCACTCAAGCAGACACCGATCATCGCCGTGACCTCGTACGCGCTGAGCGGCGACGACCAGAAGGCATTCGCTGCCGGTTGCGACGGGTACGTCACCAAGCCGTTCAGCCCCAAGATGCTGCTGGCGAAGATCAGGGAGTATTTGCCGTAGTGCGGAGTCGGCGCGTGCCTCGACAGCACTCCCGCTGAGAGGGGAGGAAGAGTTGCACCTGCCCCACCTTCAGGGAGAAGGTCGGGATGGTGGCGAACATCGAGACCGAAGCTGCGCTAGAGTCGTGGTAGTGAACTGCTAGTCCGAACCAGACATCGCCACCGCAGGCGCCCTCGGCCAGCGTCCCATGCGCACTCCCGCCCGCATCCTCATCGTCGACGACAACGCCGCAAACGTTGACATACTGCGCGCACGGCTGGCGGCGCATGGCTACGATCTCATTACGGCTGCCGACGGCGAGGAAGCGCTGGCCGCGGCGCGCGAGCACCTGCCCGACCTTATCCTCCTCGATGTGATGATGCCGAAGCTCGACGGCATCGAGGTGTGCCGCAGGCTGCGCGCCGACTCTTCGATGCCGTTCATTCCGATTATCCTGGTCACGGCCAAGACCGACCCGAAGGACGTGGTCGCGGCGCTGGAGGCGGGCGGTGACGAGTACCTCACCAAACCGGTGGATCACGCCTCGCTGGTGGCGCGAGTGAAGTCCATGCTCCGCATCAAGGCGCTGCACGACCAGGTGCAGGAGCAGGCCGCACAACTGCAGCACTGGAACCGTACGCTCGAGCAGCGCGTGGCCGAGCAACTCGCGCAGATGGAAAGCCTGGGGCGGCTCAAGCGCTTCTTCTCTCCCCAGCTCGCCGAGCTGATCCTCTCCGGCGGCGCCGACGATCCCCTCAAGAGCCATCGGCGCGAGGTCACGGTGGTGTTCCTCGACCTGCGCGGGTTCACCGCGTTCGCGGAAACGGCGGAGCCCGAGGAGATCATGGCCGTGCTGCGCGAGTACCACGCCGAGATGGGGCAGGTGATCCTGGCTCATGAGGGCACGCTCGAGCGCTTCACCGGCGACGGCATGATGGTGTTCTTCAATGATCCGGTACCGGTCCCCGACCCGGCTGCGCGTGCGGTGCGCATGGTGCTGGCCATGCGCGACCGGCTTCTGGAGCTCACCGCGAAGTGGAAGAAGCGCGGGTTCGACCTCCAGTTCGGCGCCGGGATCGCGCAGGGCTATGCCACTATCGGCGCCATCGGCTTCGAAGGCCGCTGGGACTATGGAGCGATCGGCACCGTGACCAATCTCGCGGCACGGCTGTGCGGCGAGGCCAAGCCCGGCCAGATTCTGGTGTCGCAGCGAGTCCTGGCCTCGGTCGAGGATCTGGCCGATGGCGAGCCAGTGGGCGACCTGCAGCTCAAAGGCTTCCTCAAACCCGTTCCAGCGTTCAACCTCACGGGTCTGAAGCACTAGTGCTGCGACACACTAATTCCACCTCTCACCACGAAGGCACGAAGACACGAAGAAAACCGGAACGAGGGGCTATTAAGGGCTTCCAGCGCTCGCCACCTCGACCATACGATGTTTCGCTACTAAACTAACGTGTCTCTTTACTAGGGGACTGTAACAGCCGATTGGGTACTACCCCAACCCTCTCCCGCGAGGGGAGAGGCAGGGTGCTCCGCATTTCATTGTTACAGTCCACCCGCCCGGGCTTGCGAGACTGAGGCAGGCAGACCCAAAGCCCTGGCTCGGCGGGCCAACCGTCACTGCTGCATCCAACCGCAACCACCGCACGTAAGTTCTGCTGCCGGTCTCCGACCGACTGGCGGAGGTTCACTATGCACAGCCGCTTGGTAGCAATGTTCAACCGTCTGGCTTCGCTGCTCAAGCACAGCCGCGGGCCGACTTCGCCCGGGGTCATCGAGGCTGCCCCGCTGGACCCCGTGGAGCGGCTGCAGCGCAGCGGCAGCACGTTCCGGGTGGTGATGGAGTTCTCTCGCCTGGGCTGGTAGCGGGCTTATGGCGGGGCCCCGGGGCGTGCGCTGACACGCGGGCCGCGCCAGGCTGTTTGACCCGGGCTTCCCTGACCGGATCCCGCCGGCTTGCGCGTCTCGCGCCCACGCTTTCCCAAGGCAGCCTGCTCGCGAGGCTGCCACCTCGAGCCTCGCGTGCCAGCTAGCCCGGATATTTCACCAGGCCACCCC
>DAIQQA010000161.1:0-11153 GCA_036787045.1 Burkholderiales bacterium | reverse complement strand
TTCGCCGCCAAGGGCAGCGTGACGGCGGGCAACAGCTCGCAGACCTCCGACGGCGCAGGGGCAGTAATCGTGGTGAGCGAAGCGGCGCTGAAGCGCTTCAACCTCAAGCCTCTGGCGCGCTTCCTCGGCTTCGCCGTTGCCGGGGTGCCGCCCGAGATCATGGGCATCGGCCCGAAGTTTGCCATCCCCAAGGTGCTCAAGCAGGTAGGGCTCAAGCAGGACGACCTGCAATGGATCGAGCTGAACGAGGCCTTCGCCGCGCAGAGCCTCGCCGTCATCCAGGACCTCGGCCTGGACCCGACGAGGATCAACCCCCTCGGTGGAGCGATTGCGCTGGGCCACCCTCTGGGCGCCACCGGGGCGATCCGCACTGCTACGTTGGTGCACGGCCTGCGCCGGCGCAAGCAGAAGTATGGGATGGTGACCATGTGCATCGGCACGGGCATGGGGGCGGCAGGGGTGTTCGAATCCTTGGCGTAGGGATCGCCAGGGCGTTCAAGCACGCCAGAAGATCTGATTTGCCTCCAGTGGCACCGCAGCCGCGGGGTGGAACGGCACGATGCGCGCGGTGTAGTGCTCGACCGGTCGCGAGTCCGGCACCTCGCCTGAGTACACGAAGCCGTTGATCGCACCGGCGAGCGCCTGTCCGCGCGTCATGGTCTGGACGATCTCGGGCTGGTTGTCCAGCGGCCGGGCATACAACTGCACCTGCACCGCATCGGGATCCAGCTCGTCGAGATAGACCTGCAGGGTGAAGCGGTGCCGGTGGCCGGCGCTACCGACCTCGAGTTTGCCGAAGTGCAGGTTGAGCCAGCGCGTGGCCAACTCCTCTCGCCAAGCGACGAGCGCTTTCCCGACCGCGCCGTTGTCGGCGGCGCGGCGGCGATAGGCAGCCGCCGCCGGCAGATAGTAGTTCTCGGTGTACTCGCGTACGGTGCGGTTGGCGGAAAACACCGGCGTCAGCCGCGCCATGCTCTCCCGTACCCGCGCGATCCAGGCCGCGGGGAGCCCCCGGGCGTCGCGTGCATAGAATTCGGGAATCACTTCCTGTTCGAGGATCCGGTACAGGGCCTGGGCTTCCTGTGCGTCCCAGGCCGGATCATCTCCGTGCTCGCGCCCGTCACCGATGGCCCAGCCCAGCTCCGGGCTGTAGGCCTCGGCCCACCAGCCGTCCAGCTCCGACAGATTCAGCCCGCCGTTGACCAGGATCTTCATGCCGCTGGTGCCGCTCGCCTCGAAGGGCCGACGCGGGGTGTTGATCCACACGTCTACGCCCTGCACGAGGTGCTCGGACAGGAGCATGTCGTAGTCGCTCAGGAAAACAGCATGCGGCCGGACGTCGCGTCGATCGCGGATGAACTGCACCCATTGCGTGACCATGGCCTGCCCGGCCTCGTCGCGCGGGTGCGCCTTGCCGGCGATGATGAGTTGCACCGGGCGCTGTGTGTCGCTGAGTATGCGTGCCAGCCGGTCGACGTCGTGGAGCAGGAGGTTGGGCCGCTTGTAGGTGGTGAAGCGACGGGCGAACCCGAGCGTAAGCGCATTCGGGTCGAGCGCCGAGCGTGCACCGGCGATGTCACCGGCAGAATACCCCTCCGCGGCAAGCTGCTGGGCCAGGCGCTGGCGCGCGTAGTGCACCAGATCGAGACGGCCTGTAGCGCGCATCTGCCAGATACGCTCCTCCGAGGCCTTGCGGATTGTGCTGGATACGTCCTCCATCGTGCCACGCCAGCGATCGCGCCCGCACGACTGCGTCCACAACTCGTCGGCCGCCTGAGAATCCCAGGACGGAACGTGCACACCGTTGGTGACGTGGCCGATGGGCACCTGTTCGCGCGGCCAGCGCGGGAACAGCGGTTGGAAGATGCCGCGGCTGACCTCCCCGTGCAGGCGGCTGACCCCGTTGACGGCGCTGCAGCCGCGCAGGGCAAGGTAGGCCATGTTGAATGGCTCGCCGGCATCGGTGGCGTTGAGGCGGCCTAGCGCGAGCAGCTCGTCGACGTCGATGTGCAGGACCTGGGTCGCATACCACCCCAGGTAGCGGCGGATGAGCACAGGATCGAACCGGTCGAAGCCGGAGCTGACCGGGGTGTGAGTGGTGAAGAGGTTGCCGGCGCGGGTGACGGTCAGCGCGACGTGAAAGCTGCAACCCTTAGACTGCATGAACGCTCGCGCGCGCTCCAGAACAGTGAAGGCGGCGTGGCCCTCGTTGAGGTGGCAGACTTGCACCGGCAGCCCGAGCTTCTCCAGCAGCCGCCAGCCGCCCATGCCCAGCAGCATCTCCTGGGCGAGACGCAGCTCCGGCCCGCCGCCGTAGAGCTCGCTGGTGACGCCGCGCTCGACCGGACTGTTGGCCGGATCGTTGCTGTCCAGCAGATACAGCTTGACGCGCCCGACCCCGGCCTGCCATGCACGCAGCCACACCTTGCGTCCCGGCAGGTCGATCTCCAGGCGTAGCCATTCCCCGTCCGCGCCGCGCACCGGCATGCTCGGCAGCTGCATCGGGTCGTTGTACGGATACAGCGCGTGCTGGTGGCCCGCGGCATCGATGACCTGGCGAAAGTAGCCCTGTTGATACAGCAGTCCCACGCCCACCACCGGCACGCCCAGGTCGCTCGCGGCCTTGAGCTGGTCGCCGGCGACGTTGCCCAGGCCACCCGAGTAGATCGGCAGCGCCTCGCTCAGCATGAACTCGAGGCTGAAGTAGGCCACGGTGCCCAACTCCGCGTCCGCGTGGGCCTGCTGGAACCACGCCGGGACGTCGAGCTGCCGGCGGCGGCGCTCCATCAGCTCGTCGATGCGCTGGCGAAACGCCGGATCGGAGAGCAGTTGCGCGAGCTTCTTGCGTGATACCGTCTGCAACACGACCCATGGGTTATGGGTAAGCGACCACAGCTCGGCGTCGATCTGGCCCCACAGCTCGTCGGCGGAGTGGTTCCAGGACCAGAACAGGTCCAGAGCGAGCTGCTGCAGACGCTCCATGCCCTCCATGTCGGCGAAGGGCTCCTGATAGGCGAACGCTGTCATGGGGCCAGCACTTTGGCGATTGCGCCGCGGGCCTCATCCTGGATGCGTCGCAAGTGCTCCGGGCTCACGAAGCTTTCCGCATAGAGCTTGTAGACCTCCTCGGTGCCCGACGGGCGTGCAGCGAACCAGCCGTTGTCGGTGAGCACTTTGACGCCGCCGATGGGAGCGTTGTTTCCCGGCGCGGTGTCGAGCACCGCACGCACCGGGTCGCCGGCCAGCTCCTTGAGCCCCAAGCGCTGCGCCGAGAGCCGCTGCAGCGCGGCCTTCTGCTCGCGCGTGGCGGGCGCGTCGATGCGCTCGTAGAACGGTTCGCCACAGTCGCGCACCAGGTCGCGGTACAGCTCGCCGGGATCGCGATTGCTGCGTGCAGTCATCTCCGCGGCCAGCAGCCCTAGGATCATCCCGTCCTTGTCGGTCGTCCAGACCGTAGCGTCCCTGCGCAGAAAGGACGCACCCGCGCTTTCTTCGCCGGCAAACCCGAGCCTGCCCTCGAGCAGACCATGCACGAACCACTTGAATCCCACCGGCGTCTCGACCACGCGCCGACCGAGGCGAGCGGCGACGCGATCGATCAGCGAGCTGCTCACCAGGGTCTTGCCTACCGCGACGTCGCGCGGCCAGTCCGAGCGGTTGGCGAACAGGTAGGCCACCGCGGTGGCCAGATAGGCGTTGGGGGGCAGCAGCCCGCTGCTTGGCGTGACGATGCCGTGACGGTCGGTGTCCGTGTCGTTGGCGAAGGCGATGTCGTATTTGTCCTTGAGCGCGATCAGGCCTGCCATTGCGTAGGGGGACGAGCAGTCCATGCGGATGCGTCCGTCCCAGTCCGCGGTCATGAACCGGAAGGTCGGATCGGGGGTTGCGTTGGCCAGCGTGACGCGCAGGCCGTAGCGCTCCGCGAGCGGCGCCCAGTAGGCCAGCCCCGCCCCACCCAGCGCGTCGATGCCCACGTTCAGCCCGGCTGCGCGGATGGCGTCGAGATTGATCACGGCGGGTAGGTCGCCCAGATAGGCGGCGACGTAGTCGTGCAGGTGGGTGCTGGGCGCCGCCAACGCGCGGGTGAGCGGCACGCGTGCGACCTGGTGCGGGCCTTCGGCGAGGATCGCGTTGGCGCGGTTCTCGATCCATTTGGTGACATCGGTATCCGCCGGACCCCCATGCGGGGGGTTGTACTTGAATCCCCCGTCTTCGGGCGGGTTGTGAGACGGGGTGATGACGACGCCATCGGCACGCGCTGTAGCTCCTGCGCGGTTGTGCCGAAGGATCGCGTGCGAAATCACAGGAGTGGGCGTATAGCCGAGATCCTTGTCGATCATGGTCTCGACGCGGTTGGCGGCCAGCACCTCGAGGGCGGAGGCGAACGCCGGTTCGGACAGGGCATGGGTGTCCATGCCCAGGAACAGCGGCCCGCCGATCTGTTGCTCGCGCCGGTAGTCGCAGATCGCCTGCGTCACGGCCAGGATGTGCGCCTCGTTGAAGCTCGACTTCAGCGCCGACCCGCGGTGGCCCGAGGTGCCGAAGGCCACACGTTGCTCCGGCACGCCGGGGTCGGGTCGCTCGCTGAAGTAGGCGGTGACCAGCCTGGGGACGTTGGGCAGGATGGACGCGGGCGCCGGCTTGCCGGCGAGCGGGCTCAGGGACATGGATCCTCCTCGGATGGACGGGCTGCCGCGGGGCGGCACGCGGCCGGCTGCTGCGACAAGCTGTGAGTATCCCCGAAACGAAGGCGGCGCGGTTTGATCCGGTGCAAGGAAACCATGGATTGCATCGCGCCGATGCGAGCTGGGTCTTGCTAGAATCTGAGCCGCGGGCGACGGCCCGCTTCCAGAACGACGACCAGGAGGAGGTGCCGGTTTCATGGCGAGAATCACGCGGGTCGAAATCTTCCAGGTCGACCTCAAGCCCCACGTTGCGCGCAGCGACGCGATCCAGACTTTCTCGGTTCAGGAGACGCCGATGCTGCGCGTGTTCTGCGACGATGGTTCGGAAGGCACCGGCTACTCCTACACCATCGGCACCGGCGGCTCCTCCGTGGTGGCGCTGCTGCGCGATCACATGGCCCCGCGCCTGCTGGGCAAGGACCCTGCCATGGTCGAGGAGATCTGGAAGGACCTGTTCTTCCATACCCATGCCACGTCGGTCGGGGCCATCACCAGCATCGCCTTGTGTGCGGTGGATACCGCCCTGTGGGATCTCCGCTGCAAGGCCGCGGGGTTGCCGCTGTACCGCATGGCCGGCGGAGCGCAGACCCGTATTCCGGTCTACGACACCGAGGGCGGCTGGCTGCACCTCAAGCCCGGCGAGGTGGTGGAGAACGCGCTGGCCGCCAAGGCCAAGGGCTTCAGGGCGGTCAAGGTCAAGATCGGTCGTCCGCACGTGGCCGAGGACGTGGCGCGGCTGGCGGCGGTGCGCAAGGCCCTGGGTGCTTCCTTCGACATCATGACTGACGCCAACCAGGGCTTCACGGTATCCGAGGCGATCCGCCGCGCACGCCACTACGAGGAACTGGACATCTACTGGTTCGAGGAACCGCTGCCTGCCGAGGACCTGAACGGGCACGTGCTGCTGTCACAATCCACGTCGGTCCCCGTAGCCATCGGCGAGTCGCTATACCATCCGGCGCACTTCCGCGAGTATCTGCAGCGCGGCGCCTGCAGCATCGTGCAGGTCGACGTGGGGCGCGTGGGCGGCATCACGCCCTGGCTGAAGGTGGCGCATCTGGCGGAGACGTTCAACGTCCAGGTGTGCCCGCATTTCCTGATGGAGATCCACCTGCCGCTGGTGTGTGCCGTACCCAATGCAACCTGGCTCGAGCATATCCCGCAGCTCGACCGGATCACCCACTCCCGGGTGACGATGAAGGATGGCTACGCGCGGCCGCCCGAGCAGCCGGGCCTGGGCATCGAATGGGACTGGAAGGAGGTCGAGCGGCTGCGCGCCGGGACGCCGATCGTACTGACTGCCGCTGCCGTGTCGAAACCGTCGAAGGCGCTGGCACGCAAACGCTGAATGGAGGAGCCATGAGTACCCTGACTGCCAGAATATTGCTATGTGCAGGTGCGCTGCTCGCCGCGACGGCAGCCTTTGCCGATACCAGCAGCCCGGCAGGGCTGTGGCGCACCATCGACGACAAAACCGGAAAGGAACGGTCGGTGGTTCGGATCACCGAGACGAACGGCGTCTATGAGGGCAAGGTCGAGAAGCTCCTCAACCGCCAACCCGACGACGATCCCGACAACCTGTGCCGCAAGTGCGAGGGCGAGCGCAAGGACAAGCCCGTGATCGGGATGACGATCCTGTGGGACCTGAAGAAGGACGGCGATCAGTACACCGGCGGCGAGATCCTCGATCCGAAGAACGGCAAGATCTACCGTGCGAAGATGAAAGTTCTGGACGGTGGCCGCAAGCTCGAGGTGCGCGGGTTCATCGGTATTTCCCTGCTCGGGCGGTCGCAGACCTGGGTTCGGGAAGAGTGACGGCCTACTGAAACCCCTTTTACCGCGAAGGACGCGAAGGTACGCGAAGGACCGCAAAGGAACATCTGAATCAGTCGTCATCCCCGCGCAGGCGGGGATCCGGAAGTTCTTGAGTGGCCTGGGTTCCCGCTTCCGCGGGAACGCCAATGTGGGAATTGATCAGAGGATCCAAAAGAAGGAATCCCACGCGCATCCTGGAGTGTCTATGTGTCTGCGTTTCATCGGCTTCATCGATGACACATCCCTGGCCCGTGGCGTTCCTTCGCGTACCTTTGCGTCCTTCGCATCTTTTGCGGTGAAGATGTAGCAGTATTGAGTGGAGGAGAGGTCGATGCCAGGCAGGCTGAAATTCTGGGGCTGGGGCTACGAGAAGGATGTCCTCGGCGCCGACGACATCAAGCGGCTCGAACGCGCCTACGCGAAGCGCTTCGGGCTTGCCGAGTATCACGTCACCCCGGCGCCGCGCGCCGAAGACATCCAGCTGCGCAAGCCGCGGGTCGTGATCCCTGGCGGGCTGTCGGACGTTTGCAGCACCGACCACTACGAGCGGCTGCTGCACAGCTACGGCAAATCCTTCTTCGACTGCGCGCGCGTTTTCGCCCGCGACTTCTCCAATCCGCCCGACGTGATTGCGTTCCCGCGCAACGAGACCGACGTGGTCTCGGTGCTGGACTGGTGCGACGCGGTCGCCGCCGTGGTGATTCCCTGGGGTGGCGGATCGAGCGTGGTGGGCGGGGTCGAGCCGCCGCGCACGGACCGGCCCGTAGTGACACTGGATCTCAAGCACCTCGGCAAGGTGCTGGAGATCGACAAGACGTCGCAGGCGGCGCGCATCCAGGGCGGCACCTACGGTCCGGCGCTGGAGAGCCAGATCAAGCCGAGCGGGCTCACGCTGCGGCATTTCCCGCAGTCCTTCGAGTTCTCCACCCTGGGCGGGTGGATCGCCACCCGCGGGGGCGGGCACTACGCCACGCTCTACACGCACATCGACGAGTTCGTCGAGAGCCTGCGGGTGGTCACCCCTAGCGGCGTGCTGGAGTCGTTCCGGCTGCCGGGGTCCGGTGCGGGACCCAGCCCCGATCGTATGTTCATCGGCTCGGAGGGGACGCTGGGAATCATCACCGAAGCGTGGATGCGACTGCGCCCGCGCCCGACCTTCCGCGCCAACACGACGGCCCGCTTCAAGGACTTCTACCAGGCTGCCGAGTGCGTGCGCGCCATCTCACAGGCCCACCTCTATCCGGCCAACTGCCGGCTGGTGGATGCCGACGAGGCCTACGTCAACGGCGCAGGCGACGGCAGTCATTCCATCCTCGTGATCACCTTCGAGTCGGCGGACCGTCCGCAGGACGCCAACATGCAGCGGGCTCTGGAGATCGTGCGCGCGCAGGGCGGCGAATACGATGAAGGCGCGCTCAAGAGCGAGGACGCGCAGCGCCAGGGTGCTGCCGGTCAGTGGCGCGACGCGTTCATCCGCATGCCCTACAACCGCGAGGTGCTGACCCCGCGCGGCGTCATCGTAGAGACCTTCGAGACCGCCATCACTTGGGACCGTTTCCGCGATTTCCACGCGCAGGTCAAGGCCGCCACCGAGAAGGCGATCCAGGAGGTCACCGGCAAGCCCGGTCTGGTGACCTGCCGCTTCACGCACGTGTACCCGGACGGGCCCGCGCCGTACTTCTCGTTCCATGCAGCGGGCCATCAGGGCCGTCTCATCGAGCAGTGCTGGGCGATCAAGATCGCCGCCTCCGAGGTGCTCAACCGCCTTGGCGGCACGATCACCCATCACCACGCCGTGGGCCGCGATCACCGGCGCTGGTATGACCGCCAGCGGCCCGAGCTGTTCGCGCAGGCGATGCTCGCCGCCAAGAAGCGGCTGGATCCCAAGGGGATGCTGAACCCGGGCGTACTCTTCGATCCTGACTAGGGCAAACGAGGACCGCAAAGGCGCAAAGACGCAAAGGCGACGCAAAGGAACAAACGGTAAGCACGGCACACCTCACCCGTCGCCGTTGCCGGCCTTTCGCCGGGAGATCGTTGCTCGAGATACGTTGGGCATCTGTCGGCGGCCCAGGATGAGACCTTGTGCTGGTGCTGAGCTAACCGCCTCGGAGGCCGTGGCCGCAGCTCCGCGATGGATTCCCCTGGAAGCTCTAGCCCGGATATTTCATCGGGACGCGGATTTCTGGGTCGTTCTGGGCGAGCCAGGTCGGGCTCGACCGTCGCAGCCAATAGATCATTCTATTGGCAAGACGGGCATGCCCGAGATGGCCGTCCAGAACGACCCAGAAACCGCGTAACCCCGAAGCCAAAGTGTCCTGCGCTGCAATCATTTCGAAAGCGTTTCCTGGTATGCATCTGCAAGCGATACGGGGGTGGCCTGGTGAAATATCCGGGCTAGCTTTGCGTACCCTTTGCGTCTTTGCGCTTTTGCGGTCCTCGCTCTAGGCGGCAGCGAGGCGAAAAGGCTATATTGACCGCATGCGCCGCCTGTTTGTATTGCTGACCTTTCTTCTGCTGCCGCTGAGCGCCGCTCAGGAGAAGGCACCGGTGGTGGTGTTGACCATCAACGGGGCCATCGGTCCCGCGACCGCGGACTACTTCCACCGCGGCCTGGAGCATGCGGTAGACAAGGGCGCGCAGCTCGTGGTGCTGCAGATGGACACGCCGGGCGGGCTCGACACATCCATGCGCGCCATGATCAAGGACATCCTCGCCTCGCCGATCCCGGTAGCGGCATACGTCGCACCCAGCGGCGCGCGCGCGGCCAGCGCCGGGACCTACCTCACCTACGCCAGTCACATTGCCGCGATGGCGCCGGCGACCAACCTCGGGGCAGCCACCCCGGTGCAGATCGGCGGGATGCCCGGGCAGCCGGACAAGAAGCCAGGTGCAGAACCGGGGAAGCCCGCTGAGAAGGGCAAGGCAGCCGAGAAGCAGCAGGCCGAGCCGGAAGGCGATGCGATGACCCGCAAGGTGGTGGCGGACGCTACCGCCTACATCCGGGGTCTCGCCCACTTGCGCGGCCGCAATGCCGACTGGGCCGAGAAGGCGGTGCGCGAGGCGGTCAGCCTGCCGGCCGAGGAAGCGCTGAAGATCAACGTCATTGACCTCGTCGCCACCGATCTCATCGATCTGCTCAAGCAGGTCAACGGGAAGACCTTCGACCTGCAAGGCGCCAAGCGCACGCTCGCGACCGACGGGGCGGCCATCGTGCGAATGGATCCGGACTGGCGCAGCCGGCTGCTCGCCGTGATTACCGATCCGAGCTTCGCGTACATCCTGATGCTGATCGGCATCTACGGCCTGCTCTTCGAGTTCTACAGCCCGGGCATGATCCTGCCTGGCGTGGTCGGAGCCATCTGTCTGCTCGTGGCGCTGTATGCGTTTCAGATGCTGCCGATCAACTACGCCGGCCTGGCGCTCATCGCCGTGGGCATCGCCTTCATGGTCGCGGAGCTGTTCGTCACGTCCTATGGGGCGTTAGGGGTCGGCGGCGCGGTGGCTTTCCTCATCGGCTCGGTCATGCTGATCGAAACCGATGTGCCGGGCTACGACATTCCCTGGAGCATCATCGCCACGGTGACGGCCACCAGCTTTGCATTCTTCTTCTTCGTCATCGGCATGGCCCTGCAAGCGCGCAAGCGCCCCGTGGTGAGCGGCAGCGAGGAGCTGGCGGGGGCGCAAGGCGAGATCATCGAGCATGCGGACGGACAGTGGTGGGCACGGGTGCACAGCGAGAACTGGCGCGTGCGCAGCGAGGCCCACCTGCGGCGTGGGCAGCGCGTGCGCGTGACCGGGCGCGACGGGCTCCTCCTGACAGTGGAACCGGAAGGCAAGCAACCAGAAGGAGACTGAATCATGCAAGGTCTGGGTGGAACCATTGTCCTGATACTGATCATCGCAGCGCTGTTCTACTCCTTTCGCGTCTTGCGGGAGTACGAGCGGGGCGTGGTGTTCCAGCTCGGACGCTTTTGGAAGGTGAAGGGGCCGGGGCTGGTGATCATAGTTCCCGCGATCCAGCAGATGGTGAAAGTGGATCTGCGCACGGTCACGATGGATGTTCCGCCGCAGGACGTGATCTCCCGGGACAACGTCTCGGTGAAGGTCAGCGCGGTAATTTACTTCCGCGTCGTGGACCCGGAGCGGGCCATCATCCAGGTGGAGAACTTTCTGGTGGCGACCAGCCAGCTTGCCCAGACCACACTGCGCTCGGTGCTCGGCAAGCACGAGCTCGATCAGATGCTCGCCGAGCGTGAGAAGCTCAACATCGACATCCAGCAGGTGCTGGATCAGCAGACCGACGCCTGGGGGATCAAGGTCGCCAACGTCGAGATCAAGCACGTAGACCTGAATGAGAACATGGTGCGCGCCATCGCCCGCCAGGCGGAAGCCGAGCGCGAGCGGCGCTCCAAGGTGATCTTGGCCGAAGGCGAGTTGCAGGCGTCGCAGAAGCTTCTGGAGGCTGCGCAGACGCTCTCAGGGCAGCCGGAGGCGATGCAGCTGCGCTACCTGCAAACCCTCAACGTCATCGCCAGCGAGCGCAGCAACACCATCGTGTTCCCCGTCGAACTGCTTACCTCGCTGACGCAGGCGATCGCGAAAGGCAAGCAAGGCTAGTACAGCGACACGGCAGTTACGAAGCATCGCCCG
>DAIQQA010000160.1:0-11143 GCA_036787045.1 Burkholderiales bacterium | reverse complement strand
CGGATCCTTGAAGTCGATGATGTCCGCGCCCCCGCGCAGCGCGATGTCGGCTTCGCCTTCGTCCTTGACGCTCGCCAGCAGCCGGATCATGCCGTGTCCCGTTTGCCGTTGCGGAACTCCTCGATGCGCTCGACCAACCACGACCAGGCCTCGCGCTCATGGGGGCCGGCGGTCTTGTCGATGGCGATGGCGAGATAGCGCATCTCGCTGTCGATCTTCTCTGCCGCCAGCATATGCAGGCGGCTGACCAGGATCGCGGCCTCGACCACGGCAGCCTGCGCCCGGTTGAAGCCACGGAACCGTGCATGCGTCTGCTCGAACACGGTATCGAAGTGCAGGCGTGGCCGCTGTGGATCTTCCTCGACCTGCGCCAAGCGCAGCTCCCGGTGCGCGAGTGCCCCATCGAGGCGGACGCAGCCCACGTGCTCGCAGGGCAGGGTAGGCCAGTCGCGCCGCCCGGTGAGGCAACCGGCGATGACCCGCACGTCGTCGGTGAGGTTCACCGCCGCGCAGCGGGTGGCGAGCAGGTTATCCAGCGTGGTGGAGGGACGGAACGGCGCGAGCACGACGCGGCCGTCGACCTCCCGGAACCCCATCGGCGCGATGTGGACGCGACCTGATGGAGAGACCGTCGTGATGACCGCTTCCCAGATCATGCGCGCTTCCGCTTGGCGGCCCGGCGGCGCCGGTGGGTGAGCGTCGTGCCTGCGGCCTTCTGTTGCAGCAGGTCTTCCTGCCGCGGCGGGACGGCCGCGCCCCAGCGCAGCTCTTCGTCCTGCGCGTAGCGCTTGCCGAGCTGCCAGGCGATCTGCGCCCGCGCCAGCTCTACGCCCATGTAGAACGAGTGGGCGGCATCGTCCTCCAGCTCCGGCAGTGGCCAGAAGGCGAAGGGATCGGCGGCGCAGTGGTGCCCTCCGCGGTTGAACACGTGGACGCCGTCTTCGCTCAGCATGATGCGGAAGTTCGGGTCGCGCACGCCGGCCGCAAGCTCGGCGATCTCGGCCGGGGTATGGGTGAACGGGCGCTTTTCGTGCAACGCCAGCATGGCGTCGGAGTAGTTCTTGGGCAGGGCATGGTCGGCGTGCGCGGCGAACATGATGCGGCGCGCGATATCGGCTTCGCGCACGACGGAGCGCGCATGCTCGCTCACCTGCACGACGAGCACGGCGGCGATCCGCAGCTCGGACGCTATGCCGAACAGGAGCGCGTTCATGCCCATGGTGTCCGCGTAGGTGAGCTCGGTGAGGTTGCCGATGCCCATCATGATCGGCGCCTCGGGCCGGGACTGCCGCAGCGCGTGATAGCGGGCCAGCGAGTCGGTGAAGCCGAAGTGGATGGGGTCGAGAACGGGATCGGCGAAGTATGCACGCCCTCTGTGCTCCAGTGCCTCCATCGCCCGCTCGAGCGAGGCGAGGTCGCCCGGTTCGCGCGGAATCAGCACGGGAGTGGCCGGCACTTCGTCTGCAATCCACAGCGTGTCTTCGCGCAGGCTGAGCAGGTAGTCGGCGCCGGCCTTGCCGCCGCGCACCAGCTCGTCCGGCTCGAGGGAGTCCACGCTCACCTTGAACCCGAGCGACTTGAGGTGCGCGACGCTCTCAGCGAGGTGCGGGAAAGGCGTCTCCGGCAGGCAGCCGAGGTCGATGACGTCGGCGCCGCTGGCGGCCAGCTCGCGGGCGCGGGCCTCGATACCGGCGACGGAGAGATGCGGCGCTTCCACGATCTCGGCGAAGACCAGGGTGTCGTAGCGCGACAGGTCGCGTGCCGCCGCGCTCTTGCCGAAGAACTGCGGCAGATCCACCAGCTCTTCCGGCCCGCGCAATACCGGCACGCCGAAGCGTGCCGCGAGTCGCTCGAGGTCGCCGCGGCAGCGTCCTGGCACGAGGATGCGGTCCGCACCCATGGCGTCCGGCAGCCGCCGCTCGATCATGTCGGCTGTCATCAGCGCCGCCACGCTCAAGCCGAGCTGTTGCACCGTCCAGGTGAACGGGGTGGGGTCCATGGATTCGAGCACCCGCGTGAGGTTCTTCTCCGCGAGCTTTCCGGTGAGGAAAAGCAGGTGCTCGTGCTTCTCGTTCGTCATCGCTGCGTGGAGGCGGGCAGGAAGAAAATCTTCACCACGGAGGACACGGTGGACACGGAGGAAAACCGGTACGCGGATAGCAAGGAGCCGGCAAGAGCCAGGTCAGGCCTCGCGCGGCGTCATCGTCAGGGCACGGACTCCGACGCTTCTTTACGCAGTCGATCTTGTTTTCCTCCGTGTCCACCGTGTCCTCCGTGGTTCAGGTCTTTTTGGGTTCGCGACCTCACCCAGGTGTCCTCGCTGGGTCGAGCGGACGCACGCCGACCTCCGCCAGCCGCGCCTCCAGGGCAGCGCGCAGGTCGTCGAAAGTCTCCACCACGCTCACCAGCGGAAAAGCCTTCAGGCGCTGAGTGTTCTCCAGATCGACGGGGCGGGGATAGACCGTGACCCACTCGCGCGGCGCCTCGGTTTCCATCTGCGGCGCGGTGTCGCAGGCGAACACGATGGAGGGGACGCGGCACTTGCCGGCCTGCGCGAAGATGTTGCTCACCAGCGTGTCGGAGATGCCGTAGATGCACTTCGCGACGGTGTTCGAGGTGGCCGGCGCGACCACTACCGTGTGGTAGTGGCCGTGGTAGAAGAGACCCACGGGAGCCGCGCTCGCGGTGTTGTCGCGGAACACGCGAAAGTCCTCGCGGATGTCGCCGAGCTGGTGGCCGTACATGTGCAGGACTTCCTCCGCGGCCTTGGTGAGGAAGACGTCGACGTCGGGCAGGCTGCGCGCGAGCTCCAGGCATTCCTGCAGGAAATGGCCGGAGCCGGTGAGTCCCCAGGCGAGCCGGGGTCGTTCGGGCTTCTCCATGTCCCCGAGAATACACCAGCGGCCGAAGCCACAGGGAGGAGGGGGCGGTTCTCACCCGGTCCTCTGAAGGCGCGAGGCAGCGCACCCGACGCCCCGGGTTTGCGTGACTCAGCTGCGGTCGAGTCCGTCGGAGGCCAGGTACCCGCCATCGACCGGGATGCAGATCCCGCTTACGTGGTCGGAGGCTGCCGACGCGAGGTAGATGCACGCACCGACCAGCTCGGAGGTCTCACCCAGCCGACCCGATGGTGTGCGGCGGTTGATCGCCTGCTCCAGCGATGTGCCGCGCAGCTCGCCGGTCATCTCGGTGAAGAAATAGCCCGGCGCGATCGCGTTGACCTGTACGCCCAGCGGGGCCAGCTCGACCGCATTGACGCGTGTCAGGCCGATCACTCCGTGCTTGGAGGCCGTGTAGGCTACCTGCAGTCCCTTGCTGGGCGCCGTCAGCCCGTACACCGAGGCGATGTTGATGATCTTGCCGCTGCGCTGCGCCGTCATCCGGCGCGCTGCATGCTTCGTGCACAGGAACGGGCCAGTCAGGTTGATCGCCATCACCCGGTCCCACTCGCTGCGCGCGAGCTCCATCACCGACTTGCGGTTGACGTCGCCGGCGTTGTTGACCAGGATGTCGAGGCGGCCGAACCGCTCGACCACGCCATGCACCACGCGCTCGACCGAGGCCTCGTCGCAGACGTCGAGCTCGAACGCGGCCGCGTTGCGGCCATCGCCGCCCAGCTCGGCCAGCACCGCTGCGTTGCGCTCAGTGCGGCGAGCGCCGATCGCCACCTTCGCGCCGGCCTCGCGTAACGCCAGCGCCAGCGTGCGGCCGATGCCGCCATTGCCGCCGGTCACCAGCGCGACGCGGCCTTCGAGCGAGAACAGATCGGAACCCATCGCCAGGCCTCAGAAGAACGCCATCGTGCGGATCTCGATGCTCTCGCGCGTCGGCGCGTCGGGGGGCGTGGCCGGGTCGTCGAACGCGCTGTGGCCGAGGAAGCGCGCGCGGCCGTCCGTTTCGGACTCGTAGGTCTTGAGCAGCAGCACGTTTTCGGGCGTCATGTTCGGGAAGTACCACCAGCGGTGCGCGCTGGAATGGCGCATCACGAAGATCTCGCCGGTGCGTTCGCGATAGCGCAGGACCATCTTGAGCATGTCTTCCGGTTGAGCCGACGTGACATCGCACATCGCCAGCGGCTTCTCTTCGACGCGGCGCTTGAGCGGCTTCCAGAAGTTGTAGAAGGCGACGCGGCGCGCGAGCAGGGCGTCGGCTTCGTCGGGAAGCAGCTGGCGCACGCGCAGCGGGCCGGACACCGGCGTGTAGTCGCAGTGCACGACCATCACCGGCGCGCGCTGCGTCGTGGTGTGCTCGGCGGTCTGCTGCTGCTCGTTGACTTTCGAGCGGATGGTGTGATCGAACACGATCACGCGGCGCGCGCCGACCGCGCGGCGCACGAACTCCGCCAGCGGCGTGTAGAAGTGGCTGCGCACCGCCTCGTCGTCGTCGAAGCGCTCGAAGTCATGGTGGAATTCCTTCAGCGCGAAGCCTTCGCGGTCGAGCGAGAAGGCGCCGGCGCGCGACCACCCGTCGTGGACCAGCATCTCCTGGGGATCGTCGCCGGGCGGGTGGGCGACCGTGCCGGGAGGCGGTTCGTAGAAGTAGATCTCCGGGACTGCGCCGCTGTCGCGCGTGTAGTTGAAGGTGGCGCGGGTGGGGTTGTCGCGTACCATGATGGCGGATCGTCGTGCAATGATCGGGTCGTGGAGCCGGCCGGCGCGGACGAGCCGGCCGCAACAACGCTTGCTCAGTTCGCCTTGAGCCCCAGCACCGATGCCACGTCGGTCGCCTTCCAGCACGGCAGCTGCTCGACGCCTTCGGTCATCCAGCGGCGCAGATTCGGATGATCATCGAGCGGCAGCTTCTGGTACGGGTGCAGGTGCATCGGGGCGGCCACCGCGATGTCGGCCAGGGTCACCCGGTCGCCGCATAACCAGCGCCGGTTGGCCAGACGCTCATCGAGGATGTTGGCCAGCCGGTGCCAGTTCGGCGTTTCCTTGTCGGTCACCGCCTGGTCGGGTTCGGCCTTCAGCAACGGCTTGACCACGTTCTCGACCAGGAATACGTAGCAGCTCGGGAACCAGGTTGCTGCCTCCCACAGATGCCAGCGGTGAATGTCGGCGCGCACCTTCGGGTCGCGTGGATAGTAGGCGAAAGCCTCGTTCTTGTCGGCCGCGTACTGCAGGATCGCATTGGACTCCCACAGCGTCAGGTCGCCGTCGACCAGGGCGGGGAGCGCGCCATTGGGGTTGATCGCCAGGTACTCGGGCGCTTTCTGACCGCCGCTGAAGTAGTCGACGTGCGACTTCTCGAAGCTCACGCCCATCAGGCCGAAGCCTGCGGCGACCTTGCGGCAGTTGACGGTGATCGGATCGTAGTAGAGCTTCATGGCGCCTCCCTTCGCTGGGTTGCACATCGGAACTGAACCATACCACAGGTCCTTCCGCGCAGACGCCAGGCGGGGCAGCGCCGAGCGCTCGCTGCCCCCTGAAGCCGGGCCGCCTGCTACTTCAGCGCCTGCACCTTCGCGCGCGTGATCGCGCCGTCGGAGCGGCCCTTGAGATAGGCATACAGGTTGTCCAGATTGCTCATCACCTTTTCACTGGCGCTGAAGGCGGGCATGCCCTTCTCCAGACGACCGTCGGCAATGGTCTTCTTGAAATCTGCCTTGCTCAGCACCTTCAGGCTCTCGAGCAGCGAGGGCCCGACCATCCCCTCCTGGTTGGCGCCGTGACAGCGGTCACAGGCGGCTGCCCGCCAAGTGCGGAAGCCCTCCATCGTGTTCTCGTCCACCTTGATGCCGTCGACCACCGTGTACAAGTCCGTCTGCACCCGGTCCTCCGCGAACGCCGGCGCGCTTGCCGCCAGCAGCGGCACCGCCAGCCAATACCAACTTCTCATCTTGATCTGCTCTCCAGCTTGAAAAAAATGGCATCCCGGCCGGAGCCGGGATGCCAGTCAATTAGCGGTTGCCTGCCTCAGGGCAGTGCGAAGACCGTCAGTTGTCCACCGAGATCGGTGTACTCGCGCAGCTCTTTGTAGCCGCCTACCGCGCCCAGACCGTCGGTGTCCTTCTCCAGACCCGCCGCCATGCCGATGCCGGCCCAGCCGCCGATCCCCGAGAATACGCCGACGTACTGCTTGCCGGCGAACTGATAGGTGAACACGTTGCCGATGATCCCGGACGGGGTGCGGAACTTCCACAGCTCCTTGCCGGTGTTGATGTCCACCGCCTTGAGGTAGCCTTCCAGCGTGCCGTAGAAGACGATATCACCCGCCGTCGTCAGCGCGCCGCTCCACACCGAGAACTTCTCGGGCTTGGACCACACGATCTTGCCCGTGCCTGCGTCCCACGCGATGAAGTTGCCCATCCCGCCGTGGCTGCCCGGCGCCGGATACATGGACAGCGTCGCACCGACGTAGGGCTGGCCGGCCACGTACTCGACCTCGAACGGCTCGTAGTCCATGCACACGTGGTTGGTCGGCACGTAGAACAGCTTGGTGCCCGGGTGGAACGCCGCCGGCTGCTGGTCCTTCGAGCCCAGAGCTGCCGGGCAGATGCCTTTGGTGTTCACGTCCGGTCCGTTCTGCGCGGTGCTGTACTTCGCGACCACTTGCGGGCGTCCGGTGCGCATGTCGACATGCGTGGCCCAGTTCACCGCCGGATCGTACTTCTCGGCCACCAGCAACTCGCCTGTTGCGCGGTCGAGCGTGTAGCCGAAGCCGTTGCGGTCGAAGTGCACGAGCGAGCGGTGGTACTTGCCCTTGACGTTCAGGTCCGCGAGGATCATCTCGTTGATGCCGTCGAAGTCCCACTCGTCGTACGGGGTCATCTGATACACCCACGCGACCTTGCCGGTGTCGACGTCGCGGCCCCAGATGCTCATGGACCACTTGTTGTCGCCGGGCCGCTGCGCCGGGTTCCAGGTGCTGGGGTTGCCGGTGCCGTAGTACATCATGTTCAGGTCCGGGTCGTAGCTGAACCAGCCCCAGGTGGTGCCGCCGCCGATCTTCCACTGATCGCCCTGCCAGGTCTTCAGGCTCGAGTCCGCTCCGACCGGCTGCATCTTGCCGTCGGCCCAGGTCATGGTGGTCTGCGGGTCGATCAGCATCTCGGCGTCCGGCCCGGTGCTGTAGCCCCGCCACACCATCTGGCCGGTGTTCATGTCGTAGGCCGAGATGTAGCCGCGCACGCCCCATTCGCCGCCGCTGATGCCCGTGATCACCTTGTCTTTGAACACGTGCGGCGCGTTGGTGTTCACCGCCCCCAGCTTCGGATCGCCGTTCTTGACGCTCCAGACGACGGTGCCTTTGTTCGCATCCAGCGCGACCAGCATGCTGTCGGCCTGCTGCAAGAAGATCTTGCCGCCGGCGTAGGCCAGTCCGCGGTTGACCGTGTCGCAGCACATCTGCGGAATCACCGCCGGGTCCTGCTTCGGCGCGTACTTCCACTTGATCTTCTGCGTGGCCAGGTCGATGGCGAACACGTTATTGGGGAACGGCGTATGCAGGTACATGGTGTTGCCGATCACGAGCGGCGAGCCTTCGTGGCCCCGCAGCACGCCGGTCGAGAACATCCAGGCGACCTGCAGCTTGTTGACGTTGCTCTTGTTCACCTGCTTGAGCTGGCTGTAGCGGGTATTGGCGAAGTCGCCCGCCTGCATGGCCCAGTTCTTCGGGTCTGCACTTAGGCGTGCCAGCTCGTCGTTCGCCACAGCCGAGCCGGCGAAGGCGCCGGCTGCTGCGACCGACAGTGCCAACAGCTTGGAAGTGATCTTCACGATTTGCTCCTCCTAGTTACGTTACCTGTTCTGATTGCATGGCAGTACTCGGCGCATCCCTGCCCGGTCGGCAGGAACGCGCTGGCGCAGAATTAGAAAAAGGATTCGGCGCCGGAACGTTGATCGTGCTGCCTGGCTCCTGTATCCGCTGGGCAGGGCGCGTACGGTCGCGCCCTTCTGGCCAGGCTGGCGCACATAAAAGCCGGCGCCCACGGGTCGGCAGCTTTGGCCCGTGTCGGGCCGCGTGCCGGGAGCAGAAGTGTTGACGGCCGTCTTGAGGGGGCCGCTCCAGGTGTTCCTTCGCCACCCAAATTGTCAACCTACAGTCGGCGAAACGTCAAGGAATCCCTTGCGTTCCGGCTTGTTTGCAGTGCAGCAAAACGCCTCATGGGGACGCCCCCAACGATGCCCATGGTGCCAGCGATGCTGCTTCGCAGGGCATGCGTGGTCCTGGGCCCGCAGGCAAACCACAACCAGTAGTATCCTCGTGCAATGATTTACCGAACATCTTGTGTTCTTGACTGTTGCAGCGTGCTAGACTTCTGCAACCGCAGGGTCGCGCAATGGCCGAAGAAAGCGATCTCGAACGAACAGAACCAGCGTCACAGAGACGTCTAGAGCAGGCTCGCGAGCGGGGCCAGGTGCCGCGCTCGCCGGAACTTTCCACCTTTGCCGTGCTGCTGGCCGCGGGCGGCGGCATGATCATGATGGGCAGCGCGCTGGTGGACAGCCTGGAAAAGATCATGCGCGCCGGCCTTACCCTGGATCGCGCCAGCGCCTTCGATACGGCGAGCATGACAGTGCGGCTCTACGAGGGGGCCGCGGCTGCTCTGGTCGGCTTCTCGCCCCTTTTCCTGCTGCTGATCCTGGTCGCCATCCTCGCCCCGATGCTGGTGAGCGGGTGGCTGTTCACCTTCCAGGCGCTGCAGCCGGACCTCTCCCGCCTCAACCCGCTGAACGGCCTCAAGCGCATCCTCTCCTGGCACGGCGCCATCGAGCTCGGCAAGGCGCTGCTGAAGACTCTCGTCGTCGGCGGGGTCGCGGCGTGGGTGGTCTGGGCCGAGCGGGCCGAGATCGTTTCGCTGATCGCCGAGCCGGTCGGGCCAGGGCTGGCGCATCTGGCCGGCCTGCTTGGCCGCACCTTCCTTGCCATCGCCGGAGCCTTCGCCCTCATCGTGGCGGTGGACGTACCGTTCCAGATCTGGGACCACCATCGCCAGCTGCGCATGACCAAAGAGGAGATGCGCCAGGAACTGAAGGAGACCGAGGGCGATCCGCAGATCAAGGCCCGTATCCGCAGCCTGCAGCGCGAGGTGGCGCGCCGCCGCATGATGGCGGAGGTACCGAAGGCGGACGTGGTGGTCACCAACCCCGACCACTACGCGGTGGCGCTGCGCTATGCGGAGAGCACCATGCGCGCTCCCCGGGTGGTGGCGAAGGGCTCGCTCCTGGTGGCCGAGCGCATTGTCGCGCTCGCCCGCGACAACGGCGTTCCGGTGCTGCGCGCACCGCCGCTGGCGCGGGCCCTGTTCGCGCACGCAGAGGTCGGGCAGGAGATCCCCGGCGCGCTCTACAACGCTGTGGCCGAGGTGCTCGCCTGGGTGTACCAGCTGCGCCGCTTCGAAGCCGGCGAGGGCGAGCGCCCTGCGGAGCCTGCGGCGCTGCCGGTGCCCGCCGGACTCGACCCGGGGCCAGCAACTGCCTGAACCACAGAGGCACAGAGGCGCAGAGAACACCCGAAAATGGCTGCCGATACCGCAAGGGAGCAGTTCGCCTCGATCGGTAAGCTGGTCAGGACAGGCCGCACACCGAATACGCATCTGTCGGTGTTCTCTGTGCCTCTGTGGTGAGGCTCTGAAGTAGATGGCTGAAGCGCAAGCAACCGAACTCGCCCGCCCCCCGCTGCGCCAGATGGCCGCGCCGATCCTCATCGTCATGATCCTGGCGATGATGGTCCTGCCGCTGCCGACCATCGCGCTGGATCTGCTGTTCACCTTCAACATCGCGATGTCCATGCTGGTGCTGCTGATGGCGCTGTATGTGCTGAAGCCGCTGGACTTCTCGCTGTTCCCCACGGTGCTGCTGATCACCACGCTGCTGCGGCTGTCGCTCAACGTGGCGTCGACGCGGGTGGTGCTGCTCAACGGCCACACCGGCCCGGACGCGGCGGGCAAGGTGATCGAGGCCTTCGGCCACTTCCTGGTGGGCAACAACTACGTGGTCGGGATCATCGTGTTCGTCGTGCTGGTGATCATCAACTTCGTGGTGATCACCAAGGGCGCGGGCCGGATCGCCGAAGTGGCGGCGCGCTTCACGCTGGATGCGATGCCGGGCAAGCAGATGGCAATCGACGCGGACCTCAACGCCGGCCTGATCGGCGAGGCGGATGCGCGGCGGCGCCGGTCGGAGGTGGCCAAGGAAGCCGAGTTCTACGGCGCGATGGACGGCGCCAGCAAGTTCGTTCGCGGGGACGCCATCGCGGGCATCATCATCGTGCTGATCAATATCGTCGGCGGCCTGACCGTGGGCATGACGCAGCACGGGCTGGACATCGCCACCGCCGCGCAGAACTACACGCTGCTCACGGTGGGCGACGGCCTGGTCGCGCAGGTGCCGGCGCTTGTCATCTCCACCGCGGCCGGCATCCTGGTCACTCGGGTATCCGCGGAGCAGGACCTCAACCAGCAGTTGCTGGACCAGCTGGGCGGCCGTCCCCAGGTGCTCTACATAGTCGCCTCCATCATCGGCTTCCTCGGTCTGATCCCGGGCATGCCGCACTTCGCCTTCCTGCTCATCGCGGCGGCGGTGGCCGGTCTGGCCTACTGGATCGAGCAGCGTGCCCGCGCGCCGCAGCCGGTGGAAGCGCCGCTGCCCGAGGTCAAGCCGCCCGAGCCGCAGGAGGTGTCGTGGCAGGACGTGGTGCCGATCGACGCGCTCGGCCTGGAGGTGGGCTATCGGCTGATTCCCCTGGTGGACCGCGCTCAGGACGGCGAGCTGCTGCGGCGCATCCGCGGGCTGCGCAAGAAATTCGCCTCCGACATGGGCTTCCTGGTCCCCGCCGTGCACATCCGCGACAATCTGGAGCTGCGCCCGAATGCCTATCGCATCACGCTCAAGGGCGTGGAGGCGGGCAGCGGCGAAGTCTTCCCGGGGATGTACATGGCGATCAACCCCGGCCGCGTTCTGGGTCCGCTGCAAGGCCAGACCACGCGCGACCCGGCTTTCGGCCTCCCCGCAGTGTGGATCGAGGCGGGCGCGCGCGAGAACGCCCAGGCCATGGGCTACACCGTGGTGGACGCCAGCACCGTGGTGGCGACGCACCTGTCCAGCGTGATCCAAGCGCATGCAGCCGAGCTGCTCGGGCGCGAGGAGACGCAGGCCCTGCTCGACCATCTGGCCAAGGACGCACCCAAGCTGGTCGAGGA
>DAIQQA010000159.1:0-11202 GCA_036787045.1 Burkholderiales bacterium | reverse complement strand
CAGCACCGCAAGCAGCCCGATGGCTTGACCGGCTCTATCCTGGAGGGGTAGGCCGAGATAGCTCTGAATGCCCAGATCGCGCAGCATGGCGTTCTCCAGGAAGGCCTGACCCAGACCCTCCGGATAGAACTGGATGCCGTCCCGGATCACCGCCGCGCAGGGCGTGTGGCTCAAGTCGTAGCCGAAGTTGTCGAGGATGCTGCCGTCCCCGGACACGGCAACCGTGCGGATCTGCGGCGACCGATCTCCGCTGAGCTCCCCGACCAACGCATAGCGGGCCCCAACCGCCGCGGCCAGCTCGCGGACCAGGGAGCGGAAGAAGGCCTCGCCGAGGGCTGCGGCGGTGCCCTTGACGATCGACTGGATGGTCTGCGCCGCACGGCGCTGTGCGCTCACGTCGTGCACGAAGATCGACACACCGGTGACGTTGCCGCCGGCGTCAATGATCGGATTGTAGGCCTCGTCCTGGCTCACCTGCCTGCCACTGGGCAGGCGGAAGGCGCTCTCGACGTGCTGGCGCTGGCCCTGCAAGGCGCGCGAGAAGATCCCCTCCAACTCGGCCCGGCGCTCAGGCACGACCAGTCGATACACGTCATCACCCACAGCCAGCTCGAAGCCGTAGTTGCGCCGGACGGCGACGCGCAAGGCGTCGTTCATCATGGTAATGCGCAGCTGCCGGTCCACTGCCAACAGCAGGTCATCGGTGTTGTTGACCAATGCCGTGAGAAACGCCTCCTTGGCGCGCACGGCTTCCTCGGCCCGGTTGCGCGGCGTGATGTCCTGCATCAGCAGCAGCACGCGCCGCTCTGCGTCGCCTTCGATGACCTGCGCTGAAAACAGCGCATGCGCCGGCTCGCCCGACTTCCGGCGGAAAGGCGCCTCGCGCTCGCGTACGGTGCCCTTCTCGAGCAGCGTCATGCCTCTAGCGCGCCGCCCGGGACTGCTCCAGAGACTCACTTCGATCGAGGTCCTGCCGATGACTTCCTCCCGCGAGTGGCCGGTCATCTCGAGGAAGGCTGCATTAACCTCCAGGAACGTGCCGTCAGCGGCACGGGTGAGTGCGGCGGGGATGGGGCTGCTGTCGAAGAGCGTACCGATGTGCTGCCGACCCTGCTCGATCCGGCGGGAGCGCACAACCAGCATCCAGGCGATCGGCGTGCTGGCAGGAAGGATGGCGGCCAGTAACGGGAGGTTGTGTTTCCAGGCCGCCAGCACTGCGAGCCCGACGAGAAGGACCAGCCCGAGGCACAGCCAACGCCGGGTGAAGGACGCACGCGCGGACTTCAACGGGTCCTCCGGTACACCCCCGCGACGAGAATCGGGCAGCGCCGGGAAACGTTACGGCAGCCGACGCTGGTGCACACGTTCGCGGGCCGCTGTTCGGATAGGCTCGTCATATTGTTGCCGCGGTACTGACCGGCAGCCGGCAATTTTTGTTTTATCGGCAGCATGGGCCGGAGATTGAGCGCCGGATCCCGCCCTGTCAAGCCGCGCTGCGGTTGCCGCTGGAAGGCACCGGCCGCTACACTTGTCGTCCCGCTTGCCTGCATGCCGCAACCATGCCCACGCGTTGCCCCTGGTGCGAAGCCACCGCCGAGTACATGGCTTATCACGACGACGAATGGGGTGTGCCCGTCCACGACGACCGGACGCTGTTCGAGTTCCTGGTCCTGGAAGGTGCGCAGGCCGGCCTGAGCTGGTCGACGATTCTCGTCAAGCGCGGCAGCTACCGCCGCGCGTTCGCCGACTTCGACCCTGTCCGCGTGGCCCGCTTCACCCCGGCCCGCATCCTCAAGCTGCTGGATGACCCCGGCATCGTACGCAACCGCCTCAAGGTCGAATCGGCGGTGCGCAACGCCAAAGCCTTCCTGCGCGTGAAGGACGAGTTCGGCAGCTTCGCGGGGTACGTCTGGCGCTTCGTTGACGGCCACCCGGTTCAGAACGCGTGGCGCAGCATGAAACAGGTCCCGGCCAGCACGCCGGCCTCCGATGCTATGAGCAAGGACCTCAAGAAACGCGACTTCAACTTCGTCGGCTCGACGATCTGCTACGCCTTCATGCAGGCCACGGGCATGGTCAACGATCACCTTGTCGACTGCTATCGCTGGCGCGAGGTGCAGGAGCTCGGCGGGCGGACAACCGGCATGCGCAGCGATGGCTGACAGCTCCAGACCCGACTTCTGGGACCAGCGCTACCGCGACGGCGTTACCCCATGGGATTTCGGCCGTGTGCCGGCAGACCTGCGCGTTTTCCTGGGGCAGCTCGAGCCTGGCACCCGCGTCCTGGTGCCTGGCTGCGGCTCGGCCCACGAAGTGTACTACCTGGCGGAGAACGGCTTTGACGCGATGGCGGTGGACTTCAGCGCCACGGCGGTGGAAGTGGCGCGACGCAACCTGGGCTGCTTTGCCGAGCTGGTGCACATGGCCGACTTCTTCGACTTCGATGCGGGCGACAAGCCCTTCGACGTGATCTACGAGCGCGCCTTCCTGTGCGCGCTGCCAAGGAAGCTGTGGCCGCGCTATGCGCCGCGCTGCGCGCAGCTGCTGCCCCCCGGCGGCCAGCTCGCGGGGTTTTATTTCTATGGTGCGGATCCCAAAGGGCCACCTTTCGGCACCAGCCCCGAGGAGCTGCACTCGCTGCTGGACCCCTTCTTCGAGCAGATCGAGGACCGCGCGGCGGTGGAGTCGCTGGCGGTATTCGGCGGCGGGGAGCGCTGGCAAGTCTGGCGGCGACGCTAGGCGACGCGACGCAACGCACAACCACATCTACCACGAAGGACACGAAGGTGTCCTTCCGCTGCTGCGGCGTTGGTACGAGTTGGTGGCGGTGCCCCCCAGATGCCCATCCCAGGCCGCGGACGCACCGCGGTCGCTGGATCCGAGTCTCTTTACCTTCGTGTCCTTCGTGGTTCATGCGGTTCGCTTGAGCAGCGCAGCGAGCTGGTGATCGTGCCAGCGGTTGAGCAGCAGCTGCGCAGCAACAGCGCCGCACAACGCCAGGAACATGTCCCACTGCGTGTCCCACACATCGCCCTGGGTGGCCAAGAACGCCTCGGCGGCCGTGCCCGAGGCCACGGCCACCCACCATTCGAAGAACTCGTAGGCGGCGCTGATCGCCAGCGTCACGCACGACACGATCAGGAATAGCCAGTAGCGCCCGTTGACGACGTGGTTGCGGATCAGGATCTCCCGCGCAATCATGGCCGGCACGAACCCCTGCGCGACATGCCCCACCCGGTCGTAGTAGTTGCGCGCAAGGCCGTGTGCGTCACGCAGCCAGTTGAACAGCGGCATCTCGGCATAGGTGTAGTGCCCGCCGACCATCAGGATGATCGCGTGGATCAGGATCAGGACGTAGACGAGGTCGGTGAACCGGAAGCGGGGATACAGCATACCCAGCACCACAGCCGCGATCACTGCAGGCAGCACCTCCAGAACCCATGTGAAGTAATCCCGCGGCCGATAGCCTGACCAGATCAGGACGGCAACACCGATGGCGAGGAGGAGAAGATGGTGGCGGGTGTTTCGGCCGGTCACGAGTCAATCCGGGCGAAGGACGACGGACGTGGGACGTAGATGACTCCGGTCCACGTCCGACGTCCCACGTCCCGGCTCTGAGTCCTCAGTTCACTTCGTCCACCCGCAACAGCACCCGCCTGTCCTCCCGCCGCGCGTCGCTGCTGCGGGCCAGGATCTCGGCGTCGCGTCGCGTGGCCTCTTGACCGATGCCTGCGATCTCGATCCATTCGCCCAGACGGCCTGAGACCACCGTATGCACGCGCTGGATGTTGGTCGCGCCCGTCGCGGGTGACTGCAGGGAATCGGCGGCTGTGAAGATCTCGAGCGTCACCGTGGCGCCGGACAGGCGCGGCACAACATAGAAGCCGCTGTCTACGTCGCGGTACTCGGTAGTCTCCGTGAGGCGCCGGCCAGCAGGCGTGTCGACGTATTGCCGTGTACGCACCGGGACGGACTGCCCGACGCGAATGTAGGCGCGGTTGCCGTCCAGCACCTGCACCTGCTGGGACGCCCGGTCGGTCTTCTGTGACTCGCTGCTATACACCTTGGCGCGAACGTCGTCGACCCGCGCGGTTGCCCCGGGCGGTGTCGGGCGTCCCGGCACGGTCACCGTGACGTTTTCTCCGACCTGGGCACTGCCGGAGACCTGGCCGCCCTCCCGGCTGCGCTCGAGATCGGCGTCCTGCCGCACCGAGATCATCAGGCGGCGCGGCGCCGCGTCGAGTGTCGCCAGAATCTGTTTAATCTCCTGGAGATTCTGCGGCGTCGTCCGCACGATCAGCTGGCTGTTCAGTCCCGACAGCGATCCCTGCGGCGGCATCAGCGGCCGCAGGATCGGGATCACCTCCTCGACCCGGCGGTACTTGAGCTGGATGACCTCCAGCACCGTCTGTTGCGCCCAGGCCGCGGCGCTCAATGCGAGAGTCAGCAGGAGGTACTTGACGAGCCGGAATGTCTTGCTGCGCATAACTCCTCCCGGATCGCCGTCACGCAAGCGGCACGCCAGCCAGAGCCGGCAGCCGCGCGACCGGGTCTTGCCGGTAGAACTGCCGGAACTGCTCGTAGACCGCCGGATACTCGTCCTCCACCACGTCCGGCAGCTCGAAGAATGCCTCGCTCATCACCGCGAAGAACTCCCCGGGGCTCTCCGACGCGTAGGGGTCGATGACCGTGTCCTCGCCGCCGTCCACCCGTGCGCAGAAGTTCCGGTAGGCTGCGGTCATCGCCTCGGCCCAGGATTGGCGGTCCATGCCGGCATGCAGTGGCGGGTACCCATTGGCGTCGCCGTTGAGCATATCCAGCTTGTGGGCGAACTCGTGGATCACGACGTTCACACCGTCAGTGAAGCCGGTGTTCTCCACGTCGGCCCAGGACAGGATCACCGGACCGCCCAGCCATGCCTCGCCGGAATAAGGCTCGTCGCCCTGGTGCACCACACCGAGGTCGTCGACATGCTGGTGCCGGGGCACGAACTGCTCGGGGTAGACGATGATCCCGCTCCAGCCGCGATAGAAATCCAGATCGAGGTTCAAGATCAGGATGCACGCCTGGGTGGCGATGGAAAAGCGCATGTCGTCGGTCAGCTCCAGGCCGGCCGCGGCTGCGAACTGCTTCTCGTAGAGAAACAGCACGACCAGGTCGCGCAGGCGGGTGTGATCCGCCGGCGATAGCGTGCGGACAAACTCCAGGCGCTGCGCGATCTCCCGCCAGCGCGCCTCGTCGATCTGCACCTGCCGCAGGACCCGATGGCGTTTCCAGTTTCTCATGGCCTTGAACATCTGATGGCGCCCAGCACTCAGCGCGTAGGGCGCAAAAGCGCAGCATATTGCGCCGTGCGCATGGCACCGATGATGCGGCGGGTCACGCTGCGCGAACCCGCGCTGCGATCACTCAGTCCTCGCCTCACCCGCTTTCCCGCTCGGCGGGGGCCTCGATGAGTGTGTGCTCGAACTCCGTCACGCTGCGCAGCTGGTCCAGCTCGACCCGCTCGATCTGGGTAAAGCGGCGCGTGAGCTTGTCGCCGGTGACGCGCAGCTCCTCGGTGTCCTGGTGAGCCTGGCGGATGTGATCGGCGAGCTTGCGCAGGCGCTGGTCGAAGCGGCCGAAGTCCTTGCCCAGCTTCGACAGCTCGTCCTTGATGATGTGCACCTGCCGACGGGTCTCGACGTCCTTGAGTACGGCGCGCGCAGTATTCAGCACTGCCATCATCGTGGTCGGCGAGACGATCCACACGCGCCGCTGCATGGCGTAGTCCACCACTTCGGCGTGGTGCGCATGGATCTCTGCGAACACCGCCTCCGCCGGGACGAACATCACCGCACCGTCCGAGGTCTCGCCGGCGACGATGTACTTCTCGCCGATGTCGTCGACGTGCAACCGCAGGTCGGTGCGGAACTGGCGCTGGGCTTGGGCGCGGTCGCCCTCGTGCAGTCCGAGGTCGAACATGCGGTGGTAGTTCTCCAGCGGGAACTTGGCGTCCACCGCCACCATGCCGGTCGGCTCGGGCAGCTTCAGCACGCAGTCGGCACGGTTGCCGTTCGACAACGTGTACTGGAACTCGAAAGCGTTCGGCGGCAGGAGGTTTCGCACCAGCGCCTCGAGCTGGATCTCGCCGAAAGCGCCGCGGGAGCGTTTGTCACCCAGCAGCTCCTGCAGGCTCACGACGTTGCTGGTAAGGCCGTCGATCTTTCTCTGCGCCTCGTCGATCGTCGCCAGCCGCGCCATGACGTTGGCAAACGTTTCGTTGGTGCGCTTGAACCCCTCCTCCAACCGCTCGTGCACCTTGCCGCTGATCTGCTCCAGGCGCGCGTCGGTGGTGCGGGTGAGCGACTCGATCGAGCCGGCCACTTGCTGGCTGATGCTGTGCAGGGTGTTGTGGATGAGCTCTTGGTTCGCGCGTTCTTGCTCGGCCAGGCGCTCCAGCACGCGGGTGAGCAGCTCGACGCGCAGCTCGTCGTGCTTGGCGTTGAGCTCGGCCGCCAGCGCGCCCAGGCGCTGCGACTGGTTCTCGCGGTTAGCGGACAGCTCCTCGGTCTGCGACAGCTGCAGGACGAGCAGCGCATCGCGGGTCTGCTTGAGATCCTGCGAGACGGTGTTGCGCAGCCGCTCCGAGTTCTCGGTCTGATTGTGCCCGACACGGTCCGCCAGGCTGTTGAGCCCGTCGTTGAGGTCCTTCAGCATGGCGAGGTGCTTCTTCTCCAGCACCTGCGAGACCACTTCCGGAAGATCCTCGTTCCTGCGCAGCAGTGCCCCCACGCGGAACCCGACCCACAGCACCGCGATCAGCGCGACGCCGGACAGCGCGGCGGTAAAGATGGCGAGGTAGCTGAAGTCCATTTTGCGAGTATACCTCGCCCCTACCCCCTACCGATGACCGCAAAGGCACAGAGGCGCAAAGGCCACGCAAAGGAATCCTATCGGCTTCGAATCCGCCGTGCCGGGCTGCGATGAGGAATCGCGGCGCTTGGGCAGGGACTATACCCTGCGGTGCGGGAGACGGCGTCACTCCAACAGCAGGGCCAGTCCGTTCTAGATCTCTCTGCGGTCCCCTTTGCGTCTTTGCGCCTCTGCGGTCGGGCCGTAGGGGATCTAGGCTTCGACGGTCGCGCGCTCTGCACGCTTGCGCTCGTGCTCTGTCAGGAAGCGCTTGCGCAGCCGGATCGACTTGGGTGTGATCTCCACCAGCTCGTCGTCGGCGATGAACTCGATCGCCGATTCCAGCGTGAGCTTGATCGGCGGAGTGAGGATGACGTTCTCGTCCTTGCCCGCGGCGCGGATGTTGGTGAGCTTCTTGGTCTTGATGGGGTTGACCACCAGGTCGTTGTCGCGGCTGTGGATGCCGATGATCATACCCTCGTATACGGGATCGCCCGGGCTGACGAACATGCGCCCGCGCGGCTCGAGGTTGAACAGCGCGTAGGCCACCGCTTCGCCCTCCTCGGCGGAGACCAGCACGCCGTTGTGGCGCTCGGGCATCTCGGGCTTGAGCGGTCCGTACTCGTCGAACACGTGACTCATCAGGCCGGTACCGCGGGTGGTGTTGAGAAACTCGGTCTGGAAGCCGATCAGGCCCCGGGCCGGAATCCGGTACTCCAGCCGCACCCGCCCCTTGCCGTCGGGCTGCATGTCCTGCAGCTCGCCGCGCCGCTCGCCCAGCGCCTGCATGACCGCACCCTGATGCTGCCCGTCGACGTCCACCGTGAGCATCTCGTAGGGCTCGCATCTGACACCATCGATGTCCCGGAACAGCACGCGCGGGCGCGAGACCGCCAGCTCGTAGCCCTCGCGGCGCATGTTCTCCAGCAGGATGGTCAGGTGCAGCTCGCCGCGCCCGGATACCAGGAACACGTCCGCGTCGGCCGTGTCCTCCACGCGCAGCGCCACGTTCGACAGCAGCTCGCGATGCAGTCGGTCGCGCAGCTGCCGGCTGGTCACGAACTTCCCTTCCCGACCCGCGAACGGCGAAGTGTTGACCTGGAAGTGCATGGTGAGTGTGGGTTCGTCGACCGCCAGCAGCGGCAGCGGCTCCGGGCGCTCGGGATCGCACAGGGTGCAGCCGATGGTGAGCCCCTCGATGCCCTGCAGCAGCACGATGTCCCCGGCCTCGGCCGTGTCCAGCGGCACGCGCTGCAGGCCTTGGAAGCCGAACACCTGGGCGACCTTGGCCGCGCGCGGCTGCCCATCGGCGCTGAAGATCAGGACCTGCTGCGCGGCCTTGAGCCTCCCGCGCGTGATGCGTCCGATGCCGATCTGACCCACGTAGCTCGAATAGTCCAGCGCGCTGATCTGCAACTGCAGCGGCAGCTCGGAGTCGAACTTCGGCTGCGGAACGTGCTGAAGAATGGCGTCGAACAGAGGCCGCATGTCCTGGCCGGGCTGGCTCAGGTCGAGCGTCGCGACACCCTGGAGGGCAGAGGCGTAGACGACCGGAAAGTCGAGCTGCTCGTCGGTCGCGCCGAGCTTGTCGAACAGGTCGAAGGTCTGGTTCACCACCCACTCGGGGCGCGCGCCGGGGCGGTCGATCTTGTTCACTACGACCACCGGCTTCAACCCCCGCGCCAGGGCCTTGCGAGTGACGAAGCGGGTCTGGGGCATGGGCCCTTCCACCGCATCCACCAGCACGAGAACGCCGTCGACCATCGACAGCGCGCGCTCCACCTCACCGCCGAAGTCGCGGTGGCCTGGCGTGTCCACGATGTTGATGTGCACACCCGCGTAGTCCAGTGCCGCATTCTTGGCCAGGATGGTGATGCCCCGCTCGCGCTCCAGGTCGTTGCTGTCCATCACGCGCTCCTCCAGGTGCTCGTGCGCGGCGAACACGCCGGCTTGGCGCAGGAGCTTGTCGACCAGGGTAGTCTTGCCGTGGTCGACGTGGGCGATGATGGCGATGTTGCGGATGGGGCGGGTCATGGAGCGAAACCGGGTTCTCAGAGGGGGCGGGAGTGTAGCATGGGTGCGGCTGTTGGGGGGAAACGTGACAGGTGAAACGTGACAGATGAGGCGTGCACAGGAAAGGCGTTACAGATGGAGCGCCGCCTCTGCCAACGTACCGGCGACGCCTTGCCTGTCAAGCCTCACGGGTCACGCTCGATCTGTCACGCTTTGTCTGTCACGCAGTTCCTGTCACGCCTCATCTGTCACGCTGTCTCTCGAAAAATCGCCATCGGCGGTGTGCGCAAGACGCGCTGCGTCCCGAGCAAGCCAGCAAGGAGCACGCCCGCTGTGCCCCCGATCAATCCCACCACCCAGACGGTCGGGTCGATGGTGTACGGCACGTTCAGGACCCGCGTGGCGAGCAAGTAGCCGAGCACGGTCGCGCCGATCGACGCCAGCAGCCCGGCCAGCGCGCCGATAGCAGCGAACTCCGCGACGTTGACCGCCAGCATCTGCCGGCCGGTGGCGCCCAGCGTGCGCAGGATGGCGGCGTCCAGCACCCGCTCGTCATGGGTCGCGCTAATGGCCGCGAACAAGACCACCGCGCCGGCCAGCAGGCCGAACAGGAAGACGAACTCCACTGCCTTCACGACCTGGTCCATAATCCGCTGGATCTGGCCCAGCACCGCCGCCACATCGATCACAAGCAGGCTGGGGAAGCGCTTCACCAGCCGATCCATGAGTGCGGCCTGATCCGTCGGCAGGTGGAAGCTGGTGACGAGAGTCGCAGGGAATGGGTCGAGCACGCCGGGAGGGGCGACCACGAAGAAGTTCACGTGGAACGAATCCCAGTCCACCTTGCGCAGGGACGTTACCCTGCCTTCGAGCCGGCTGCCGCCGATCTCGTAGGTGAGGCGGTCGTTGATCTTGATGCCGAGCGTCTGCGCGATCCCCTCCTCCACGGAGAACATCGACTGGCCGTGCTCGGCCGGTGTCCACCACCGGCCTGCCAGGATGCGGTTGTCCAGCTGCGGCTGCTCGGCCCAGGACAGGTTGAACTCGCGGTCGATGAGGCGCTTGGCGCGCTCATCCGCATAATCGAGAGAAGACACCTCGCGGCCGTTGACCTGGGTGAGGCGGCCGCGAATCATCGGATAGAAGGCCGGGGCCGCAACGCCCTCCTGCGCGAAAAACGCTCGCAGCGGCTCGATCTGATCGGGCTGGATGTTCACCAGGAAGCGGTTGGGTGCATTGGCCGGGAGGCTGTGCTGCCAGCTCGCCAGGAGGTCGGTTCTCACCAGCGTGAGCAGCACCAGGGCCATGATCCCGATGCCCAGCGCCACGACCTGGGTGACCGTGGACAATCGCCGGCGCCGCAGGCTCGCGAGACCGAACCGCCACGCGAACCCCGCGCGCCGGCCCGACCAGGAGAACAGGCGCAGCAACGCCAGCGTTACCAGCGACAGGGCCAGCATCGTGCCGAGCGCTCCGCCCAGCACTAGCCAGCCGGTTCTGGCGTCCTGCGCCTCCCACAGGATCAGCCCCGCCAGTGCGGCCACGCCCACGGCGTAGCCCGCCCAGCCGGCGGTATCGGGCAGCCCCAAATCCCGTCGCAAGACCCGCAATGTCGGCACGCGCCGCAACGCCACGATGGGCGGGATGGCGAACCCCAGCAGCAGCACGAAGCCTGCAGCGAAACCCTGCAGCACGGGCAGCGGCCCCGGGAGGGGCAGTGCAACGCCGACCAGCGGCTGCAGCAACCGCGCGAGCACTGCCTGACCCGCCGCGCCGAGCGCACAGCCGGCCACACTCGCCGCCAGCCCGAGCAGCACGAACTGCTGCACGTGCAGGCGCACGATCAGCGACTGGCTCGCGCCCAGGCAGCGCATTACCGCCACGCCATCCAGATGTCGGCGCAGATAGCGCCGCGCCGCCAGGGCCACCGCTACTGCCGCGAGGAGCACGGAGAGCAGCGCCGACAAACCCAGAAACTTCTCGGCCCGCTCCAGCGCCGAGCGCACCTCGGGACGCGCCTCGCGCACGTCCTCGACGCGCTGGCCTGGACCGGTGCGGGCAGCAGCAAATTCCCGGAAAGCCTGCACGGCGGACGGATCGCCCGCCACGCCCAGCCTGTACCGCACGCGGCTGCCGAGCGTGATCAGGCCGGTGGACGGCAGGTCGGCCAGATTCATGACGAGCCGCGGACCGAGGTTGAGGAAGCCGACGCTGGTCTCGGGGTCCTCGATCACCTCGGCTGCGATGCGAAAGCTGCGCTCGCCCACACCGATGCTGTCGCCGATTCCCACACCC
>DAIQQA010000043.1:0-30668 GCA_036787045.1 Burkholderiales bacterium | reverse complement strand
CCGTCGACGCCGCGACGGAAGATGCCGTGTACGTTCTTCGCCGGGAATAAGCCGACGGAAGGCATTCCGCGGGCTTGGCGCTGCTAAAAGAACGGGTAGATGAACGGCGCAGCCACCGAGCCCCCGAACACCATCAGCAGCCCCCAAACCGCCAGGACAATGCCCCCGCACAGGTAAAGCAGGACGAAGGCGTGGAAGATTCCAGGGCTGTCGTCGCGGGTGGGCGTGAGCACGCCGTGCGGGAAGTTCGGTCCCGCACGCACTTCTCCGGACTCGAAAGCCCGGAACGCGTAGATGACCAACCCCACGCCGAAGAACAAGACCAAGGCTGCTACCACGAACCGTTCCATCGCCTCTTCTCCTGTGCCCCGCCGGTAAAATGCGCCGATGCGATACCGCACCGCTTCGCCCAACGATTTCCCTGCAGTCCTGGCGATCCAGAACGGCAACCTTCATGCCAACCTGACGGAGGAGCAGCGCCGCGATGGATTCCTTTCCGCCGCTTTCACTGCGGAGCACTTCGCGCAAATGGCACGGGAGGTCGCGGTGATGGTGGCCGATGACGCCGGGGAGATCTGCGGCTATTTGTGCGCCGGCACCCTCGTGTTCCACCGCCAGCTCCCGCTGCTTGCCGCACTGATCGAGCAGTTCCCGCGCGCGAGCTTTCTCGGCCGGCCGCTCGCATCGCAGAACACGTTCATCTATGGTCCGGTATGCGTGGCGCACAGCCACCGGGGCCGCGGGCTGCTACGCGGACTGTACGACGCGTTGCGCCGCGAGGTCGCGGGCGGTTACGACGCGGGTGTCGCGTTCATTGCGAAGGACAATGCACGTTCGCTGGCTGCCCACGCGGATGGGCTCGGCATGACCATCGCAGGGGAGTTCGCTTTCAGCGGCAAGCCGTACTGGATCCTGGCGTTCCAGGTTCCGCCGCCGCCCACCTGCTAGCCGGCCCTCGCCGTCCGCGCGTATCGCTGGCAATCCGCTAACCCCCTTTCCTGCCGGCAAGCCGGCGAAGCGCTGATTCAATCGCCGAGGCGGCAAAAGGCCCCGAAGCGAGCGAGGCCAGCCCAGACACCAATCCATGACCAGGTCTTGTCCTGGTAGTCGTGCCGACGGGCGTCCAGGTGTGCGGCTGACCGCTCGAGTCGGCAATGCCATGAACGCCCTCCGTGCGTGCTCACCTACCCCCTCCCATAGACGGGCGACCGGTTCAAGCATCGCTGATCCGGGCTGACAGGCTTCATCAGCTCTGTCGACCATTTGTCCAGGTCTTGCATAGATCTATTGACATCTTGTCCAAGTCGTGTGATGCTTTGTCTTAGACAAGCGTTAGACACGCCTAACCGAATCCATCCCGGTCCACCGACGCAACCTTATTTCAGTCGCCCAATCAAGGAGATAACCATGCTGAGCCGTATCATCACCGCCACCGCCCTGACTCTCGCCACGGCTGCCCAGGCCGCCGCACCCCAGTGGACGCTGGTTGCGGGCGCGAGCACTAGCGCCGCCTACATCGATCGGTTCTCGGTCACCGAAATCGCCGGTGCAAAGTCGGTATGGGTGTTACGCAACTACGCCGAAACCATCACGCTCGGACTCGATCCTGTGACCGGCGCGCCGTGGTATCCGCACCGCTCGGTCAAGGTGCTGTACGCGGTGGATTGCGGCGCCGGGCGGGTTGCCGTGAACGCGTGGCAGATGTACAGCGGCAACTTCGCCAACGGCGAGATCGTCTGGGCCGACAAGCACCACGGCCTGCCCGCCTACTCGGCACCTGCAGCCGCGGAAGAAAACGCGGCGATCGCTGCAGCCTGCGGCGCGAAGACCGCGCTGCGGTGAGGAGGCAGTCGGCCGCCGCTGTCAGGTTTCCCGGGAGATCGAATGGAGCGCGATCGACATCGCAGGGCACGAGCCGGGCGCTCGGCGGTCGCGCGCGTGAAGTGAGCAACCGTTTTTCGGTGTGAAAAGCCACGCTGGGGCGCTTTCCAGCTATCCGTTCATGCGGTGTCGTGCGCACCGGTCGGCGCCGCGCAACCAACCCAAGGAGTTCAACATGAAGAAGGCTTTGCTTGCAATCGCTGCCACAACCCTGATCGCCACGAATGCCTGGGCCAAGGACATCGTCGATACCGCCGTCTCGGCCGGACAGTTCAACACGCTCGCCACCGCGCTCAAGGCCGCCGGCCTGGTCGACACATTGAAGGGCCCAGGGCCGTTCACCGTGTTCGCGCCGACCGACGCCGCGTTCGCCAAGATCCCGAAAGCCGATCTGGACGCGCTTCTGAAGGACAAGGCCAAGCTCGCCGCGGTGCTGACCTATCACGTCGTGCCCGGTAAGGTAATGGCCAAGGACGTCAAGCCCGGCGCAGTGAAGACCGTCGAGGGCGACTCGTTCATGGTTAGCGTCGACGGCGGCAAGGTGATGGTAGACAACGCGACCGTCACCAAGACCGACATCGCCGCCGATAACGGCGTGATCCACGTGATCGACACGGTGATCATGCCGATGTAAACGCGACTATGCCGGACGGCTGTGCGGGACTACCCGCCCAGCCGTTCCCTGTGGCTGTGCGTGTTCACACCTTGCGCCAGGACACGCCGCCATCAGGGCCCCGCTGTAAGCTATACGTATATCTCGACCTTGGAGTTTCATCATGTTCGTCAGGATTCATGCCGGTTTGCTGGCCCTCACGCTCGCGCAGGCGCCGGCGGTATTGGCGGAAGATATGATCCGCGTCAGCGTGGAGGAGGGGAAAAAGCGCACTGAGTTCAGGTTGAACGGCAACCTGGAGTGCGTCCTGGAGAACCAGCGCATCACTTGCGTTCCAGTCTCGCAATAGACAGCTTGACGCGCTGCGTCTTTCTCCCTCGCTGATCCGCATCAACCCGCTGTCCGGCGCCTTCCTTACTCAGGCAGGCGCGCCAACAGCAAGCTGTCGCTTCAAGCGGTGTAGAAGTACCGCGTGACATGAAAGAAAATCGGCGCGGCGAAGCACACCGAATCGAGCCGGTCGAGCATGCCGCCGTGGCCCTCGATCATGTGTCCCCAGTCCTTCACACCGCGGTCGCGCTTGATGGCGGACATGACCAACCCGCCGAGGAAGCCCATGATGCAGATGATCACCGCCATGCCGGCCGCTTCCCACACGCTGAACGGCGTGATCCACCACAGCGCCCCGCCCAGCGCGGAGGCCGTCAAGACTCCACCGACGAATCCCTCGACCGTCTTCGAAGGGGACAGCTCAGGCGCGATCTTGCGGCGACCGAAGAGTTTGCCCCACACGTATTGCAGCACGTCGCTCATCTGCACCACGATGATCAGAAAGGCGATGAGCAGAACGTTGCGGCCCTCGTATCCGGAGATGTGCAGCAGCAACAACGCGGGCACATGGCTGATGCAGTACACCGCGATCATCAGGCCCCATTGCACCTTGGCGGAGCGCTCCAGGAAATGATTGGTATCGGATGACAGCGCCTGCAGGATCGGAAGGATCAGGAACGCATAGACCGGGATGAAGATGGCGAACATTCCGTACTGCTCGCTCGCCACCAGCAGGTACTGGCCCGGCAGGACGATGAAGAAAGACACCAGCAGCGCCACATGGTCGCCGCGACGGGTTGGCGTCAGCGTGATGAACTCACGCAGCGCAAAGAACGAAGCGAGACCGTAGAGCACGATCACGCCGGTCTTGCCGAACACGAAGGCGGCCCCCATCAAGCCAACCATCACCCACCACGCGTAAATGCGCGCGTTGAGGTTGGCGATGACGGGGTTGTCGCCCTGCCCGCGCGCGGCGAAGCGCCATCTCAGGCCTTGTCCCACGAGGGTGGCGAACACCAGCACGCCGGCGGTGCCGGCGAGCAGCCACAGGGTCTGCTGTTGCGCAGTCATGCACGCCTCTGCAGCTCGATGATGGCAAGCCGCGCCCGATCCAGGAAAGCCTGCTTGTCCTCTCTCTCCTGCAGGCGGATGGGCGCGCCGAAGTTGACCGAGCACAGCAGCGGGACTGGCAGGACCTGCCCCTTGGGCATGACGCGGCCGACGTTCTCGATCCACACTGGGACGAGATCCACGCCAGGGCGCTGCCGGGCGAGATGGTAGATCCCGCTCTTGAAGGGCAGCATCTCCTCCTCCGTGTTGCGTGTGCCTTCGGGGAAGATGATCAGCGAGTCACTCTGGTCGAGGGCTTCGATCAGCGGCACCAGGGGATCCTTCGCTTTCGGGTCTGCACCTCTGTCCACCAGCACCCCGCGAAACACGCGGTGGATCAGGAAGCGGCGCAGCTCGCCCGCATCCCAGTAGTCGCGTGCGGCAACTGGACGCGTGCATGCCCGCAGCGCCGCGGGCAGCACGGTCCAGATCAGCACGAAGTCGCCGTGGCTGCTGTGGTTGGCGTAGTAGATGCGCTGCTCGCTCGACGGCCCGCAGCCGATCCAGCGCGCCTGCACGCCGGTGACCAGACGCGCGAAGCCGGTGATCAGCGCAGCGGCCGGCCGCTCGATCATGCCGGCCCCTTGCCATCATCCGCGGCCTCTGCCAGGCCGCGGCGCACGCGGTTGGCGATCGTCACGCACAGCAGAAGCGCCATGACCGGAAAGACCGCGAGCTGCCAAGCTGCCGGCGGCAGTCCCAGACCGATGGCCAGTCCGAGCGCGCCGAGCACGAAAGCGCGATCGCTCTTCCCCATAGGTCCATCGTAGCGCCGCGATGCGCCGGTCATGACGGCCACCACTCCGGCCATCTCGGACAGGGCAGCGAGGAGGATCACCACCGTCACCTCCAGCCAGCCGAAGTGCGGCAGGAACGCGAAAGGCAGATACAGGACCGCATCCGACACCACGTCGGTCAGCTCGTTGAGGAAGGCGCCGAGGTCGGACTTCTGCCCGAACTCGCGGGCCAGTATGCCGTCGATGGCGTTGAGCGCCATGCGCAGGGACAGCCAGAGCGGCAGCAGCAGGAACAGGGCACTATGCTGCACCCACAGGCACAGCACAACGCCCAGGGCGACCGACAGGAGGCAGGCCGCCAGCGTCACCTGGTTCGCGGTCACCCCGATGTCATGCAGGGCGCGCGTGATCGGCCGCAGCAGGGTCTGGAACTTCGGTTTGAGGTCGTAGATGGTCATTTCAGTCGCCGAAGGCAACTTCCGTTCCCGCTACAGCCTACACGCTACACCCTATACCCAATACCCAACCCGCATGGGGCGCTGCCCTCCTCCAACTGTCTCGGGTGACGGTAACGAGTGCGCTAGCATCTCGCCAAGTCGGAAACACGCCCCCGCCCCGTGCTCGCTCGCTACCTGATCGCGCTGCTCATCCTGGAGCTCGGGCTCTACCTGCTCGCCGGAGCATGGCTTGCGTCTGCCGGCGTGCCGATCGCGCTATGTCTGGTGCTGGCTCTGCTGGCGGCCATCGTCCTGAGGCTGCTGCAGATCGGCCTGATGTTCGCACTGGCACGCCAGCTTGCCGACGAGATCGAGCGGATCTGCGAAGAGACGCAGGCATCGCAAGTGGTGCTGGTCGGCCACAGCATGGGCGGCCTGATCGCCCGCGCCTACCTGAGAAACCATGGGGTCACGCGCGTGGCGCGAGTGATCACGCTGGGCTCACCCCACCACGGTAGCGCGCTTGCCCGGCTGGCGATCGGCGCCGACGGCGCGCAACTGCGTCCGGGCAACCCCTGGCTCGCGGCCCTCAACGCAACAGAACACGCACCACCGCGGGTCCCAATCGTGTCGTTATTCACCTGGAACGACAACTTCGTCGCGCCGCAGGACAGCGCCATCCTTGCTCACGCCACGAACATCCCATTTGTGGGCGTGGGCCACCTCACGCTGCTGTTCTCCGCAGCGGTTGCGCAACGCCTGTACGACGAGATCCGCGCCGGGGCGACTCGTCTCCCGTCGTAACCCGGCGCAGCCGGTATACCCAACCGGCTGCTATGAGAGAACTACTCCAGACAGATGAACCACGGAGGACACGGTGGACACGGAGGAAAACAGCCACATCTCGACCGTCGTGTCGCGTGTGGAGATGCCCACAAGGTACCCACGGTGCAGACCGACCGACCACAACAAGATTTCCGTGTTCCTCCGTGTCCTCCGTGGTTCAAGCCTTGGGGCGGAACTACACGGATCCCGGGGAATTCTTTGCCGGGATCGTCATCTCTCGAGCCGCTTTGGTCCTAGAAATGAAACCCGCGCGTGAGCTCGACGAACGCGATCTGCTCGGGCGTGGGTTGGACCTCGGCCTCCTGCTTGCCCAGCGCGGCTGCGGACTCGGGGAACATGCGATAGGCGGTGTTCATGATGATGTGGCCGACCTTCGGCGCCACCGCGTGCACAACCTCGGCGAATATCCCCAGCCGCGTCGCGACGCGCTCCGGGCGCTCGATGACGGCCTTGACGACCAGGTCGGCGGCCTCTTCCGGCGACAGCATCGGGGTCTGCTGGTAGATTCTGGTCGGCGCGCTCATGGCGGTGCGCACCAGCGGCATGTTGACGGTGGTGAAGGCGATGCCGTCGTCCGCGAACTCCGATGCGGCGCAGCGCGCAAAGGCGTCTATCGCAGCCTTGGAGGCCACGTACGCGGAGAAGCGCGGGGCGTTGGTAAGCACGCCGATGGAGGAGATGTTGATCACGTGGCCCTGCTTCCTCTTCTGCATGGCTGGCAGCAGGCCCAGCGTCACGCGCAGCGCGCCGAAGTAGTTCAGCTTCATGACACGCTCGAAGTCGTGGAAGCGGTCGAAGGAGTGCTCGATTGACCGCCGGATCGAGCGCCCGGCATTATTGACCAGGATGTCCACTGCGCCATGCTCAGCGAGCACCTGCGCGATCATGCCGTCGACCTGATCGAGCTCGGTGAGATCGCACTGGTACGTGGCCGCCCGGCCGCCTGCGTCCTCGATCTCCTGCTTCGTCTCGGCCAGCCGCTCCGCCTCGCGGTCCACCACGAGCACGGTCGCGCCGGCCGCGGCGATCTTGAGTGCCGTCGCCTTGCCTATGCCCTGGCCGCTGCCGGTGATCATCACGACCTTGCCCTTCACCGCACCCTTCAGGCTGCGATCGACGAACAGGTCCGGATCCAGGTGCCGCTCCCAGTAATCCCACAGCTTCCAGGCGTAGGCCTCGATCGGCGGAACCTCGATTCCTGAGCCGGCCAACGCGCGCTGAGCTTCGCGGTTGTCGAAGCGTGTCGGGTAGTTGACGAACTGCAGGATTCCCGGCGGCAGGCCGAAGTCCTTCATGATCTGCTCGCCGATGCGGCGCACCGGCTTGAGGTGCGTGAGGCCGCGGCGCAGATTCTCGGGAATGAAGCCGAACATGCGGGTGTTCACCCGCAGCGTCATCTCCGGAGCGTGACCGGCCCGGGCGAAGATGTTCAGCAGATCGCCCACCCGCCGGGGGTGGGGGTCGGTGAGATGGAAGCACCCGCCGTCCAGGCCAGGCTGGTGAGCGATGTGATCCATGGCCGCCGTCACGAAGTCCACCGGCACCAGGTTGAGCCGGCCGCCCTCGAGGCCAATGGCGGGCATCCACGCCGGCAGCATCGCACGCAGCTTCTGGATCGGCTTGAAAAAATAGTAGGGCCCGTCGATCTTGTCCATCTCGCCGGTGCGCGAGTCCCCCACCACGATGCCGGGGCGGTAGATCCGCCAGGGCCGCTTGTACTCCGCGCGCACGATGCGCTCGGACTCGTGCTTCGTGCGGTAGTACGGGTGCTCGAGGTTCTCCGCCTCGTCGAACATGTCCTCGCGAAAGACGCCTTCGTAGAACCCGGCCGCGGCGATGGAGCTCACCAGATGGAAGCAGCCTGTCCCGATCTCACCCGCGAACTCGACTGCATGGCGGGTGCCCTGGACGTTGGCCATCTCCAGGGCCTCGGCGCTCGCCTTGAGATCGTAGACCGCAGCCAGGTGGAAGAAATGGTCGATCTGACCGCGCAGCCGCTCGCGATCGACCTGGGCAACACCCAGGTGCGATTGGGTCAGATCGCCCACTACCGGGATGGCGCGCTCGGGACCCACCCCCCAGCGTGCGCGCAGGGCATCCGCTGTGGCCAGCTTGTGATCGCGGACCAGGAAATAGACCACGGAGCCATCGCGCTCCAGAAGCCTTTTGGCGAGCCGCGAACCGATGAAGCCGGTGGCGCCGGTGATGAAGTAACGCATGGCAATCGCTCCTCGACCGAATGGACGGGATTGACAATACCGCTCACGATGGCACTAATCTAGGACCGGCCCGGTGGCATCCCTTTGACGTAACGCAAGGAAGCTGGCATCGGCGCTCTGTATCGTGAACCTGCTAAGCCGCCACGCGCCGGTAACAGTGCGCCCGAGTACAGATCATGCCTAGACGCGAGCCCATGTCGGCCATCGACACCGCGTGGCTGCGGATGGACCGGCCGGCGAACCCGATGATGGTCGCGGGGGTCATTGCCCTGGACCGCAAGATCAGCTTCGAGCACTTCCAGACGCTGATCGAGACGCGCTTCTTGCGCCATTCGCGTTTTCGGCAGCGGGTGGTGATGGACGGCGACTCGGCCCATTGGGAGCAGGCCGACGACTTCGATCTGAGCTTCCACGTGCGCCGCATCGGCCTGCCACGGCCGGCTGGGAAGCGCGAGTTGTACGACCTCGTCAGCGACCTCGTCAGCACGCCGCTGGATCCCGCGCGCCCGCTCTGGCAATTCCACCTGGTGGACCGGTACGCCGGCGGAAGCGCATGGGTGGCCCGCATCCACCACTGCTACGCCGACGGCATCGCACTGGCGAAGGTGCTGCTGGGGCTGACCGACGAAGGCGCCGCGGCAGCACCGCCGCATCCCGAGCCCGGCACCGCCGAGGCAGACAACCTGCTCGGCCGCTGGCTCGCGCCGGTCACCAGCACGGTGGGCGCGACCTGGCAGACCGGCAACGCCCTGGTGGGAGCCTACTTCGACCTGCTGCTGCACCCTACCCATGCGCTCGACTACGCGCGCCAGGGCATCGACCTCGCCGCCGAAGCAGCGCGGCTGGCGTTGATGCCCACCGACTCGCCCACGCGCTTCAAGGGCACCCCCACCGGGGCCAAGCGGGTAGCCTGGACCGACCGGCTGGCGCTCGACGAGGTCAAGGCGGTCGCCCACTCGACGGGATCCTCGGTCAACGATGTGCTGCTGAGCTGCGTGGCGGGCGCGCTGCGCACCTACCTGCAGGACCAGGGGGATCCCGTGGAAGGCGTCGAGCTGCGCGCGCTGGTCCCCGTGAACATGCGTCCCGAGGAGAAGGCCAACGCACTGGGCAACTACTTCGGTCTGGTCGCCGTGCTGCTGCCACTGGGGATCGAGAACCCGCTGGAGCGGCTGTACGAAGTGAAGCGGCGCATGACCGAGCTGAAGGCCTCGAGGCAGGCGCTGGTCGCCCTCGGACTGCTGGCGGCGGTCGGCATGGCACCCAAGCGCGTCCAGCAGGAAATTCTCGACCTGCTCGCCAGCCGCGCCACCGCGGTGATGACTAACGTGCCCGGTCCCCAGCAGCCCCTGCACATGGCCGGCGCACGCCTGAAGGAAGTCGTGTGCTGGGTGCCGCAGTCGGGCACCATCGGGCTGGGCATCAGCATCATGAGCTACGACGGCGGCGTTCAGTTCGGTATCGTCACCGACCGCAATCTGATCGCCGACCCCGAACCCGTGGCGCAGCTTTTCGCAGGCCAGTTCGAGCAGCTGCTGTTCGTTACCCTGCTCGGCTCGTGGGATTCACCGCCCCCCCCAGACGAGGCCGATCGCCTTGCGCTCGCCCCTGGCGAAGGGATCCAGGACAAGCGCTCAACGCCAAGGACGCAAAGGACGCAAAGGAAATCCAGCAAGACTCGAGCAACGGCCAAGAGCGAGAAGCAATCCTCCAAGCCTCGATCGATGACAGAGCGCACCGAACAGCAACCGCCACTAGGCGGTGCCATCAGCGACGAGCGGGATTGACAAAGAGCAGGCTTGTGGGTTCGCTCGTGCTGCAGGAGTGATGCGCCTCTCCCTTGGCGTCCTTGGCGTTCTAGAGCTTGAGTTGCTGAGCGTTGGCAGCTACTCCTCCTCCAGCCGGGACTTGGCGAACTCAACGTCCAGCTTCTCCATTGCATCGCTGGGTTCCAGCTTGGAGGCCTCGACGTACAGCCGCGTGGCGTCGTCGATCCGACGGTTGCCGAACAGCAGCAGCAGGCCGTTGGCGAACTCGATGCGCACGATGGCCGACTGCGGATGCAGCTTGAGCGCCCGCTCGAAGTGCTCCAGCGCCTGGTCCTTGCTCGCGCCGTAGGTCAGCCCGGCGAGCATGCCGCCGACCTTGCTCACCACCTCGGCGTGATAGGTGCCCATGGCCGCATGCGCCTCTGCATGCTCCGGTTGCAGGGCCAGAGTGCGCTCGAGCGCCGCCTTGACCTTCCCACCCAGGCCCTGGGACAGGGCCTCGACCACCGAGATGCCCTGGCTGTAGCGTCCGAGCGCGTTGGCGTAGAGATAGTGGGAGTTGACGTCGTCGGGCAGGATGCCCCGGGCCTCGTCGGCCCGCGTGGCAATCTCCTGGAACAGCTTCAGCTTCGCGGGCTTGCTCTGCTCGAGGTAGTGGGCATACATGGCCGTGGCCTTGTTGGCTGCCGCATAGCCGGGGACGCCCAGGCTGAGCCCCGACTCGGCGGCAGCAGCAAACTCCCCGCGGTGGTAGAGCCGCCAGGTCTCGAGCACCCGCTCCGACAATGCGGCGTAATCGCCGTCGAAGCGGGGAATCGAATCGACCAGGGCGCGGTTGCCCTTACCCAGCCTGGTCAGATACTGGGCGCCCGGATAGGGTTCCTGGTCGCCTCGGTGCAGCCGGTCCCAGTGCTTTTTCAGTGCGGCGCCGGTGTAATCGAACGCCTCGTCTGGATAGGGAAATGCCCGCCAGGCTGTCTTCTTCACCGGTCCCTCCGACAAGAGATCTGGCTCCGGATCTGCGTGAAAGAAAACCCATTAACCACGAAGGACACGAAGGAGCACGAAGAAAACCCCGGGATATCGAAGGCAGCGGGCCTTCTCCGAGCAGATTCGCACGGTGCTTCCTCTCCCCTCGCGCGAGAGGGTTGGGGTGAGGGGCGACACGCAGACCGGCAGTAGCGGCGACCACCTGAGTCGCTTCGGTGTTGCAGTCCTTCGTGTTCCTTCGTGTCCTTCGTGGTCGATGAGGTTTCCCTCCACGTCTTCTGCTGGTCAATGCGCTTTCGCCTTCGGTCCGTGCAAGCCGGCAGGTGCGCGCCGTTCGCTCAGCCACTGGTCCAGGCCACTCAGGCTGGCATCGAGCCTGGTCTTGACCCCGCGCCCGGAGATCAGGCGCAGCGACGGACTGCTCTTGACGTGAGGCTGTTCCTGGTCGAGGACCTCGGCGCGCAGCCGGATGCCGTGGTGCGCCAGGATGGGGCCGAGCTCGCGGCGGCGGCGCGCGATCTCGCGTACCGTGCGCTGGTAGGCGTGGTCGCACACGCGGCGCCGGTTGGCATAGCTGAACACGTTGGTGAAGAACATCTCCGCGTCGTCCGGGTTGGGCTCGAACAGGAGGACGTCAGCGTCGCGATAGGCTTTCTCGTACTGGGCCATGCCCACCTGCATGCGCGAGTGGATGAGCGCCCGGAAGGTCTGCGCCAGCACCACCGGCAGGCCGCCCTGGATCAGCTTGTCATGCTTGGGCTTGCCGTGCTTCCTCGCCAGGCTGGCATCGAAGGGCACCAGGGGGTTGATGCAGAACACCAGGCTGGCGCCCTCGCGCAGGGCCACGGAGGCATGCAGCGTTTTTTTGAGCGCCCCGTCGACAAAGTCGCGCCCGTCGATCCGGGTCGGCGGAAACAGGCCCGGCAGCGCGGTGCTTGCCTGCACCGCCTTGGCGATGGGCACGTGGTCGTAGCCCTGGGCACCGAACTCGACCGACTCGCCGCTGTCCAGGTCGGTGGCAACAAGATACAGGCGATGCTTGAGTTTGCGGAAGTCATTGGTGCGCCCGCCAGTGGTGAACAGCCGGTCTAGGAATCGCTCCATCGGCGCGCTGTCGAACACCCCGAGCGGGATCGCCCGCCCCAGCCCCTGCAGGGAGCCCCACAGGCCGCGCTCCAGCGGGTGCTGGAGAAAGTCCCACAGCGAATCGAGCAGCAGCCCGGGTATGGCCACCGCCCGCCGGTAGTACTCGCCGAAGGCGGGACGCAGAAACACGTCCGCCGTGACCGGATGCTCGACCGAGGCGTTCTGGATGTAGATCCGATACAGCTCAGCCGGGCTCAGCCCGTTGGCCAGCCCCGCCGCGATCAGGCTCCCGGAGCTGACCCCAACGTAGACGTGCAAGTCGTTGAGGTCGACGCCCTCCAGCGCGTCCGCCAGCGCGAGCAGCGCACCGATCTCATATATACCTCCCAGCGGACCGCCGCCCGCCAGGGCCAGGCCGACCCGGGACTGCCCCGCCCGGCTGATCTTGCCGGCGGCGTGCGCTCGGAGCATGTAGTGCGATCAGCCAGCGCGGGCCGCCGTCTCCTTGCCACCCGCCTTGTGGGCGCGCTTGCGGGGGGCCGCCTTCCTGGCACCGCCACCGGCCTGGACAAGTTCCTGCACGCTCGCGTTGAGCTGATCCACCCGCTTCGACAGGGTCTGGATATCCTTGTAGGTCGGCACGCCCAGGCGGTTCAGCGACTTCGACACGCGTTCCTCGAACACCTGCTCCAGCTTGTCCCAGGCGCCGGTTGCGGTCTTGCTCACCTGGTCGATCTGGGCGCTGGCCGCCTTGGCCGCTCTCGCCTGGACCGACTCGCCCTCCTTGACCAGCGTGTTGAACAGCTTGGGGCCTTCGGTCTGTGCGACCGCAAAGGCACCCAGGCCGGCCAGCCAGATCTGATGGGCCGAGTCCATTACCAGCTGGGTGACGTTCTTGTCTTCGGTGTTCGCTTTGAGCTTCTGGGCCATGGTCTACTCCGTCGGTGGGGATATGAAAGGGCCGGAAGGCACGCGACCCCGCGCAGCGCCTTCCGGCCTACAATACAACAATTACATTGTCTTCCGCCTCCCCCCGGCAATGCTTGACTTGCATCAAAGAGACGGGGCGTGCGCGGGGTGTGCAAGGGCGGCTGACGATTACCATGCGGCGGGCCCCGAGCGCCGCCATACCTGGACGAGCGCCATGGAAAAGATCTGGTTGAAGAGCTATCCCGAAGGCGTCCCCGCGGAGATCGACCTGCGCGAATACGCCTCCCTCAAGGACATCCTGGAGAAGAGCTGCGAGCGCTATGCCGACCTGCCGGCCTTCAGCAACATGGGCGCCACGATAACCTACAGCCAGCTCGACCGCATGAGTCGGGCCTTCGGAGCCTATCTGCAGGGGTCGGTCGGGCTGTCCAAGGGCGATCGGGTGGCGATCATGATGCCCAACCTGCTGCAGTATCCCGTCACCATGTTCGGGGCGTTGCGGGCAGGCATGACAGTGGTCAACGTCAATCCGCTTTACACGCCGCGCGAGCTCCAGCACCAGTTGGCCGACTCCGGGGCCAGGGTGATCGTGGTGCTGGAGAACTTCGCCAGCACGCTGCAGCAGGTGCTGGACCGCACGTCGGTGGAGCACGTGCTGACCACGCGCATCGGCGACCTGCTGTCCTTCCCGATGAGCACCATCACCAACCTGGTGGTGAAGTACGTCAAGGGCATGGTGCCCGAGTGGCACATCCCCAAGGCGGTCGACCTGCGCCGGGCGCTGGAGGGCGGCCAGCTCGCGCCGGTGGAGGTCACGCAGGACGACGTAGCCTTCCTGCAGTACACCGGCGGCACCACCGGCGTACCGAAGGGCGCGGTCCTCACGCACGGCAACATGGTGGCGAACCTGCAGCAGACCGCCGCCTGGATCGGGCAGAACCTGAAAGACGGTGGCGAGACAGTCATCACGGCGCTGCCGCTGTACCATGTGTTTTCACTGACCGCCAATCTGCTGACCTTTCTGAAGATCGGCGCACACAATGTGCTCATCACCAACCCGCGCGACATCCCCGGCTTCATCAAGGAGCTGAAGAAAGTCGAGTTCACCGCCATAACCGGAGTCAACACGCTGTTCAACGCCCTGCTCAATGCCCCGGGGATTCGGGAAGTGAAGGCCGGCGGGCTGAAGATCGCAGTGGGCGGCGGCATGGCCGTGCAGCGTGCGGTGGCCGAGCGCTGGAAAGAGGTGTTCGGCGTGCCCCTGATCGAGGGCTACGGGCTGACCGAGACCGCGCCCATCGTCTGCGCCAACCCCCTTGACGCCAGGGAGTTCACCGGCACCATCGGGCTGCCGCTGCCTTCCACCGAGGTGAGCATCCGCGACGACAGCGGCGCAGAGGTGCCGCTGGGCGAAGTCGGGGAGATCTGTGTGCGCGGCCCGCAGGTGATGAAGGAATACTGGCACAAGCCCGAGGAGACCGCGAAGGTTTTCACCGCCGACGGCTGGTTCCGCACCGGCGACATGGGCTTCATGGACGAGCGCGGCTTCGTCAAGCTGGTGGACCGCAAGAAGGACATGATCCTGGTGTCGGGCTTCAACGTTTACCCCAACGAGGTCGAGGACGTGGTCATGACCCATCCCGGCGTGCTCGAGGTCGCCGCCATCCCGGTTGCCGACGAGCGGTCGGGGGAGGCGGTGGAGATCGTCGTCGTGAAGAAAGACCCGGCGCTGACCGAAGCCGACCTGATCAAACACTGCAAGGAACACCTGACCGGGTACAAGGTCCCCCGCAAGGTGGTGTTCCGCACCGAGCCGCTGCCCAAGACCAACGTCGGCAAGATCCTGCGCCGCATCATCAAGGAGGAGGAAGCGGCCAAGGCCGCCGGGGGGCAGCGCGCGGCGGCGTAGGCTTTGAGATCGCCTCGCTTCAGCGAGGAGGAGAACTCGTGACCTTCGTGGCTCATGCGGTTGGGGTTTGCTTGTCCCCTGTGCTTAACGCGTTTTTTGGTTCCGCCTAAGCGATAGCCGGCGCAGGCCGGCCGGTGAGCTCTGCCGCAAGCCGGCTCGCATTGCGCGCCGTCAGCCCATAGATGGAAAGCTGCGGGTTGGCGCCGATGCTGGTCGGAAAGACCGAACCGTCGAACACGGACAGGTTGGCGAGCTGATGGTGCCGGCCCTTGCCATCGACGAGCGAGGTCTGCGGATCGCGGCCCATGGCGCAGCCACCCATCACGTGGGCGCTCACCACGCGGGCCTTCAGCAGCGCCATCGGCAGGCGCTCGACCGCCGCTTTCGCTTCCGCCCAGCTCGAATGCGTCACGGCTTCCTCGTGCACCGGCAACACGGCTTTCGCGCCGGCCGCAAACTGGATCTCCGCCATGCTCAGCAGCGCGCGGCGCATGCCGTCCCACAGGAAATCGGTGAGCGGATAGTCGAGCACGGGTGAGCCGTCGCTTTTCAGGGAGACCGTTCCGCCCTGGCTCTGCGGGTGGAAGCCATCGCGCATCAGCGCGATGATGGCTTGCGTGAAGGGCATCTCACGCATGAGCTCGGCGTGGAACCCGCCGAAGCCCTGCAGTGTGGTCGCCATCAGCAACGGGTGCAACGGCGGCACCTCGAGCTTGTAACCGACCGCCCCGTCGATGGGCTGGATATCGAGGAAGTGGTCGGAGTAGATGCTCTGCGGCGCGCCGGCGTAGCCGTCCACTCGCTCCGGCATGACTGCAGCGGAGACGCAAGTGGGGTGCAGAAAAGTGCGACGGCCAGCCTGTCCGTGAGGATCCGGTGCCTCGCTGCGCGAGAGCAGGGCCGGGCTGCCGATGGCGCCGGCTGCGAGCACGTAGTGCCGGGCGGTAACCATGACCTTGTGCGGTCCCGGTCGCAGGCCGCTCGCATCCAGTGCGGTGCATTCGAGCCCCGACACGCGATCCTTCTCCAGTATCAGGCGCTGGACCCGTGCGCGGCTGACCAGCACCGCCCCACGAGACAGCGCTGCGGGGATCGTGGTGACGAGCATCGACTGCTTGGCATCGGTGGGGCAGCCCAGGCCGCAGTAGCCCAGGTTCCAGCAGCCCTTGACGTTGCGTCGCATGACCCCGGTAGGAATGCCGAGGCGCTGCGCACCACGCCGCAGCGCGTCGTTGTTCGAGTTGGGCGTGGTGTCCCACGACGCGATGTTGAGCCGCCGCTCCATCATCGCGAACCAGGGGGCCAGCTCCTCGACGGTCAGCTCGGCGAGCCCGAAGTTGCGCTGCCAGTAGTCCAGCGTCGGGGGCGGGGTGCGGAAGCTGCTGGTCCAGTTGACCGTGGTGGAGCCGCCGACGCAGCGGCCCTGCAGGATGTTGATGCCCTTGTCTTTGGTCTTGCGGCCGGCCGACTCCTGGTAAAGCTGCGGATAGGCCTCCGCCTCGAGCATCTGGAAGTCCGTCGCACTGCGCAGCGGCCCCTCTTCGATCATCACCACACGCAGCCCGGCGTTCGAGAGGATCTCCGCCGCGGTGCCGCCGCCCGCGCCAGTGCCGACGATCGCCACGTCCGCCTCGAGCCGCAGGTCGGAGGTGAGCCGGGCCGCGTCGTGCGCCGTCCAACCGCTCGCCAGACCTTCAGCCACTACGTCCCGCATGCTCATGGATGTGGTCTTTCAAAACCCTCTTGCCACAGAGGCACAGAGACACAGAGAATGGAGACAAACTCATCGCGTTGAGTGGGACTCTTGTCCGCGTCGGTCCGCAGTGCTAGCCCGCCTCCGCCCAATCAGAATCCTCTGTGTCTCTGTGGTTCGGGTTCGCCGTTCAGCTCGTGACAACCGTTGGAGGCCCGGGATAGCCGATACGCGCCCACGCCGCCGGATTGCCGTACCAGGCGGCCATGATCAGCTCGTGCAGCGCCGCGTATGCACTGCGCAGCAAGGCGAACCGGCTGTCGCGCCAGCGTTCCAGGAAGCGCCGCACCGAGTCTGCGCTCGCTTCGAGCCAGGGGCTGCCCACGCCCGCCAGCAGGCGGCGCGTCACCGGAAAGCCCAGCAGAGCGAACAGTTGCGCGACTTCCTCCTGGACGCTGGGCGGAAGTCCGGACACCGCGCGGTCCACACCGCGGATGACCTCGACGATCGCGCGCGCCCGCTCGGCGCCGTCGGCGGGCAGCGCGCCCGCAAGCATGACAGGGGCCACGCCCGCGAGAACGCTGCGATCCTTCGCGCGCAGCACTGCATAGTCGAAGCCGGGGTCCTCGGCAACCAGTGGATCGGCGGAGAACGGCCCATAGGCGGCGCGCACTGCGATCAGCAGCGCGCCGCCGGCGATTCCGGCCTTGAGGAACTGGCGGCGGGTGATCATTCTGCGTGTCTTGCCGGGGTGCTCGAGGGACGAGTCCGACGGAGAATACCCGGGTAGCGCAGGTTCGCTGTTGACCTGCGTCAACGGTGAACCGTATCGCTCATGCTATTGGATACGCACAAGCCGAGACACGTCGTACGACCCGTGACCGCAACCCACACCAGCAGGGACGAAATCTCCGCCTTCCTGCGGCGGCAGATCGAGCGCGCCAACGCGCTGCGCACCGCACACCTCAGCGATCCGCAGCGCAGCGTGAAGTGGCAGATTCTGCGGGAGTGGCAGCAAGACCGGCTGTCCCGGACTTATCGCGATCTGCTCGACAGCCCCCGTTACCGTCCGGCCGCGGAGTTCTTCCTGAGCGACGTCTATGGCGTGAAAGATACCAGGAAGCGCGACGCCGCCGTGGAGCGGCTCTACCCGACCATGGTGAGGCTGATGCCCGAAGCCGGGCTGCACAGCGTCGGGCTGGCGCTGGAGCTGGACGCGCTCAGCGAAGAGCTGGACGCGCAGCTGCTCGACGTGCTGGAAGAGCAGTCTGCCGTGCGCGAGCGCATCATCGAGGCCGACTACTGCGAGGCGTACCGGCGCTGCGACAACTACGCGCTGCGCAAACACCAGATCGAGCTGTTCCGTGGCATCGGCACAACGCTCGCCGTAGTGGTCGAAAAGCCAATGATCTACTCGCTGCTGCGCGGCATGCGCCAGCCGGCCCGTCTGGCGGGGCTGGGCGGGCTGCAGGACTTCCTGGAACGCGGCTTTCGCGCCTTCCGCCACATGGACGATCCCGGCGAGTTCCTGGATACCATCGAGCGGCGCGAGACACAGATCCTCGATCGTATCTACGCGGGCCATCCGCAGCCCTTCGCACTCCAAGACTGACGGAGCGCCGCGCTTCGCTCACCGGCCGCGTCGGCGCGGGGCGTCCCGCCGCCCGCGCGGCCTGGCCTCCTGCTCGGGCAGCGGTAGCGCAGTCTGATACTTCACCTGCTTGAGCGCGAAGCTCGACTTGATGTTGCCCACACCCGGCACACGCGACAGGAAGTTGAGAATGAAGTGCTCCAGCGCCTGCAGGTCGGGCACTACCACGCGCAGCAGGTAGTCGGCCTCGCCGGTCATGAGATAGCACTCCATGACCTCGGGCCGACCACGGATCGCCCTCTCGAACACGTCCAGCGCCGGCTCGATCTGCTTCTCCAGCGTGACCTGGATGAACACACTGACTTTCATCCCGACGCGCTGCGGATCCAGCAGCGTGACGTAGCGCCGGATGAACCCCTGCTCCTCCAGTGCCCGCACGCGGCTCAGGCAGGGCGAGGGCGAGAGACCCACGGCCTGTGCCAAGTCGACGTTGGAGATGCGCGCATCCTCCTGCAGCATGGCGAGGATCTTCCAGTCCGTCGGGTCCAGGGCGCCGTTCAGCATATCGTGCTCCATCATGGCATTGCTTCGGCATTCTATGCTTTAATCTCCGGCAATCGCCAGGACAAACCAAACCATGTGCTCCGCAACCCGGAGTACGATACGGCGGTTCGCACGTTCGGACTCCCCACCCCTGACTCCTCACGCCTTACCCATGACCGACCTCTCCGATATCCTCTCCAGCGGCCACTGGGCCGTGCTGCCGCCCGACCTCGACCCGATCGAAACCCGGGAATGGCTCGACGCCCTCGAAGCCATCGTCGAGGCCGAAGGCCCCGAGCGGGCGACCTTCATCCTGCGCAAGCTGCTCGACCGCGCGCGGGCACTGCGGGTGCCGTTGCCGCCCGTGCTTAACACGCCCTACTGCAACACCATCCCGCTGGCCGACCAGCCGCAGTACCCGGGCAACCTCGAGATCGAAAGCCGCATCAGCGCACTGGTCCGCTGGAACGCGCTCGCGATGGTGGTACGCGCCAACAAGGTCGCCTCCGAGCTGGGCGGGCACATCGCGACCTATGCATCCGTGGCCGACCTGTTCGAAGTTGGCTACAACCACTTCTTCAAGGCCGGGCAAAGCGGTGACCTGGTCTACTTCCAGCCCCATGCGGCGCCGGGCATGTATGCGCGCGCATTTCTCGAGGGCCGGCTGAGCGAGGAGCAGCTCGACAACTACCGCCGCGAGACTGGCGGCAAGGGTCTGTCCAGTTACTGCCACCCCTGGCTGATGCCGGGGTTCTGGCAGTTCCCGACCGGCTCCATGGGTCTGGGGCCGATCACAGCCATCTATCAGGCGCGCTTCCTGCGCTATCTGGAAAACCGCGGCATCCTCGACGCAAAGGGCCGCAAGGTCTGGGAGTTCGTCGGCGACGGCGAGATGGACGAGCCCGAATCGCTCGCCGGGTTGTCGCTGGCAGCACGCGAGTGCCTGGACAATCTCGTGTTCGTGGTGAACTGCAACCTGCAGCGGCTGGATGGCCCGGTGCGCGGCAACGGCTCGATCATCCAGGAGCTGGAGGGCCTGTACGCAGGCGCGGGCTGGAACGTGATCAAGGTCCTCTGGGGATCGGACTGGGATCCGCTGTTCGCGCGCGACCACGAGAACATCATCCTGCGGCGCCTGCACGAAACCGTGGACGGCGAGTTCCAGAAATACGCCGCCACCGACGGCCGCTTCAACCGCGAGCACTTCTTCAACAAGTACCCCGAGCTGCAGAAGCTGGTCGCGCACCTGTCGGACGAGGACATCGACCGGCTCAAGCGCGGCGGCCACGACGCGGTGAAGATCTATGCGGCCTACCACGCCGCGGTCAATCACAAAGGCCAGCCCACCGTGATCCTCGCCCAGACCAAGAAGGGCTACGGAATGGGCCACTGGGGCCAGGGCCGGATGACCGCGCACCAGCAGAAGAAGCTGGAGGACGACGCGTTGCTCGCCTTCCGCGACCGCTTCGCCCTACCGCTGTCGGACGACGACGTGCGCCAGCTGCGCTACTTCAAGCCCGTCGACGACAGCCCGGAGATGAAGTATCTGCATCAGCGCCGGCAGGCGCTGGGCGGGTATCTGCCGGCGCGCATCGGCAAGAGCGATGCGCTGCCTGCGCCATCGCTCGAGAGCATGGCGAAGTACCTCGAAGGCACCCAGGGACGCGAGCAGTCCACCACCATGGTCTTCGTGCAACTGCTCTCGCAGTGGCTCAAGGACGCCGGCATCGGCAAGCGCATCGTCCCCATCGTCGCCGACGAAGCGCGCACGTTCGGCATGCAGGCGCTGTTCCGCCAGGTGGCGATCTACTCTTCCGTGGGGCAGACCTACGAGCCGGAAGACAAGGACGAGCTGCTCTACTACAAGGAAGCGAAGGAAGGCCAGATCCTCGAAGAGGGCATCACCGAGGCCGGCGCCATCTCCTCGTGGATCGCGGCGGCGACCAGCTACAGCGCGCACGGCGTGCCGATGCTGCCCTTCTATATCTTCTACTCGTGCTTCGGCTTCCAGCGTATCGGCGACCTGGTCTGGGCCGCAGGCGATTCCCGCGCGCGCGGCTTCCTGCTCGGCGCTACCGCCGGGCGCACCACGCTGTCGGGCGAAGGCCTGCAGCATGAGGACGGCTCCAGCCACATCCTGTTTTCCACCGTACCCAACTGCGTGGCCTACGATCCCTGCTTCGGCTACGAGCTGACGGTGATCCTGCAGGACGGCATGCGGCGCATGCTCGAGGACCAGGAGGACGTGTTCTACTACGTGACGGTGATGAACGAGAACTACGTTCATCCGCCGATGCCCGAGGGCGCGCGCGAGGGGATCCTTAAAGGGATGTACCGGCTGCGCGCCTCCGCGGCCTCTGCGCGTGTCCAACTCCTCGGCTCCGGAACCATCCTGCGCGAAGTTCTCGCCGCCGCCGAGCTGCTCGAGCAGGACTGGAACGTCGCCGCCGACGTCTGGAGCGTGACGAGCTTCACCGAGCTGCGCCGCGAGGGCATGGAGGTCGATCGCTGGAACCGCCTGCATCCCGACGCGAAGCCGCGCCAGACGCACGTCGAACGATGCCTCGACGCGAGCCAGGGTCCCGTCATCGCCGCCACCGACTACATGCGCACCGTCGGCGATCTCATCCGCAACTGGGTGCCGCGCCGCTACACGGTGCTCGGCACCGACGGGTTCGGCCGCAGCGATACACGCGCCGCACTGCGCAGCTTCTTCGAGGTGGACCGCCACCATGTCACGGTTGCGGCGCTCAAGGCGCTGGCCGACGAAGGGACCATCGACCGTCAGCTGGTCAAGCAGGCGATCGAGAAATACGGCATCGATCCGGACCGGCCGAACGCCTGGGACTGCTAGCAGCTCGGCTCGCCGATCATGCGGTCTCCGGCCGGGGCTCTCGCGGTTGGGCTCGCGGCGCTGGGCCTGCTCCTGCTGTGCTTTGCGGGAGCCGCCGCCTGGATGATCCACATGCCGGGCCGGTCCTTCTCGGGGGCGCTCGCGCCGCTCGGCCAGACGGAACGGATCACACGCGACCGCCTCCGCGCGCACGTCGCCTTCATCGCCTCCGAGGAGCACAACGTCTGGAGAGCCCAGGCGCTCGCCGCGGTCGAGCGCTATATCGAAGAGCAACTGGAGCATCTGGGCTTTGCTCCAAGACGCCAGGGCTACGACACGCCTTACGGCCGGGTTCACAACATCGAGGCGAGTCTGGGTGACGAGGACAGCAGGCAGGTCGTCGTCCTCGGCGCGCACTACGACTCGGCGCAGGGCACGCCGGGAGCGGACGACAACGCCTCCGGCGTTGCGGCGGCAATCGAAATCATGCGTCTGCTCAAGGCAGAGGCCGCAGCCTCATGGCCCGCGTCGGCGCCGGCGCTGAAATGCGTGTTCTTCGCCAACGAGGAGATGCCCTTCTTCGCCTCGTCCCAAATGGGCAGCCTGGTGTACGCGATCGAGGCCAGGCAGCGCGAGTGGAACGTGCTGGCCATGTACTCTCTGGAGACGCTCGGCTACTACCGCGATGCGCGGGGGTCTCAAACCTATCCCTGGCTGTTCGGTCTGGTGTATCCCGATCGCGGCGATTTCCTGGCTTTCGTGGGAGATCTTCGATCTCGAGATCTGGTCAGGAAATCCATGCGCGCTTTCCGTACCGTCGCGCGGTTCCCATCGGAGGGGATCGCGGCACCCCGGGCCGTGCCGGGTCTGGAGTGGTCCGACCACTGGGCCTTCTGGGAGCAAGGCTGGCCCGCGATCATGATCACGGATACCGCGTTCTACCGCAATCCGCACTACCACGCAGCGCACGACACGCCCGACACGCTCGACTACGATCGGCTTGCGCGCGTGGTGCACGGCCTGAGCGCTATGCTCCGGCTTGTGCTCTTGCAGACGCGATCCTGACTCATCTGGGCGAGCCCACCACCCGCCCGGAGCCTGCCCCGGACTTGATCCGGGGTGGCCCCAGCACGTGGCACCCCGCTCTGGCACAAGGCGGCCGAGCCGGTGGCCGACTGGGCTGACTCCCCAGCAGCCATGCCCGAGTTCGTCTTCGACCAGCGCTCTACGTTCCCCGAACCGCGCCCGCGTCCGCCTCCATGGGTGCGGTCAACCTAGTAGAGTTGTGCCAGACCGATGCGGACAGGCTCCGGCACGTTGGGTTGTTTCGCGATCTCCGCCAGGAAGCCCTGGTCGTCGGCCACAGTGAGCGGGTCCAACGTGATCGGCTGAAGGATCGTCGACAGCGGAGATGCGGCGGCGCGCACGGCAGCGTGATCGGGCCCGGTGAAGTCGCGCGGACCATTGAACGGCAATCGCGGACGCTGCTCGATTCCGGTGTCCTGGATCTCCTCTAGCGCCAGCGACCAGATGACCGGCCTGGGCGCGTCGAGGGCGGCCCGCTCGAGCTTCTTCGGCTTCTCCAGCTCGCGCGCGAGCTTGGGTAGATCGCGAAAGGCTTTGCGCAGGACAGTCCGCGCCGTGCGCAACGATACGCTGGCTACGTCCGGATCGGCGCTCTCGTGCTCGAGGAAGAGACGGCGCAATCTGCCGCCCACGCGTATCGACTCACCGACCGGGCCGAACGCATTCATGAGCCCGGGCATGCCGTAGCGCGCAATGCCGTTGATCATCACCAACCGGATCGAGGTTTCCTTGGCCTTGATGAGCGCCTCATACGGGTCACCGGTCGACCCGTCGACAACAACCAGATCGGCACGCTTGCCGGCGTCGAGCGTGCCGAGCGAAGCCTGCCACTTGAGGATCGCCGCGGCCTCCCGCGTGACCATCGAGACCAGCTCGCGCGCGCTGAACAGCCCGCCCAGAGCGTGCTGGGAGTAGAGCCAGGCGACCTTCAATTCGCCCAGCAGGTTCTTGCTGCCGGAAGGCGACCAGTCGCTGCCCAGGCCAATGCGCACGCCCGCCCGCTTGGCCACATCTACGCGCGCGGTGTCACCGTAGAGCAGCAGGTTGCTCAGCGGCGACCACACTATCGAGCCTCCGCGCTGCGCGAGCACGTCGAAGTCCTCGGGCAGCAGCCCTGCCGAGTGGATGCCGGCGAACCGGTCGTTGATCGCCCATTCGTCAGGTGCGACCTCCAGCGCCAGAAAATGCCGGCGGGCGATCGAGTCCACCTGGTCCGATCTGGTCACCCCCTCGCTCAAGTGCAGGAGGAGGCAACTGTCCTCCTTCTTCAGCCTGGCCAGGAACGCGCGCGCGTCCTTGGCGTCGACATCGGCGATGCGCCCCAGGGCTTCCGAGAGGTCCGGGTCGTCGGTCCGCTCGACGTTGCGCACGATGCCCCGGTAGAAGCGCTGCACGCCGGCGTTGCTGCTCAGCATGATGCCCTGGCTGGTGGTGACACCCCCCAGGAGACACTTGCACTCGACGTAGCGGACCAGCGGACCGAGCAGCGCGGGCTTGCCATGGGCGTCGCGGTACTCGCCCACGACCCGCATCGGGCCGCTGATGAGCTTGCGGTAGTCCGGGTGGTCAGGCCACTGCCCGCGGTGCTGGAAGAGCTTCGGTACCGGGCTCCACAGCGGCAGCGCGTTGTAGCTCAGATGGTTGTGCAGCTCGATCAAGCCCGGGAAAATTGTCCCGCGGGTCTCGACCGGGACCACATCCTCGAAGCCCGCGGGTGCAGGCTGCATGCGGTCCTGCACAGCGACGATGATGCCGTGGTCGATATAGACGATGGCGCGGGTCTTCACCGTGAACGCGTCGTCCATGGTGACTACTCGGCCAGCCAGCGCCAGCCTGGGGCCGGTGAGCGGATCGACAGCGCCCTTCTTCCTCACTACCCTCGCTCCCCCGCGCCGCGACCGCGGCTCCGCAGCCGTCAGCGGATACCATCGGCGCTCAAGGCTGCTCATGCCAAGATCCCCTTTGGTACGTTGATCGTGATATTGCGTCGTTTGGCAGTCTCGTCGGCGCCAACGCGCCTGGCCCAGCCGTCCTGCTCGTGCATCCACCCAGGCAGCCCGGCGGGGAAGTCGAACTCGGGAATCGCCACTCGATCGCCATCGGCCCAGCTCTCGCCATACAGCACGAGCGGAATCGACACATCGGGATGGAGGACCAACGGCGCCAGCGCTTGCAAGCCCGCATTCCAGTTCTGCAGGAGCTTTCCCGTGGCCGCCGCGAGCTTCATCTTGTCGCCCTTGGAGAAGCTTTCCGGATAGGTGGGATGGGCCACGGCCGCGTAGGCGGGGCTCACCGATTGGCCCCCTGGCGTCGCCTTCCAAAACTGCCAGGCCTCGTCCGCCGCCTTGCCCAGCGCGAGGACACCCTCGACCTTCTGGCCGAGCAGCAGTGCGTCCAGCCAGCGGTGGCGATAGGCCAGCAGCCGCGAGTCCCTGCGTGTCTTGGCCTTGACGCTGCCATACACGCTGTACAGGTACGCGTTGATGAACACGTAGCTGCGGGTGATCCCGAGCTTCGCCAGGAAGCCCTGGACGCGCCGCCCGGCCTCGCCCACCAGGATGCGACGTACAACTGTCTCATGCTGCGCCGGATCCTGGCCAATCACGAGGACGCGCGCAGAGCCGTCGAGCCGGCCGCGGTGGAAGATCGGCCCCCACTCGACGCGGAACTGACCTGGTGGATAGACATCCTCGCCAGGGTACTCGCTGGCCAGGGTGCTGAACGGCTCCTCGAAATAGCCGGGATCGAACGGATGGGCCATGACGCCGTCCTTTGTCGTGTTGCGACTACAGCAACGATCAAGCGCGTGGTGACTAGAATAACCCTATGCCGCCATTCCCGCTTCCGCCTGCGGCTTCAGCGCCGCCGCGAGCATGCTCGAGCGCACACTTAAAGGGATCGACGTAGCCAGCACAATATGTCCGAGGACATATCATCCAGCGTGTTGCCTCCGAAGAGCAGGCAGTCGCAACCGGCGCGCAAACGCCCTGCTGCGTTACCGAACGCATCAATACGGGTACACTCGCTTTCCGATGGGATACATGAGCGGCGGGAAGATGAACTGGGACCAATGCCTTGCGGTTATTGCTCATCCTTGCGGCTCCATACGAAGAATTAAACTGTCAGTTCTTGTATCGGTCGCCATTCTGAAAGTCCCAAGTGCTTTAATTTGCCATGACGTCTCCGGAGCACCGCTTCCACATGCCCCCGAGTGGGCGCCTCACACCGCCACCTAGCTGAGCTGGCCGCACAACCGCGAGACCTGGCCGGATGGCCTGGAGGAGGCCGAGGCGGCCTTGGTGGAAGGGGTGGTGGCGCTGGCCGAGGGCGAGTCGGTCCACATCAACGTTCAGGATTCCGGCCACGCGGCCCAGGTAAAGACGCTATTGGCGGGACGGGTCCATCCGGAGAGGCTCGTGCTCGAGCCCATTCCCACCAACGATGCCTGGTGCAGGGACCACGGGGCGATCATCGTAAACGACGACGCTGGCGGCCAGACGGCCCTGGATTTTCGCTACAACGCCTGGGGCGGCAAGTACCCGCCGTATGAGCTGGATGACGCCGTCCCCCGGCACATGGCGGAGGCGCTCGGACTGCCCTGCATCTCGGTCAACATGGTCCTGGAAGGCGGATCCATCGACGTCAACGGCGCTGGCACTCTGCTCACCACCGAGCAATGCTTGCTCAACCCCAATCGGAATCCGACGCTCGGGCGCGCGGACATCGAGGCGGCGCTGGACCGCTACCTGGGCGCGCTCCAGGTCGTCTGGCTCGGGGAGGGGATCGCGGGCGACGACACCGATGGTCACGTGGACGACCTCACGCGCTTCGTCGCGGCAGACGTCGTGGTGACGGCGGTGGAGGCGGACCCCTCCGACGTCAATTACGCGCCGCTGCTGGATAACCTCCAGCGCCTGCGGGCGCTGCGGCTCCACGACGGGCGATCGGTGCGGGCAATCGAGCTGCCCATGCCGGAGCCGCTCTATCGCGGCAGCGAGCGCCTGCCTGCGAGCTACGCGAACTTCTACATCGGCAATCGGGTCGTACTTGCTCCCGTGTTCGGTTGCCCACAGGATCGGGCGGCCGTCGAGACGCTCGCGCGCTGCTTCCCGGACCGGCGCGTCGTGCCCATCGACAGCCGCACGCTGGTAGTGGGGCTGGGCGCCCTCCACTGCCTCACACAGCAGATTCCTGCCCGATTGAGAGCCACATCATGAGTGCCGTGCGCGACTTCATCCGGAGACATTTCCGCCACTTCAATGCGGCCGCGCTGGTGGACGCCGCCGAGGGCTACCTGAAACATCTCGAGGGCGACGGCAGAATGCTGGTTACGCTCGGCGGCGCGCGGACGAGGAAGAGCCCGGCAATTTCTGGATCGAGAAGATCATTCCGGGCATCCGCGTCCAGGACATGCTGGCCCAGGTCCAGTACTTCCCCAACGACCTCAACCGGCGCATGAGCGAGTTCGTGCGCCGCAAGATCGACAGCAACGAGGTGCGGCCCAACGTGGGCATGCGCATCCTCGACGCGTACACCGAACGGTTGAACGATACGACGTACGGCGCGACGGAGCCCGAGCAGCGTGAGTAAGCCACCGGCCGACATCCGCCGGGTCGCGGCGGTCCAGATGGCCATGTCCGAGCGACCCGAGGAAAACCTTGCCAAGGCGCAGGCTCTGGTGCGCGAGGCGGCACATCAGGGCAGCACACTCGTGTGCCTGCCGGAGCTGTTCATGCATCGCTACTTCTGCCAGGCCGAGGATGCGGCGAACTTCGCTCTCGCCGAGCCGGTGCCCGGACCGACCACCGACGCTTTCCTGGGCCTTGTGGCGGAGCTGAACGCGACGCTTGTCCTGAGCCTGTTCGAGCGCCGCACCGCCGGCTTGTATCACAACACGGCGGCCGTGCTGGACGGGGCACGCGGGTACATCGGCAAATACCGCAAGATGCACATTCCGGACGATCCGCGCTACTACGAGAAGTTCTATTTCACGCCGGGCGACCTGGGCTTCAAGTCTTTCGACACGCGTGCGGGATCCCTCGGCGTGCTGGTCTGCTGGGACCAGTGGTATCCGGAAGCCGCGCGCGTGACTGCGCTCAGCGGCGCAGAAATCCTGCTCTATCCCACCGCCATCGGGTGGCATCCGGAGGAGCGCGCCGCGCTGGGCGAGCGCCAGCACGAGGCCTGGGAAACCATCCAGCGATCCCACGCGATCGCCAACGGCTGCTTCGTGGTAGCGGCCAACCGGACCGGGTTCGAAGGGGATCCCGCCGGCTCCGGCGGCATCCAGTTCTGGGGGCAAAGCTTCATCGCGGGCACCGATGGACGCATCCTTGCCCGCACCGGTGTCGATGACGAAACCGTAATCATCGCGGATCTCGACATGAGCGAAATCGCCCAGTCACGCATCGGCAGGCCGTTCCTGCGCGACCGGCGCATCGACGCCTACGACCCGATCCGGCTGCGCTTCATCGATCGAGAGTAAGTGGATGACGGCGGCGTAGCCTCCCGTCGGCACTCTGATCAACGGCTACATCCTTTGGCTGATCGTCTCGCAGAAGGGCAACACGGTCTTCTCGCCGCAGTACCAGGACGTCGTCGCCGCCACGCCGCACATCCGATGCAAGACCTGGATCGTGGTCCGGATTGTGCACGCGCTGTGGGTCGGGCTAGTCCTAGCTGGCGTGATCGCGTAGGTGATCCAAATGTCAGGGTTTCAGTTGCCCGCGCATTTCGCCGCCCGCGTTCGCCGCCGAATGGACGTTGACGTAGAGATTCCCGGCCTTGAAGCTTGCATACTGCGCATCCGACAGCTTCGCGCCCGCCGGAACCGTGTACGTGTCTCCGTCCTTCGTTAGCGCGATGATCACCGGACCGTTCTTGCCGGCTGCCGCTTCGTGGATGTGTGCGGCGGTACCAGTAATCCCCGTCGTCGTCACACTGCCGCTAACCGATTTGTCGTCGCCGACGGTGATCGAACCATTGCCAACTCCCGAGGTCTTGACCGGCGGTACTTCCTGATCACCCGCTAGCGTAACCTTGACGTCAGCTGCTACAGCGGTGCTCGAGTACGCGCCGAACGCGCACATCGCAACGATCAACGCTGTGCTCACCGGCCGCCATGCCTTTCTGGAAAACGGAATCATATTCATCGAGACCTCCTCATGTGCAGTTGTATGGATGAACGTAAGGATCGTCCATTTACCCTCGAGTCGTTAGCACTCTGCGAGGCATCGCGCGGAAACTGTCCGGCCACACGCTTCTGGAGTGCGCAATTCGAGCCGGTTAGTATCGCTCGCATAGCCCGCGCAGTCCGTACGCTACCCCACATACATTCGTTGAATCCGCAGCCAATTTGCGTCCTCGGCCGGTTGATTCAAAGCGCGACTGGCATCGCAGTGTCGGCATCAGCGCTGTTCTGCCGACGCGGCAGCGACGCGCCAAACGATATTGCCGACATCATCGGCGACCAGCAACGCGCCGCTCTTGTCCAGGGCCACACCGACCGGCCGGCCCATCGCATGGCCGCTGTCATTGACAAACCCCGTCAACACATCCATCGGCTCTCCCGCCGGCTTTCCTTCCCTGAACCGAACAAAAATGACCTTGTACCCGCTGCGTGGGTTGCGATTCCAGGACCCGTGCTGTCCCACGAACATCCCATGCTGAAACTGGGCGGGCAGACTTGTCCCTTTCGAAGACGCGAGTCCGAGGGACGCCGTATGAGGTCCAAGCGCATAGTCCGGCGTAACGGCAATCGCCACCAGATCGGGTCGTTGCGGTTGCACGCGCGTGTCGACGATCTGCCCGTAGTAGCTGTAAGGCCACCCGTAAAACGCGCCATCTCGTACGGAGGTCATGTAGTCTGGAACCAGATCGCTTCCGAGCTCATCGCGTTCGTTGACAGCCGTCCACAGCGTGTCGCTGTCAAGTTCCCACGCCAACCCATTGGGGTTGCGCAGACCTGACGCGAAGACGCGGTGGCTACCGGTTTTGGGATCGATTTCCCAGATCGCGGCGCGCTCGCTCTCCTTGTCGATGCCGTTCTCGGCTATGTTGCTGTTCGACCCGACCGTTACATAGAGCTTGCTGCCGTTCGCGTTGGCGATGACGTTCTTTGTCCAGTGATGATTTATGGGACCGGCAGGCAGGTCGGTCACCTTGATACCGGGTGCCGTAATCGAGGTTTGGCCAGGCGAGTACGCGTAGCGCATCAACGCATCGGTGTTAGCGACATAGAGATCGTCGCCTACCAGCGCCATGCCGATGGGTGAGTGCAGCCCTTCGAGGAACACGGTGCGCGTATCTACAATCCCGTCTTGATTGGTGTCGCGCAGAAGCGTGATGCGATTGGCGCTCGGGACGCGGGAACCGGCCTTCTTCATGAATTGCTTCATGAACCAGCCTTTGATGCCCTTGCCATCCTCGGGTCTGGGAGGAGCGCTACTCTCCGCAACGAGCACGTCACCGTTCGGCAGGACGTAGACCCACCGCGGATGGCTCAGTCCCTCGGCAAACCGCGTCACGAGCGTGTCTGGTGCCGGAATCGGCGTCGCGCCCACGGCCCAGCCCGTCGCGGAGGCGACGTTGATCGTGGGGATCAGGGTCTTGGACGGGGGTGGAAGCACCGGATCGGCGCCTACGCCCGCGGAGACCGGCAGCTTCGCCATCTCCCCGCATGATGCGACAAGCAGACATGCCAATGCCCAAACACCGATGCGTACGACTCGCATGGCAGATCTCAGGGAGAGAGCGGTTGAATGGCCATTAGAAACGCTGTAGAAGGAGGTCGCTGCTGGGCGGGCGACTTCAGAATGAACGCCTCGGCCTGGTTCTTTCCCTTCCGACCGTGGACCGTCGCGCTCTTCGTGATCGCTCGTGTGATTAACGAGGGTTTGTCCGACTTGGTGCGCAACTGACAACGTGGCCGCAACCCCATGTCCGGGTCAGGCAGGCTGCGGCACCCGCCACGCACGCCGCCCTCCCGCTCCGGACCGGGCGTCGCGCGGCCTAGTTCTTGGCGGCTTCGTGCCAGGCTTTCATAAAGGTGTGGACCTCCTCCAAC
>DAIQQA010000042.1:0-30728 GCA_036787045.1 Burkholderiales bacterium | reverse complement strand
ATCTGCCCTGCTGGGACGATCGGGGAGCGTTGCCTGCGCCCCTCGACAGAAGCACCCTCGAAATTCATGCACAGGGCGTGGAACCGACCCGGTGTGCGGCAGGCTCATCGTCCTGCTACCTTTGCTCTTGGTTTCTTTGCGCCCTTGCGTTGAGATTCTGCAGTAGTCCAGTCCTACCAGTCGCCCCGTGGCGGATGCGCCCGCACCGCCGCCTCGTTCACCTCCGTGCCCCACCCCGCCCCCGCCGGAAGCAGCATGTGGCCGTCCTTGATCACCGGCTTCACGGTGAACAGATCGTCCTGCCACGGCACCACGTCCGGGTCGATCTCCATGATGCGCAGGTTAGGCACCACCGCTGCCAGGTGCGCGCTCATCATCGTCGAAAGATTTCCGTAGAAGTTGTGGGGTGCGATGTTCAGCTCGAACGCGTCTGCTATCTGCGCAATCTTCAGCGACTCCGCAAAACCGTTCCAAGGCACATCGATGATGGCCACGTCCATGGCGGCGTTCTCGAAGTAGGGACGGTAGTCTCGCCGGCCGAACAGGCATTCGCAGGAAGCAACCGGAATCGTCGTGCGGCTGCGGATATAGGCGAGCGCCTTGGGATCGCGCGTATCGATCTCCACCCAGAACAGATCGTACGGTTCCATGGCGCGGGCGCACTGCAGAAAACCTTCGCTCTTGAAGTTCCAGTTGAGGTCGACAAGGATGTCCATGTCCTTGCCGGCGCCTTCACGAAATGCCGTCAGCTCCGCGCGCAGGGCATCGAGCACGTAGCGGTCCGCATTCAAGTCGGGGTATCCGTCGCCACGGCCGAAGCCGCCGTTTCGCACGCGCGGGTTGCCGTCGCCCAGCAGCAGTACGTTGGTCTTCAGTGCACCGTACCCGCTGGCCGCCACTTCCTTGCCGAGCGCGACGATGTCGTCGTAGCTCTTCACCGTCGGGATGCCGAGCTTCTCGCCCCACACTCGGTAGGTCCCGCAGTGTGACCAGTAGAGCCGGATCTTCTCGCGGATCGGTCCACCGAACAGCTCGTACACCGGGATGCCCAGCGCCTTGGCCTTGATGTCGATGAGCGCATTCTCGATGGCAGCGACGGCCTGCTGGGTGATGCCCCCCTGCGCGGTGCGGCCGCGCGCATACAGCCATGCCGAGACCGCCTCGTAGCGGCGCGGATCCTGGCCGATCAGGATCGGCCTCAGGCTCTCGATCATCGCCGTGACACCGTGCCCGCCGAAGCTCTCGTTGTACTCGCTCCAGCCGACGATGCCGTTGTCGGTGGTGATCTTGAGGAAATCCAGATTGCGCCAGACGCCGTCGGCGTGCAGCGCTTCGATGCGGTCGATTTTCATGTGGCCTCCCATTTATTGAGCGGCAGTCTGCGTTGCAGACTGGTCGGGCGGATGGTACCGCAGGGCTGTTCCGAGCGACCGTCGCCGGCGATGCTGTCACGCGGAATGCGGGGGGACCCTCAACCCCAACCGCACACTGCGGGTGACGCTGGATGCCAGTGTGCAGATCACGCTGGAGGTCAAGCTGTTGTGACCGCAGGCCGGACGCACGCGGGCAGAGCGGAGGACGTGGAATGTGCGGGAATGTCAACTCCCATGACACAGACATTGAGTCTGCCACAGGCGTCGCGTTAGCATCCGGCTAGTCCAAAACGTCCTGCACCGGATGTCCAGACTGCGCGCCCGGGCAGGACGATGAGAGAGAGACAATGGTTAGGAAGTTACTCGTATCGCTCCTTGGCGCGGCGCTGCTCGGTACGATCGGGACGGCGCAAAGCGGACCCTTCGAGCTCACTAACGATAGCGGCTTCCCGGACGATCTGGTTACGCTGCGGCTCATCGACGAGAACACCTCTGGGTTCCCTGGCGTGAACGTGTTGATCGAGTTCGACTCCACGCAACTGGAATTCGTCGGGCCCGACTACGAGTACACTGGCGACTTAAATAATTTCGCTATCACCAACGTGCTTGAACCGGGCAGGGTTCTGGTGAATCTGCTGCCGGAAATCTTCGAGGATGGTCTTTCCGGGTCGCTACTCGATCTGGACCTGCGCATTCTGGACACTGCAGTAGCCGGTGACACGCTTGTCACAGTCGCGTGTGACGTTGGCCCGCCCAACGGTGGCCCTTTCGACAGCTGCTTGCTCGACTACGACATCCCGCCCACTGCTAATTTCGTCACCGTTCTGGAACGCACCGACGGCCAAGTTCCAGAGCCCTCGACGCTCGCGCTCGTGCTGCTTGCGGCGGTGGCGATTGGCGCGACGCGCCGACACCATTCCACCTGAGGCGTCGCGTCCTCGTCGCCTGGAACCCCGTCGCGCAGAGGTAAGGCTCAGCGTCGTTCGGGGAGTAATCGGCGCAGTTGGCTGAGCAGCGAGATCGCGGTCAGCGTTCGGCTGAGACTGCGCACTGCACGCCCCCGCTTCAGGATTAGCAGCGCAGCCCCGACGCCGGCCAGCAATAGCAGCGGCCTGCGTGCGACCGCTCGCCCTGCGGCAGCACCGAGGTCGGCGATGCCCAGGACCTGCTTGAGACTGTGTGCCGAGTCCGCGAGTCGCAGGCGCAGAGCGTCCGACTGCGCTACCAGGGCGCGGCGGTGGGCGGCAAGCTCGTCGAGGCGCGTGCTCACTGTGACAGCTGGTCGCGGTCTTTGCCCAGCTCGGTCAGGGTGGCGTCGAACAGGCGGGGCTTTGCGGTCGCGCGGCCATGACTGATTAGTGCAGCGACGGCAGCGACGCCGAAGGCGCCCAGAGCCATGAGCGCTGCCGCGACCGCTCGCGAGCCTTCCGGGACAGCGAGCAGGATAGCGATGGTGGCAAGCAGAGCGCCCAGCATCGCCAGCATCAGCGCTGCAAGCGCCCATAGCAGCATCGAGGCGCCCCTGGCGACTTCCTCCTGCAGTTCGGTGCTGAGCAGCTCAAGCCGGTTGTGGCCGATCGCGATCAGCGTGGCCAGCAGCGTCTTGAGCGACGCGAACAGGCCGGCGGGATGCGTCTGGTCTGCCATGGGGCTCAGCGCCGGCCGATCAGATACCCGATGAGAAATCCCACGCCCGCGGCAATGCCGATGGATGCCCAAGGGTTGTCGTGCACATACTCGTCGGCGGCGTGTGCGCCAGCTCGCGCGCGGGCGGCCATGTCGGCGCTCGCCCGCTCCATGCTCACGCGGGCGGCCCGGAGCGACTCCTCGGCGCGTGCGCGCATCTCGGTGACTTTCTCGCCAGCCTGGCCCGCCGTCGCGCGCAGCAGCGCTTCGGCGTCGGCGACCACAGTGCGCAGATCGTTCATGAGCTTATCGGTGCTGACCTGGTCCATTGATTTCTCCTCGACGGTTTCCGGGACGCCAGTGAAGCACCCCGACAAAGGTATGAATTATAGAAGAGAAGACATGCTGGCGCTGAGCACTGGTGATAGGGTGGCGCGTCGCGCGAGCGGCTCACAAGGCTGCCGCCTTCCACAGCACGGACAGTCCGCTTGCGATCAGCAGCGCTGCGACTGCACGCATGACCACCGTGCGGGAAAGCCGCTGGCCGATGTGATGCCCCAAGAACAACCCCGTCAGGACCGCTGGCAGCAGCAACGCGAAGGCGAGCCAGAGTTGCTTCTGAACCAGAAGGCCGGATACGGCGAACAGGGTCAGGCGCGTGCCGGTGCTGATGAGGAAGGTCAGCGACAACGTCGCACGCAGGCGGGCGGGCTCGGCGATGCGGGCTGAATAATACATAACGTAGATCGGTCCGCCGACGCCGACTGCTCCGCCCAGCAATCCGCCGGCGAAGCCCGCGGGCACGGCCCAGCGCTGCGACAGGCGTGGCGGGCCGCCCCGGCGTGTGAGAGTGTAGATGCCATAGGTCAGAACGAAGGCACCGAGTGCGAAGAGCATGACGCGGGCAGGCACCAGCACCAGCAGAAGGACGCCGGCCGGGATGCCGACGAGCATGGCCGGCACGACGCGCAGCGCCTCCGTCCGGTCGACCGAGCCGCGCAGCCGGATGCCCAGCACCAGCGATGCGCAGAAGTCCAGCACCAGGACCAGCGGCACCACGATCTGAAGCGGCAGCAGCAGGGCGAGCAGCGGGATGGAGATCAGCGCCGAGCCGAAGCCGCTGATGGCCAGAACGGTCGATGCGAACAGGGAGACGAGCGGGGCAAGCAGTATCGCGGTGAGCGAGAAGGGCATCGGGCGAGTCTACCAGCGGGCGCTTCCCCCTATAATCCAGTTTGATCCCCGATGACGTTCGGCCGAATGCGCGACTGCCTCTTCGCGATTGCTCCACTGCATGGTGCACAGCCCCAAGCGCTGCGCGCGCACGCTTGCCCGCGCCCGAGGCCGACCCAGGCGTGACACAGCCGTTGCAGCGCGAGCCGGTTGTGCTGGTTCATGGCCTGTGGATGACAGGTGCGGTGTGCGCGCTGCTCGCACGCCGGCTGGGTGGCTGCGGGTTCGAGCCGCTGGCCTTCTCCTATCCTTCGGTGCGGCTCACTCTCGAGGAGGCTGCGCTGCGGCTCGAGCGCTTCGTGCGAGAGCGCGTCGCTGGGCGCGTTCACTTCGTTGGGCACAGCCTTGGGGGACTGGTCGCACTGGAGCTGCTCGCACGCGAGCCGTCGATCTCGGTCGGACGCGTGGTCCTGCTGGGCAGCCCCTGCACCAGCTCGCTTGCGACCGAACAGCTCGTGCGCTCACGGTCTGGGCGCATGCTCCTCGGGCGCGGGTTGCCGCAGTGGCGGGCGGAGCGTGGGGCGGAGGCGGCGCGCCGCGTGGAGACGGGTGCGATCGCCGGGACCTTGAGGTTCGGGGTGGCAAGCGTGGTGGTGACGCTGCCAAAGCCCAACGATGGCGCAGTCACGGTCGCGGAGACGAAGCTGCCTGGCCTGCGCGACCACATCGTACTCCCCGTAACCCACAGCGGACTGCTCGTATCGGCGCGCGTGGCGCGTCAAGTGTGTGCGTTCCTTACCGATGGCCGGTTCACGCATGCGTAAAGGGTTGTTGGCTGGCGCGCTGCTGCTGGTGTTGGCTGGCTTTGCCGGCTGCTCGACGCTGGGCTACTACCTGCAGGCGATGAACGGGCAGCTCGAGCTGTCGCGCAAGGCGCGCCCGATTCCGCAGGTGCTCGACGACGAGCGCACGCCCGCGGAGCTCAAGGTCCGGCTCGAGCAGGTGCAGGAGATCCGCGGGTTTGCCAGTCGCGAGCTGGCGCTGCCGGACAATGGCAGCTACAGGCGTTACGCCGACCTGCAACGCCCCTTCGTCGTGTGGAACGTGTTTGCCACCGAGGAGTTCTCCGTCGTTCCCCGCCAGTGGTGTTTCCCCGTCGCCGGGTGTGTAGGCTATCGCGGCTACTTCGCGCAGGAGGATGCCGAGAAGCTCGCTGCACAGCTACGCGATGAAGGCCTGGACGTCTACGTCGCCGGCGTGCCGGCCTATTCGACGCTGGGGTGGATGGACGATCCAGTCCTCAACACTTTCATCCGCTACCCAGAGACGGAGATCGCGCGCCTGATCTTCCACGAGCTGGCGCACCAGGTCGTTTATCTCCCGGGAGACAGCACGTTCAACGAATCCTTCGCGACGGCCGTCGAGCTGGAGGGCGTGGGGCGCTGGCTGCAGGCTCAAGGGACCCCCGAGCAGTTCGCGGCATTCCAGGCGACACAGGCGTACAGGCGCGAGTTCGCCGGGCTGGTCGCGCGCTTCCAGGACAAGCTTGTGCAGTTGTACGCCAGTGGCGGCGACCCCCAGGCCATGCGCAGGGCCAAAGCGCACCTCTTCGACCAGATGCGCTCGGACTACCGGGAGCTGCGCGATCAGTGGGACGGATTCGCGGGATACGATTGGTGGTTCGACCAGCCGCTCAACAATGCACAGGTCGCGTCGGTCGCGATCTATACGCAGCTGGTGCCTGGCTTCCAGCAGCTTCTGGCCGACTCAGGCGGCGACCTGCCACGCTTCTACGCTGCGGTCGAGGCGCTGGCGAAGATGCCGGAGAAAGACAGGGTCGCCGCGCTGGAGATTGGCGTCCCGTGACGCGGCGACATTGGTTTATCGGTGGCCTGTCGCCGGGGGATCACTGCTTCTTGTATGCACCGCTCGCCAGGATCCCCTGCGCGCGCTTGTTACCGTTGTTGGCGGAGCGCTGGAGCCACAGCTCGGCAGTCGGGATGCTCTTCTCCACGCCGTCGCCCCGCAGATGAAACAGCGCGAGATTGAGTTGGGAGGTGGGATCGCGCTGGTCGGCGGCGAGCGTGAACCACTTGATGGCCTCGCTCGCGTCGCGCGACGTGCCGATGCCCTTGTCGTAGATTGCCCCGAGGTTGTACATCGCGTCGACGCGCCCCTGGCGCGCGGCGATCTCGAGCCATTTGCGCGCGCCCGGCAGATCCTCGGCGGTGCCGGAGCCGTATAGCAGGATGTTGCCGAGGAACAGGGCGGCCTCGCCGTCGCCTTGCTCGGCGGCCGGCTGCAGAAGGCGCACCGCCTCGTCACCTTTCTTCATGCCCACGGCGGAGCGCGCCTGGCTGATGAGATCGAAGCTGATGGGCGTGAACCGCAGACTGCGCAGGAAGCGCTCGCCGACGTCGTCCGGGCCACCCGCTGCTGCGCCGGCCTGTACGCGCTCGGCGAACCGCAGTCCGACGACGATCTCGGGGCGGTCGGGCCGCACGCAGGTCAAGCCGCGCACGAGCAGGGTGCCCGGCTGCTCGATCTGCTCGCGACTGTCCTCGAAGCGGGCGACGGAGCGCACACACAGCAGGCCTTTGGGCGTGATGACCTCGGTCTGGTAGTCGGCCAGCTTCGTCACCGGGTCGGGGCTGGTGCCGTTGATCTGCTTGTCCACAACCAGCAGATCCTCCTGTGACACGACCGGCTCGCGGAGCTTGTGCGCTTCGACGACCGCAGCGGCAGTGTGGCCATCCTCGTACTTCTTCCCCATCTCCGCCGATTTGGCATCCTTGGAGAACGAAGCCCAGCCGTCCTCATTCGGCGAATCGACGATGAAGCTGTCGAAATACCAGGGCGCGCCCGGTGCCTGGATCGGGTTGGCAAGCGGCTCGCCCTGCGCAGCCTCCATGACCGGCAGGGCCACCAGGAGCCAGAGGAAGCGTGCGGTGAGTCGGAGCATGGGCGGACGTCCTTGAGTTCGGTTCGACGAGATTATACGGCGAGCCCGAACCACCCTGCCTCAGGCCTTGGTCTGGCTAGGGCCGTAGACCCGAAGGGGCCGGCAAGCCATACGAAAAAAGCCCCGACCGCACTGGTCGGGGCGAACGGACTGTCGTCCGAGGGAGGAGTCGAAGAAGACTCCGTACCAGTGTGCACCCCTGCCGTGGCCCGGAAAACCGGCCGGACGATCTAGTCCAAAAGGCATAGGATCGGGCGGTGGCCTGCTAAACTGTCGGCCCGTGCACCAGTTTTCTCCGGTCGGCCATGAACGAAGACATCAACACGTTGCGCCGCATTCTCAAAGAGGCTCGCACCATCGCCGTAGTCGGCCTGTCCGCCAACTGGTGGCGTCCGAGCTACTTTGCCGCCAAGTACATGCAGGAGCATGGCTACCGCATCATCCCGGTCAACCCTGCCTACCCGGAGGTCCTGGGCGAGAAGTGCTATGCCAGCCTGCGCGACATTCCGGAGAGGGTGGACATCGTCGATTGCTTCCGCAAGAGCGAAGAGATCCCGCCCCTCGCCGCGGAGGCCATTGCCATCGGGGCCAAGGTCCTGTGGATGCAGCTGGGAGTGATCAACCACGAGGCGGCGGCCAGGGCGCGCAACGCCGGCCTGGAGGTGGTCATGGACCGTTGCGTCAAGATCGAGCACGCCCGCTTGTTCGGTGGCTTGCACTGGGTAGGCGTCAACACCAAGGTCATCTCCTCCAAGCGGCCGCAATGGCTGGCTTATTGAGGAGCGCGGCGCTAACTCGCTAAAGCGGGAACGCAAAGGACGCAAAGGGAAACCCCAGGGACGCAAAGAAAACCGTGACTTGATTGATTTCGCCTGGCTGCAGCGAGCGGGCCTCGGCAACGAATCCAGCCCGTCATTGAACACCACCGGTTCCCACTGGCCCACTGCAAGCCCGCGCCCCGTTTTCCTTGGCGCCCTTTCTTTTCCCCTTTGTGTCCTTTGCGTTCCGGCTTTGACGGCCTGCCTGAAGCCTTAAGCCTGCCGGCAATCTGCCGATAACCCTCGCAAAACCAAGACCGGTCCGCGCGAGGTGCTTTCGATCGCCGCCGGCATGACCTGAAGCGACAACTCAATGAGCGGCTCCGCGCCGACCGCGCTCGCGTTGCCTTTCGTGTTTGCCGGGCTGACCGTCCTTGCGGTAGGGACGGCAATCCTGCTGCGGGAGCGCTTCTCCCGGGTCGGCTGGTTGCACTTTCTCCTGTCCAGCACCATCGGCGCCTGGCAGCTCACCACGGCGGCCGAGTTTCTCAGCGCCGACATCGAGGCGGCTACGGTGTGGGCGCGGCTCACCACGCTGTTCGTCCTCGCGATCCCGGCTGTTCAGTACCACTTTGCCACCGTCATTACCGGACAGTGGCAGCGACGGCAGCGCGCCGTCGCCGGCGCCTGGCTCGCGTCCACGCTGCTGCTCGCGATTCATCTGGCTGGTGAGATGCAGGCTGGCATCGTTGCGTACAGCTGGGGCTACTATCCTCTCTACGCGCCGGTGGGCTGGGTGTTCATATTCTTCACCATGGCGGTGGTGGCCACCTGCATGCAGATGTACTGGCAACAGTACCGGAGCAACCGCCGCGGCAGCTTCGCGTCCCGGCGCGGGCTGCTCCTGCTGACCGGCCTGTCCGTCGCCTCGCTCGGCGCGATCGATTTCCTCCCGGCACTGGGCGTGAGCGTCTTCCCGCTCGGGGGTCTGGCCATCATGGTGGGCAACGTCGTCAACGCTTACACCACCTGGCGCTATCGTCTGGTCGAGATCACGCCTGCCTACGCGGCCGACCAGTTGATGGACTCCATGAGCGATGGGGTGCTCCTGATCGACCGCGACGGAATCGTGCGTCTGGTCAACCCCGCTGCTGCCGAGATCCTGGGCATCGACCGTACGCTCCTGGTCAATCGTCTGCCGCCGACCCAGCTTGCCCAGGACGTGCTCGGCTGGCAGCACCAGCCCTTCTTTCCGTCCGAGAATGCCTCCCTCGGCGAACGCGAGTATGTTTCGGCCGATGGCAGCCGCCGGACGCTGGACACCAGCGTGACCCTGATGCGCGAGCCGGGCCTGGAGCCCGCCGTGGCCGTCATCACGCTGCGCGACATCACCGCGGCGGTGCAGGCGCAGGAGCAGATCGAGCGCCTGGCCTACTACGATCCGCTTACCCACCTGCCCAACCGCGTCCTGCTGAAGGAGCGCCTGGCCGAGGGGATGGCGCGGGCGCGCCGGGCACAGGGCCTGGCCGCGATCCTGTTTCTGGACCTGGATCGCTTCAAGCAAGTCAACGACACGCTGGGCCACGATGCCGGGGACATGCTGCTGAAGGGCGTGGCCGAGCGCATCAGCGCGTGTGTGCGCGAAACCGACTCCCTGTTGCGCTCACCCGAGCTGGGCGGAGGCACGACGCTGGCGCGGCTTGGCGGAGACGAGTTCGTGCTCGTGCTGGCCCCGCTCGAGCGTCCCGAGGATGCCGCCAAGGTGGCGGCACGCGTCCTCGAGTCGCTGACCCGGCCCTTCACGCTCAAGGGTGGGGAAAAGGTGACGACGACCGCCAGCATCGGCATCAGTGTGTATCCGAGCGACGGCGAGGACGCCGACGTGCTGATGAAGAACGCCGACGTGGCGATGTATCAGACCAAGGAGAACGGCCGCAACGCCTACCGCTTCCACGACGAGAGCATGAACGCCGCAGCGCTCGCCCGCACCGACCTCGAGAACGGCTTGCGGCGCGGCCTGGCCCGCGATGAGTTTCTGCTGCGCTATCAACCCCAGATCGCGGCGCGCAGCGGCGACATCGCCGGGCTCGACGCGCAGCTGTTCTGGCGCCACCCGCAGCACGGTATGCTCCCGGCCGCCGAGTTCGTCGCTGCGAGCGAGGACGCCACCGTGGTCACGCCGATGTCCGAATGGCTGGTGCGCAGCGCGTGCCTGCAGCTGCGTGCCTGGCACGCCATGGGCCTGCCGTCGCTGTATCTCTCGCTCACCCTTCCGCCGGGCGCGGCGGACCGCGGCGATCTGTCCCGTCTGGTGCGCGAGGCCACTGCCCAGGCGGGCGTCGACCCGGGCCTGCTCATGCTCGGGTTCGGCTCGGTCCCCGGCACGCGTGTGTCGCTGCGCACGCAGGATGCGATGCGGGCGTTGCAGGACATGGGCGCACGTCTGGTTCTGGACGATCTGGGCAGCGGGCCAGCCGCGTTCTCCAGTCTCGGACAGTATCCCCTCAGCATGGTGCGGATGGAGGCCAGCTTCCTGCGCGGTCTCGCCCGCGACGGCGATCTCGCCGCGGTCACGCGCGCGATGATCCACATGGTGCACGCGCTCAACCTGGGCGTGGTGGTCACCGGCGTTGAAAGCGCTGCCCACGCCGCCCTGCTGCGGGAAGCGGATTGCGACCTCGCGCAGGGTCCTGCGTTCGGCATGCCGGTGGCGGCCGAGGACGTTCCCGCTCTGCTGTCCGACGTGCGGCAGCTGCTCGCCGCAAGCTAGAAAAAACTGAACCACGGAGGACACGGTGGACACGGAGGAAAACAAGAGCTGATTCTGGGCCTCGGGTGTCGGATGGGCGTTCGGGTCGAGGTCGGATGCAGCCGGACGGGGGATCAGACTTGAGCGCACGACGGCCACCACGTCTTCCCGTTCAAGTCTTCGCTTTTCCTCCGTGTCCACCGTGTCCTCCGTGGCTCAGGCTTTCTGCTCTGCCTCGCCGCGCGCCTGACCAGCGAGGCCCGGGTGCGCCAGAGCGCCTGCTACAATCCCAGCTTTCCCAAGCTTCGCGAAGATTACGACTATGCCCGACCGCGAATTCGGCATGGGCACACTGTGCCTGCACGCCGGACAGATTCCCGATCCGGCCACGGGCGCGCGCGCCGTGCCGATCTACCAAACCACATCCTTCGTGTTCGACTCGGCCGAACACGCCGCCAGCCTGTTCAACCTGCAGACCTTCGGCAACGTCTACTCGCGCATTTCCAACCCGACCGTGGCGGTGTTCGAGGAGCGCGTGGCCGCCCTGGAGGGAGGACGGGCCGCCCTCGCCACCTCTTCGGGACAGGCGGCGCAGATGACGGCACTGCTCACCCTGCTGGACCACGGCGACGAGATCGTCTCGGCCAGCACGCTTTACGGCGGGACCTACTCGCAGTTCGACGTGACCTTCCGCAAGTTCGGCATCAGCACCACCTTCGTCGATCCCGACGAGCCGGGCAACTTCAAGAAAGCCATCACGCCGAGGACCAAGGTGCTGTACGCCGAGACTGCCGGCAACCCGCGCATCAACATCCTGGACATCGAAGCGGTGGCGGCGATCGCCAAGGACGCCGGTATTCCCCTGGTGATCGACAACACCTTCGCCAGCCCGTACCTGTGCCAGCCCTTCAAGTGGGGTGCCGACATCATCGTGCACTCGGCCACCAAGTACATCGGCGGGCACGGCACCACCATGGGTGGAGTGCTGGTGGAGTCGGGCAAGTTCCCCTGGGACAACGGCAAGTTCCCGGGCATGACCGAGCCCTCGCGCGGCTACCATGGCGTGCGCTTCTACGAGACCTTCGGCGACTTCGGCTACGCCATGAAGTGCCGCATGGAGACGCTGCGTACGCTGGGCCCGGCCATGTCGCCGCTGAATGCCTGGCTGCTGCTGCAGGGGTTGGAGACCCTGCACGTGCGGATGGACCGGCACGTGGCCAATGCACTCGCGGTGGCGAAGTACCTGGAGTCGCATCCCCAGGTGAGCTGGGTCAACTATCCCGGCCTGCCGTCCAGCCGCTATTACGATCTCACGCAGAAGTACATGCCCAAGGGCGCCAGCGGCATCATGACGTTCGGCATCAAGGGCGGGCAGGAAGCCGGCGTGAAGTTCATCGAGAGCGTGCAGTTCCTGAGCCACCTCGCCAACGTGGGCGATGCCAAGACGCTGGTCATCCACCCGGCCTCGACCACCCACCGGCAACTGTCGGAAGAAGAGCAGATCAAGGCCGGTGTCACCCCCGACATGATCCGCCTGTCGGTGGGCATCGAGGATCTCGACGACATCCTGTGGGATATCGATCAGGCGCTGGCCAAGGCGCGCTGAGGCGTGACAGGTGAACCGTGACAAGAAGAGCGTGACGGAAAAGGCGTGACAGGTGAAGCGTGACAGATACGTCGCGCACGGTCCATGCTAGTCGTGCAAACCCCAGGACCAGCATTGGCTTTGTCCCTTTCTCCGTTCGTGGTCCGAGGCGCCCGCCTGTCACGCTCAACCTGTAACGCCATTCCTGTCCTGGCACGCCTTTTCTGTAACGCTTCACACCTGTCACGCTGTATCTGTCACGCCCTCCCATGAACGGCGTCTGGCTCTCCCTCGCCGTCACCATGGCGATCCAGACCCTCGTATCACTCGTGGTGTTCGCGCCGCCGGTGCTGGCGCCCGTCGCGGAGCCCGAAGTCGGTGTGCCCGCCAGCGCGATCGGGATTCTGACCGCGCTGATCTACTCCAGCGCCGCATTCGCCGCGCTGCGCAGCGGCAGCACGATCGGCCGCTACGGGCCGATGGGCACGAGCCAGATCAGCCTTCTGCTGTGTGCAGTGGGCATCGCACTGTTCGCGACAGCGAACGTCACGCTCGTGGCGCTGGGAGCACTTGTGATTGGGCTGGGCTATGGCGTCGTGACGCCGTCCAGCTCGGCGATCCTGGCCGAGCGGGTGCCGCCGAACCTGCGCGCCTTCATCTTCTCGCTCAAGCAGACTGGTGTGCCGATCGGCGGCGCGCTGGCCGGCGCGCTGCTGCCGGCACTCATGCTGGCCTTCGGTTGGAAGGTGGCGGCGATCGCGACCGGCGGCTTATGTCTGGGACTGACGGTGGCGGTACAGCCCTGGCGGCGCGCCGTGGACGCGGGCAGCCGGATGCCGGATGCCGAGCCGTTGGGGCTCGTCGAGCCGCTGCGCACGGTGCTCGCTGACCGGCGCCTGCGCGAGATGGCCTTGGCGTCCTTCGCCTACTCGGGCATGCAGATGTGCCTGGGGTCTTTCCTGGTCGTGTTCCTGCACGAGCGCGCAGGCTTGAGCGTCGCCGCGGCGGGTGCAGCGCTGTCAATCGCGATGGCGGCAGGAGTCGCGGGCCGCGTTCTCTGGGGTGTGGCGGCCGACAATTGGATCAAGCCGCGCCTGCTGCTGGGGGCCCTGGGAGTGGCCATGTCGCTCGCCGCGTTCGCCGTCGCCACGGTGAGCGCGAACTGGCCGCTGCTGCCGGTGCTCGCGGTCAGCCTGGCCTATGGTGCTACCGCGGTGGGATGGAACGGTGTCTACCTGAGCGAGGTCGCACGCACCGCTCCTGCCGGCCAGGCTGCGGCTGCAACCGGAGCTTCGCTGGCCCTGACCTACTGTGGTGTAGTGACGCTGCCGTTGCTGTTCTGGGCGATCGTCGCGGGCACTGGAAGCTACGCGGCCGCGTTCGTCGTGACCGGCTGCCTGACGTTGTGGCGCGGGGCGGTTCTGCTGCGTGGCTAGCCCGCCGCCGCTTCCCGCGCCGGTGTGATAGTCTCCTCCGCAGCCCGCACTTCCCCAATCCATAACAGCACAACTCCGCCGTATGTCTAACAGCGACACCGTTCTGTCCAAGGCGCAGCCAGATTCCAGCAAGACGCAGCCGGACAACGGCAAGGCCCAGGCAGAAAACAGCAAGCCCTGCCGCGGCCGGCCGCGCAGCGAGCACTCGCATGAAGCGATTCTGGACGCGGTGCTGCAGTTGCTGGAGGACGAGGGCTACGGCGCGCTTACCATCGAGGGGGTGGCGCGCCAGGCCGGCGTGGGCAAGCAAACCATCTATCGCTGGTGGAAGTGCCGGGCGGAGCTGGTCTTGGAGGCATACGCCAACCATGCCGCCAGCAAGATCCCTCTCCCGGACAAGGGCTCGCTGCGCGCCGATCTGGATGCGTTCCTGACCGCGGGCTGCAAGCGGCTCACCGACATCTCCGGTCCGATCATGCGCGGATTGATGGCCGACGCGGTGCTCGATGAGGAGTTTCGCGAGGTGCTGCTCAAGGCATTCCTGAACAAGCGCAAGGAGGCGCTCAAGGCGCTGCTCGAGCGCGGGATTGTCCGCGGCGAGCTGGCTGCCGATGCCGACCTCGATGTCATCTGCGACCTGGTTTTCGGGGCAATCTGGCACCGGCTGCTGCTCAAGCAGGGCCGGCTCGACGGGCGCTTCGCGCGCCAGCTCGCCGCTGTAGTGATGACGGCCTACCGGCCCTGATACCGTTGAACCCAAGCCTCAACGCCGACGCGCAGAGGATCGCAGAGGAAACCGGGGCAGATCAGCGGCATGAGTGAATGGACTCGATCCACCGCTGAGGAATCAGCAAGCTCCAGTTCTGGCTTTTCTCTGCGTTCCCTGCGCCTCTGCGGGCGAAGTGGGCTCAGTCGGGTTCAGCGAAGAAACGCTCCAGCACCTCAGCCAGCCGCTCGGGCTGGTCGTGATGCATCATGTGCCCGCAGGCCGTGAGGCGCACTTCGGTCAGGTTCTGGTAGGCAGCACGGCGCTCTGCGAGGTCCTCCTCGCCGGTGTTGAACCACTTGCGCATCCAATCGCTGTCGCCCCACACCCACAGCACCGGCGCGCTGGTCTTGCGCCAGCAGGCGAGCGCCTCCTCCAGCCGGTAGAGCACCGGGTGGACCATCTTGTGAGCGGGATCGCTGGACAGCACGATCTCGCCCGAGTCCAGCCGCTTGGCCCAATGGGGCGCCAGGAAGCGGGCTTTGTCGCGGGTGAGCCGCGGGTTGTTCTTCATCAGCCGCTCTTCCACCTCCTCGAACGAAGAATAGGGTTTGAAGCTCGGCGGGTCGGCGATCTCGTCCAGCCATTTGCTCAAGCGCGCAGGGGCGGCACCCGGCGTGGTGCGCGGGAGGCCTAAACCCTCCAGTAGCGCCAACCTGCGGACGCGCTCCGGGCGCACGCCCGCGTACAGGTTGGCGACATTGCCGCCCATGCTGTGACCCGCCAGGTGGACGCTGCGGTCCTGCGCGAGCAGCCCCAGCATCACGTCGAGGTCGCCCAGGTAGTCGAGGAACCAGTACCCGCCCGCGGCCCACTCGCTCAACCCGAAGCCGCGCCAGTCCGGGGCGATCACATACCAGTCGCGCTTCAAGGCATCCACCAGAAACTGGAAGGACGCCGAGACGTCCATCCAGCCATGCAGCAGCCACAGCTGTGGATGCGCGGGATCGCCCCAGGTGCGTACGTGGTAGCGCAGGCCGCGGACGTTGAGGATGTGCGATTGGCTTGGTTTCATCGACGGCAGATGAACCACAGAGGCACAGAGGCGCAGAGGAATGCACGACGGAGAGTTCCTGCAGGAGCCCGAGGCTGACCGAACCCGGTCGACCAGATCCGACAACCATCGCTGCGTGGCGAACAAGCAGCCAGGCCGACACACGCTTCCCTCTGTGTCTCTGTGTCTCTGTGGTTCAAGTCCTTACTCCTGTCCCATCAAAGGCTCGACCGGCCGGTGCCGCCGGATGGTGTCCCAGGACACCAGCGCAAGCGCAATGCCAATCAGGATCATGCCGGAAAGCTCCATCGGCATTGGCCGCTCACCGAGCTGGATCGCAGAGGCGCCGAGCGCGACGACCGGGATGCCCAGCGAGGCCATACTGGTGGTGCCTGCCGGCAGGCGCCGCAAGACATAGAACCAGGCGCCCCATCCACCGGCGGTGGCGACGATGCCCAGCGTCAGCAGCAGCAGCACGAACTCCACGCTCCACTCTATCGGCCGGGAGGAAGTGGAGAGCGAAACGGCGATCATCGGGAGCAGCCCCAGCGCCATCTGCCAGAAGGTGAAGTTGTACACGTCCACCGGGTGGCGATTGTGCAGACGCTTTGAGATCACCACGCCCAGTGCCCAGCAGATGCCGGCCAGGACCGCGAGCAACTCGGCGACCATGCCGGTACGCAGCCGCGAGGGCGCCAGGATGAACGCCAGGCCGACTGCCGCCAGCACAACCGCCAGCCAACCTACGCCCTGGATGCGCTCGCCCAGAACCGGCCACGCGAGCAGCAGCACCCAGAACGGCATCGTGAACACCAGAACCGAGGTCTTCCCGGCCTCTCCCTGCGCCAGCGCCCAGTTGTTCAGGAGCAGGAACGCGGCGGTCTGGACCATCCCCACCGCAAGCGCTTCCCACGGGTGCTCGGGCCAGATGGGCCCGCGCATCCATACCAGCGCGGGGAACAGGGTGGCCGCCCCGACGGCGGTGCGAAGGGTCGCCAAGTCGAGCGGGCCGCAGTAGGCGAGCGCCATCTTCGCCACGATCCAGGCGTAGCCCCACACCAGCACGAGCCCGAGCATGACCGCCGCGGCGCGTCGCACGGACTGCGCGCTCATCGGCGAAACCCGTGGCGTGACTGGCAGGTGCGACGCGTGCGCAATAGGTCATGTGGCTTCCCGTGACCGCTCGCCCGTGGCCAAGGCCGCGGTGCCGGGCGCACCGGGGTGCAACAGGCGTCGCCACCGGGGAACAAGGGTGCCGCAGGCCCGCAGGCGAGGCTGGTGTGGCGATTCATCGAGGGTGGGTCGCGGAGGCCGCAGTATACCTTGCGATGCCGGGGCCAGCCTCGCCAGAGCGCGCCACTGCTCGATCTGCGCGGTGTAGTGCAAGCCGGGCGCAGCACGATAAAATTGCGCCATGCCGTCGCCGCAGTTCATCCACCTTCGCCTGCACAGCGAGTACTCGATCTCCGACGGTATCGTGCGCATCGACGACGCCGTCGCGACCGCGGCCGCGGACGGGATGCCCGCGCTGGCGCTTACCGATCTTGCTAATGTCTTCGGCCTGGTCAAGTTCTACCAGGCCGCGCGCAGCGCGGGCGTCAAGCCCATCGTCGGCTGCGACCTGTGGCTCACCAACGAGCAGGACCGCGACAAGCCCTTCCGCGCGCTGCTGCTGTGCCAGAACCGCACCGGGTACCTGAGGCTGTGCGAGCTGCTCTCGCGTGCCTATCGCTGCAACCAGCACCGCGGGCGGGCCGAGGTGAAGAAGTCCTGGTTCATGGAGTTGGGCACGGACGGGCTCATCGCCCTGTCCGGCGCCGCGCAAGGCGACATCGGCCAGGCAGTCCTGGCCGACAACGAGCCTCAGGCCGAGTTGCTGGCGCGCTCGTGGGCGGCGCTTTTCCCCGATCGTTTCTATCTGGAGCTGCAGCGGACCGGTCGGTCCGAGCAGGAGGCTTGCCTGCGGCGTAGCGTGCGTCTGGCTGCGCGGCTCAAGCTGCCCGTGGTGGCGACCCATCCGGTGCAGTTTCTGACGCCCGACGAGTTCAAGGCGCACGAGGCGCGCGTGTGTATCAGCCATGGCTACATCCTCGCCGACCAGCGGCGCCCGCGGCCGTTCACGCCCGAGCAGTACTTCAAGTCCCAGGCCGAGATGGCGGAGCTGTTTGCGGACATGCCCGCGGCGCTCGCCAACAGCGTGGAAATCGCCCGCCGCTGCAGCCTCGAGATCGAGCTGGGTGCAGCGAAGCTGCCGCGGTTCCCGACCCCTGACAAGGTCGGCCTCGACGAGTACCTGCGCAGCCAGGCCCTGGCGGGGCTCGAGCGCAGGCTGGCGGCGCTGTATCCCGACTCCGCGGAGCGCGAGCGGCAGCGGCCGACCTATCTCGCGCGGCTCGAGCTGGAGATCGCGACCATCATCGCGATGGGCTTCCCCGGCTACTTTCTGATCGTGGCCGACTTCATCAACTGGGCCAAGGGCAACGGCGTGCCGGTGGGACCGGGCCGCGGTTCCGGCGCCGGCTCGCTGGTGGCCTACAGCCTCGGGATCACCGACCTCGACCCGCTGCGCTATGACCTGCTGTTCGAGCGCTTCCTCAACCCGGAGCGGGTATCCATGCCCGACTTCGACGTGGACTTCTGCCAGGACGGCCGCGATCGCGTCATCGAGTACGTCCGCCAGAAATACGGCAGCCACAGCGTGTCGCAGATCGCCACCTTCGGCACCATGGCGGCCAAGGCGGTCGTGCGCGATGTCGGTCGCGTGCTGGACATGCCCTACACGTTCTGCGATCAGCTCGCCAAGCTGATCCCCTTCCAGCCCGGCAAGCTCATCACGCTGAAGATGGCGCGCGAGATGGAGCCGCTGCTGGCCGAGCGCGAGCAGAAGGAGGAGGAAGTGCGCGAGCTGCTCGAGCTCGGCGAGCGGCTGGAGGGCATGACGCGCAACGTCGGCATGCACGCTGGCGGCGTGCTGATCGCCCCCGGCAAACTCACCGATTTCTGCCCGCTGTATTGCGCCGAGGGCACCGACAGTGTGGTGAGCCAGTTCGACAAGGACGACGTGGAAGCCGTCGGGCTGGTGAAGTTCGATTTTCTGGGGCTGACCACCCTTACGATCCTGGACTGGACGCTGAAGTACCTTGCGGCGGGAGGGGGGGGGCGGGAGGAGCGAGGAGATGCGCAGCGCGCGACCGAGCCCACCTCCCATCCCTCACCTCCCACCTCCCCCCGGAAGGAGGAGCGCCCCTCCCGCCTCCCGCCTCCCACTTCCCTGGAGGACCTGCCGCTCGACGACCCGCAGGCGTACAAGATCTTCTCCAGCGCCAACACCACCGCGGTGTTCCAGTTCGAATCGCGCGGCATGCGCGACCTGCTCAAGCGCGCCAGACCGGACCGCTTCGAGGACATCATCGCCCTGGTCGCGCTGTTCCGCCCGGGACCGATGGAGCTGATTCCCGAGTACATCGAGCGTAAGCACGGGCGCAGCCGCGTCGACTACCTGGACCCACGGCTGGAGACGATCCTGGGCCCCACCTACGGCATCATGGTGTACCAGGAGCAGGTGATGCAGATCGCCCAGGTCATCGGCGGTTACACGCTGGGCGGCGCCGATCTGCTGCGCCGGGCCATGGGCAAGAAGAAGCCGGAGGAGATGGCCACGCACCGCGACATCTTCGTCGCCGGGGCCGAGCGTAACGGTCTCGCCCGGGGCAAGGCCAATCAGCTGTTCGACTTGATGGAGAAGTTCGCCGGCTACGGCTTCAACAAGTCGCACGCGGCCGCGTACGCGCTGGTCGCCTACCAGACCGCGTACATGAAGGCGCATCATCCGGCTGCCTTCCTGGCGGCCAACCTTTCCGCGGTGATGGACGACACCGACAAGGTGCACCAGCTCTGCGAGGACGCAGCCGACAACGGGCTCAGAGTCCTGCCACCCGATATCAACGCCTCGGAGTACCGCTTCGTTCCAGTGGGCGAGAAGGCGATCCGCTACGGGCTGGGCGGCATCAAGGGCACCGGCGCATCGGCGATCGAGGCAATCCTTCAGGCGCGCCGCCAGGGCGGGCCCTTCAAGGATCTGTTCGAGTTCTGCAGGCGAGTGGACAAGCGCGTCATCAACCGGCGCGTGCTGGAGGCGCTGATCCGCGCGGGCGCGTTCGACAGTGTCAACGATCACCGGGCCAGCCTGTTTGCTTCGGGCGGCATCGCCATCGAAGGCGCCGAGCAGGCGAGCAGGGACACCGTGCAAAACTCGCTGTTCAGCGGGGATTCAGATGGGGCCGGGCCGGCCGTCGAGCTGGTCCCCGCGCCGCGCTGGAGCGACAAGCAGCGGCTCACCGAAGAGAAGCAGGCGCTCGGCTTCTACTTCAGCGGACATCCCTTCTCGACTTACGCCCGCGAGGTCCAGTCGCTGGTGCGCACGCGGCTGTCCAGCGTACAGCCCTCCAACCAGAGCGTGGCCGTGGCTGGCGTGGTCACCGGCGTGCGTGTGACCCAGGGCCGGCGCGGCCGCATGGCCGTGGTCCAGCTCGACGATGGCACGGCACGTGTCGAGGCCACCGTCTTCAACGAGCTGTTCGAGGCCAACCGCGGCTTGCTCAAGGAAGACACGCTGTTGATCGTCGAGGGCCGGCCGCAGCACGACGACTTCACCGGCGGCATCCGCATCTCGGTGGACAAGGTGCTCGATCTGGCGGCGGCGCGCCAGCGCTTTGCACGTGGCGTGAAGCTCATCTGCAACGGCGGCTCAAACGGCGCCAAGCTGCGCGATCTGCTTGCGCCCTACCGCAACGGTGGCGTGACGGTGTCCATCCAGTACACGAACCGGGAGGCCGAGTGCCGCATCGACCTGGGCGACGCGTGGCGGGTGAAGCTCGACGAGAGCCTGATCCAGTCGCTGGGGGAGTGGCTGCAGCCGGAGAATGTTCAGATTGTCTATGAGCCGTTATCACGTCAGGCAAGCTGACGTGATAACTGCGCGGATTCGAGCGTCAGAAAGGCTCTGACGCTCAATCCGCGCGGGTGTAGCGGTACTTCGCAGCGCTCCACGGTTTGACCGAAATCGGGCTCGTGGCACGGAAACGCAATCTTCTCTTGCAGGAGAGGATAGGGTGGGGGGATGAAAAAACCCGACCAACCAACCTTGATCGACAAGCAGCTCCTCGACGAGACCAGCGAAGCTGCGCGCGCCAGCCCCCGTCGGCGCAGGAACCACAACTTTCACGTCTCTGAGGCCGAAGGCGCCAACCGCCTGCTTAACGCGGTGGAGCCGGGCTCCTACATCCAGCCACACCGCCACTTCGACCCGAACAAGGACGAGACCTTCGTGGTGGTGCGCGGCCGTTTCGGGCTCGTGCTGTTTGATCAGGCCGGAAACGTCGCCCGCACGGCTATCCTGGCGGCCGGCGCGGACGCGGTCGGCGCGAACATCCCGCACGGCACTTACCACACACTTGTGTCGCTGCAGCAGGGTTCGGTGTTCTTCGAGGCCAAGGCCGGACCGTACGCGCCGATCAGCGACGCCGAGCGGGCACCGTGGGCGCCGCGCGAGGGCGAGTCGAAGGCCGCGCAGTATCTCGCCGAGCTCGAGCGGCTGTTCCCCTGAGGAGCGCGCCTCCGGCGCCGCGGGTATGGCTGCTTGTCAGGCGCTGGGGCGCCGCTCGAAGCCCTCGAAGTCGCCCGACGCTTCGTTCACCTGCAGCGAGGCGATGTGTGCGCCTGGCGGCCCGTGCCGGCACCAGTCGAGCATGCGCGACACGTCCTTCGGCCAGCCGTGCAGCATTGCCTCCACGGTCCCGTCGCTGCGATTGCGCACCCAGCCGGTCACGTTCAGCCGGTGCGCCTGCATGCGCATGCTCTCGCGGAAGTTCACGCCCTGTACGCGACCGTGGACGATGACGTGCTTGGTGATCTTCATCTACCGCCTAAGACACCGCTCACCACGAAGGCACGAAGACGCGAAGAAGAACGACGAAAAGACCATTTGCCCGGCTGCGATGGCCTCGTTAGTACTTCGAGGCCGGTGCGGGCTCGGCTGAGGCTTGAATACTGTCTTTCTTGCCGTTCTTCGTGCCTTCGTGTCTTCGTGGTGAGAGGTTGCTTCATTTAACCCGCATGCCAGGCTGAGCGCCCTCGTCGGGCGACAACAGGAAGATCCCCGGGTCCTCGCCGCTGGCGGCCAGCACCATGCCCTGGGACTCGCCGAAGCGCATCTTGCGCGGCTGCAGGTTAGCCACCATCACGGTCAGCCGGCCTTTGAGGGCCGCGGGATCGTAAGCGGACTTGATGCCGGCGAACACCTGGCGTGTCTCGCCGCCGATGTCCAGCTGCAGCTTGATCAGCTTCTCTGCGCCTTCCACGTGCTGGGCATCGACGATCCGGGCGATGCGCAGCTCCACTTTCATGAAATCGTCGATGCTGATGTAGGAAGGTGCGGTCTGCGTTTCCACGGTGTGCTCCTGGTGCTGGGCATGGCGCTGGGGTGAATGGCTCTCGCCCGCCTCACTGCTCGCTCTGGCAGCGGGGGTGGGGGCGAGGGTCTCGCGGTTGGCGGCGATCAGTGCATCGATCTGCTTGCTGTCCGCGCGCGTCATCAGGTGGCGGTACTCGTTGATGGAGGCGCGCGGGTACTCGCCAAGATGCTGCCAGTCGAGCCTGCCCTCGAGGTTCATGAACGCCTCCACGTGCTGCGCGGTGTGCGGCAGGATCGGCTTGAGGTAGATGCTGAGGATGCGGAAGGCGTTGAGCAACTCGCTGCAGACCTGGTGCAGCCGCTCGGTCTGACCCGGCTGCTTGGCGAGCTCCCAGGGCTTGTTCTGGTCCGCATACTGGTTCGCCAGGTCCGCGAGCCGCATGATCTCGCGCACAGCCTTGCTGTACTCGCGGCGGTCGTAGGCTTCCGCAATGTCGTTCTCCGCGGCGTACAGCAGCAGATCCAGCCGCTCCGCGGCGCCGGCAGCGCGCCGCTCCGGCTCGATCAGGCGCCCGCCGAAGCGCTTGGATACGAAGCCGGCCGCGCGGGCGGCGATGTTGACGTACTTGCCCACCAGGTCGCTGTTGACCCGGGCCACGAAGTCCTCCAGGTTGAGGTCGATGTCTTCCATGGTGGGCCCGAGCTTGGCGGCGTAGTAGTAACGCAGCCACTCCGGATTCAGCCCCTGCTGCAGGTAGCTCTCCGCGGTGATGAAGGTGCCGCGCGACTTGGACATCTTCTGCCCGTCCACGGTAAGAAAGCCGTGGGCGTACACGCGGTTGGGCGTGCGGTAGCCGGAGAAGCGCAGCATGGCCGGCCAGAACAGGGCGTGGAAGTAGAGGATGTCCTTGCCGATGAAGTGGATCATCTCGGTCTCGGACCCCGGCCGCGTCCACGCCTCGAAGTCCAGGCCCCGGCGGTCGCACAGGTTGCGAAAGCTGCCCAGGTAGCCGATCGGCGCGTCCAGCCAGACATAGAAGTACTTGCCCGATGCTCCGGGGATATCGAACCCGAAGTAGGGGGCGTCGCGCGAGATGTCCCAGTCGTTCAGGCCCTGGTCGAACCACTCGCGGATCTTGTTGCGTGCTTCCTCCTGCAGGTGCTCGCCGGACTGCGTCCACTGCTCGAGGAACTGCCGGCAGTCGGTATGTGAGAGCCTGAAGAAGTGGTGATCGGAGGCCTTGCGTATCGGTTTGGCGCCCGACACGACGGAGTAGGGCTCGATCAGGTCGGTAGGGCTGTAGGTCTTGCTGCACACCTCGCAGGAGTCGCCGTACTGGTCCTTGGAGTGACAGTTCGGGCACTCCCCCTTGATGAACCGGTCGGGCAGGAACATCTGCTTGACCGGGTCGTAGAACTGCTCCACCGGACGCACCTCGATCAGGCCGCGGGCTTTGAGCTCCCGGTAGATGCCCTCCGAGAGCCTGCGCGTTTCTTCCGAGTGCGTGGTGTAGTAGTTGTCGAAGCCGACGTGAAATCCCGTGAAGTCGCGGGTGTGCTCGTGCCAGACGCGCTCGATCAGCGCCTCCGGGGTGATGCCCTCTTTCTCGGCCCGCAGCATGATGGCGGTGCCATGGGTGTCGTCCGCGCATACGTAGTGGCACTCGTGGCCGCGCAGCTTCTGGAAGCGCACCCAGATGTCGGTCTGGATGTACTCCACCAGGTGGCCGAGGTGGATGCTGCCGTTGGCATAGGGCAGCGCGGAGGTGACAAGGAGCTTTCGCCGCATCGGGGAACTCGCAAACCCGCAAGTCTAACAAAGCAATGAGTAATGGGGTGCTTCCGCGCACTGCGGCTGCCGTGCCTGCTCCCGCCCTGATAGAATTCCGATCTGCGTGCAAGACGACCGCCATGACCATCAGCGAAGCGCAAGTCCAGGAACTGCTCAAGTCCATCATCGACCCTACGACCGGCAAGGATTACGTGGCCGGCAAGGCGGTGCGCAACCTGAAGGTGAGCGGTAGCGACGTGTCGCTCGACATCGTGCTGGGCTACCCGGCGAAGAGCGTGCTGGAGCAGGTGCGCGCGCAGGTCGCCGGAGCGCTCCAGGGCTTGCCGGGCGTGGGCAAGGTGAGCGTCAACGCCAGCTTCAAGATCATCGCCCGGGCCGTGCAGGGTGCGCTCACGCCCATACCCAACGTGCGCAACATCGTCGCCGTGGCCTCGGGCAAAGGTGGTGTGGGCAAGTCGACTGTGGCGGTGAACCTGGCGCTGGCGTTGGCAGCCGAGGGCGCCAGTGTGGGGATCCTCGACGCCGACATTTACGGCCCCTCGCAGCCGCTCATGCTGGGCCTGCAGGGTCAGCGCCCGCAGTCGTCCGATGGCAAGTCGCTCGAACCGATGGTTGCCCACGGCATCCAGGCCATGTCGATCGGTTTCCTCATCGACCTGGATCAACCCATGGTTTGGCGCGGGCCGATGGTGACGCAGGCGCTGGAGCAGCTGTTGCGCGATACCCGCTGGCGGGATCTGGACTACCTGGTCGTCGATATGCCGCCGGGCACCGGTGACATCCAGTTGACCTTGGCGCAGAAGGTCCCGGTGACCGGCGCGGTGATCGTCACCACGCCGCAGGACATCGCCCTGCTGGACGCCCGCAAGGGGCTGAAGATGTTCGAGAAGGTCAACATCCCGATTCTGGGCATCGTGGAGAACATGGCTGTGCACATCTGCTCGAAGTGCGGTCACGAGGAGCACATCTTCGGTGCCGGCGGCGGGCAGCGCATGGCCGCCGAGTACGGTGTGACCCTGCTCGGCTCCCTGCCGCTCGACCTGCGGATCCGCGAGCAGGCCGACTCGGGCAATCCCACCGTGGTCGCCGACCCCGGCAGCCGTGTCGCGGAGGTCTATCGTGAGATCGCGCGCAAGGCGGCCGCGAAGATTGCCGAAAAGCAGCAGGACTACAGCGCGGCGTTTCCGAAAATCGTCATTCAGAATACGTGAGGCGAGAGGCGTGAGGCGTGAGGCGAGGCGGTCGGCGGGGCAGCCCGACCCGCTGAGGCGGGCGAAGTCGAGCGGTCGCTCGGCGCTGGTGGCACCGATCGATGCTGGCGGGGTCGCGCCGCCTCACGCCTCTCGCCCCTCGCCTCTCGCTCAACGCCTCACGCCTCACGCCTCACCCAAACATGAGCGTAAAATCGGACAGATGGATCCGCCGCATGGCGGAGCAGCACGGCATGATCGAGCCGTTCGAGCCGAACCAGATCAAACAGGTGAACGGCCGCCCGGTGGTGTCCTTCGGCACCTCGAGCTACGGCTACGATATCCGCTGCTCGGACGATTTCAAGCTGTTCACCGACATCAACTCGACCATCGTCGACCCGAAGAACTTCGACCCGAAGTCCTTCGTCGATATCAAGGGTGAGCACTGCATTATCCCGCCCAACTCTTTCGCCCTGGCGCGAACGGTCGAGTTCTTCCGCATCCCGCGTAACGTACTCACCATCTGCCTGGGAAAGAGCACGTATGCTCGCTGCGGCATCATCGTGAACGTCACGCCGCTGGAGCCGGAGTGGGAGGGCTACGTCACGCTGGAGTTCTCCAACACGACGCCCCTGCCCGCCAAGATCTACGCCAACGAGGGCGTGGCCCAGGTGATCTTCCTCGAGGCTGCGCCCGACGACGTGTGCGAGACCTCGTACCGCGACCGCGGTGGCAAGTACCAGGGGCAGGTGGGCGTGACGCTGCCCAAGATCTAGGCGCGAGGCGCGAAAGGCCAGGCGCGAGGCCCGAGGCACGAGGACGGACCTGCCGCCTCCTGCAGCGGGCTCCAAGCGCGCACCGTCGGGCGTTGCGCCGGAAGCGCGGAGAACCTAGCTCTCGCGCCTCGAGCCTCGCGCCTTCCTCTGCGCCTCGCACTCGCGCGGCACCGAATATTTCGCTTGATTCCCGCGCCCCCGGTCCTATAATTCGGCGCTCATCACCCCCATTTCGCCGCCGGGGCCGGCTAACCCAGAAGAGGTCGTCATGACAGGCAACAGGTACTACTTCCCCAGTGTGGATCTGACCAATCTGCACATCCCGATCACCTAGCGGCCCTCAAGGCCCTCGAGGAGAAGTAGATGTCCGTGCGCACCGCGCTGAAACAGAATCTCAATCCCGAGCCTCGGCTCGACACCCACCCCGAAACCCGCCTCGACTTCGACCAGGTCAGGCTCGCCGCCCAGGAGCGCTACGACAGGCCGTTCCTGCTGGTCGATCCGCACATCGTTCGCACCAAAGCGAGGCGCTTCAAGGCCGCCATGCCGCGGGTGCATCCGCATTACGCGGTCAAAGCCAATCCCCACCCGACCGTGCTGCGCACGCTGATGGAGGAAGACGTGGGCTTCGAGATCGCTTCCCCCGCCGAGTTGGACCTCCTGCTTTCGCTCGGCGTGCAGGCTGCAGAGATCTACTACAGCAATCCGGTGAAGAGCCGCAGCAACATCGAGTACGCGGCGGCCAAGGGCGTGCGCTGGTTCGTGCTGGACAGCGAGGAGGAGCTGCGCAAGATCGTGGCGGTCAAGCCAGACGCGAGCCTGTACCTACGCATCGATGCACCGAACGCCGGCAGCGACTGGCCGCTGTCGGGCAAGTTCGGCGCGCAGCCGCAGGAGGCCGACGGGATCATCGCGCTGGCCGCCGAGCTGAAGGCCGACCTTGCGGGCGCGACCTTCCACGTGGGCTCGCAGTGCCGGAATCCGGAGAACTGGCGGGTGGGTATCGAGAGCGCGAAGCGGGCCATGCGCAAGATGCGGCTCAAGGGGCTGCGGCCGCGGCTGCTCAACATCGGCGGTGGGTTCCCCGTGCGCCACACCAGGCCGATCCCCTCCATCGAAGTCATCGGCGAGGTGGTGAGCCGCGCCCTGGTGGGGCTGCCGGAAGGAGTCCGGGTGATGGCCGAGCCTGGCCGCTACTTAGTGTCCGACGCCGGCTGGTTCGTATGCCGCGTGGCCGGGACGGCGACCCGCAGCGGCAAGCGGTGGGCGTATTTCGACGCGGGCATGTTCGGGGGCATCCTCGAGACCACCGAGGGTCTGCAGTACGACGTCCTGACCGACCGCACGGGCCGGTTGATCGCCTGGACGGTGGCGGGGCCGACGTGCGACTCGGTGGACGTGGTGATGCGCGACCAGCTGCTCCCGGACGATCTTGCCGCCGACGACTTCGTCTACATTCCCAACGCGGCGGCCTACACGACGGCTTACGCGAGCAACTTCAACGGCTTTCCCTTGCCGGAGGTGCGCATGCTGGCGGAATGAGGTGCGGCCCTGGCGCATCCGAATGGGCGCCAGGGCAGGCCCGGAGCTTGAGAGAGCGGGCGCGCCATCGGCGCGCCCGCTTTGTTTCTGACCCGGGCCGCCCCAAATTGACTGGCGGCTGGATGCTTGTTATTTTTCAAGGCTTCGCACGCGGGAGTTGCGCTAAAGCTTTAATAATATCTGCCGATGCTCTAACGAATCGGGCAGATTCTGAATCCGGAGCGCTGCTTTCCGAGGGGGACTCCAATGAGACCGCGAACGCTGGCCATGAGGCTCACCCTGGCCGCAGCAGGTTTGTGTTTTGCGCTCTGCGCGCACGCCGCCGACGAGCTGCTCCTCAAGGCCAAGGGGCTGCTCGACAGCGGCGACGCGAAGGCTGCCTACGAGTTGCTCTCCCCGCTGCAATCCGAGCGTGCGGGCGATCCCGAGTACGACTATCTTCTGGGGGTCTCTGCCCTGGAGCTCGGGCGCAACACCGAGGCGGTGTTCGCACTCGAGCGGGTGCTCGCCGTCCAGCCGAACAGCGCACCGGCCCGCGCCCAGATCGCACGCGCCTACTTCAATCTGAAGGAGACGGACACCGCCAAGCGCGAGTTCGAGACGGTCAAGAGCCAGGAGGTGCCGCCCTCTGTCAGGGACACCATCGACCGTTACCTCGAAGCCATCAGCCGCGTCGCCGAGGCCGAGCGCTTCAGCGCCCGCTTCTTCCTGGAGTTCGCGACCGGCTATGACAGCAACGTCAACAGCGCGACCACGACCAGCGAGTTTGCCGTGCCCGGCCTGAGCGGACCGCTGCGGCTGAGCCCCGGCTCACTGGAGGTCGGCGACGGGTTCTTCTCGGCGGCGGCCGGTATCAACATCGCGAACCCGCTGACCAAACGCGTAAACCTCATCGGCGGGCTGTCCGCCTATGGCCGCTTCAACTTCGTCGAGGACAACTTCAACACCGGCTACCTCGACGGCTACCTCGGTGTGAGCACGAAGGCGGGTCGCAGCACCTTGAGCCTGATCGGGCAGGGGAACGTCTTCACGGTCTCCGACCCCGTCTATAGTCAGGCCTACCGCAACGCGCTCGGCGGCACCTTCCAGTGGACCTACGATCTGAATGCACGCAATCAGTTCACGGCCTACGTCCAGTATGCGGCGCTCACCTATCCCGAGCAGTCCCCGCGGGACGTCGACCGCTACATCGTCGGCGCTGGCTACGCGCACGCCTTTCGTGGCAACGACCCGTCGGTGTACATCGGTGTCTATGCCGGCACCGAGCAGGAGCGCGACGAGGCGTTCGCCGGCCTGGCCAGCGACCCCATCGGGCTGCGGCTCGGCGGCCAGAAGCGACTGAACGACCGCGCCCACCTGTTTGTCAATCTGGCCGGCGAGTACCGCGACTACCGCGGGCCCTTCTTCCCGCCGTTCATCCTCGATGAGCGGGAGGACAAGCAGTACTCGGTCGCCCTCGGCGTGCACTACCTCCTGCCGAAGGAGTGGCGCGTTTCTCCCCAAGTGAGCTACCTGCGCAACGACTCCAATATCGAGATCAATGAGTATGATCGCTGGCAGGCGTTTGTGAGCCTGCGGCGGGACTGGTGAGCGGTCGGCAGCGGGTCGCGGAGGGAACATGAACGCCAAACGTCTCTCGATGGGTCCCCGATTCAGCCTGAGTGCCGGTGCCCTGCTCGTCGCTGGGGCGCTTCCTGCGGCAGGCTTGGGGGCGCCTGCTGCCCGCGTGGAGTTCGCCATCGGCGACGTGCAGGTCCTTGCACCCGGCGGCCAGGTCCGCCCGGCGCGAAAGGGCGCGGAGGTCAACGCCGGGGAAACGGTCAGCACCAACGTTGGGCGCGCGCAGCTGCGCTTCAGCGACGGCGCGTATGTTTCGCTGCAGCCGCAGTCGGAGTTCCGCATCGACGACTACCGGTTCGATAGCAAGGCGGACGGCAGCGAGCGCGGGGTCTTCAGCCTGCTCAAGGGCGGGCTGCGCACGATCACCGGCCTCGTCGGGCGCACCAACAAGCGCAACTACCAGGTGAACACCGCGGTAGCAACCATCGGCATCCGCGGCACCGAGTACACCATCGCCTACACCAACAGCATCAGCGGGTCGGTGGGGGAGGGCGAGATCGAGGTCTGCACGACGCGCTGCGTGCCCTTCGGCAGCGGCGAGTCGTTCTTCGTGCCCAACGCCGAGACCCTGCCGCAGCTCACGAATAAGAAGACGGATCTGCCGCCGGCGCAGCCGGACGAGAACGCCCCGGCGCTGATCGCGGGCAACGAGACTAACCCGGACGGCACGCCCGCAGGTCTGATCCTGGCAGGTAAGCAGGAACTCGACGGCATTTACGTCGCCGGGTTTGCCAGCAACTACTTCCAGCCTGGCACTGTGGTCTTCGACGCGAACGGGGTCGTCACCGATCTGGACGGCATCATTCCTGCCGGCAGCGTCGTCCAGACGGGCAACGACGGCTTCATGGCCTGGGGTTACTTCCCGAAGCAGGCCTCCGCCTCGCCCGAGATGCTGGTATTTGCGACCGGTTTGCCGGTCAGCAATCTCAGCGAACTCAGCATCGGCAACAAGGTCGCGACCTACGATCTGGCCGACAGAGGGGCGACACCCGTCTTGAACCCGACTACTGGCCTGACGATCGGGACGCTGACCAGTGCGACGATGGCGGTAGACTTCGGTGTCGGCAGTGCGACCGCCAACCTAGCGTGGACGATCCAGGGTTCACCGTATGTCGCCGGACTGAATGGGAGCTTCGACGGGCCGATATACCTCAACGGAAGCTGCAGCGTAGGGAGCTGCTCGGTCAACGGGCTGGCGCAGGTGTTCGGACCCAATGCGGTTCGTGCGGGCATCACCTACGGCTTCTCTTCGGGGAACACCAACGGGATCGGGGCCGCCGCGCTGGTTCAGACGGGTCTGACTGACAGCACGCAGCAGACACGAAGCGTGGTGAGCATCAGCCCGTGACGCAGGCCGCGAGGTCGAAGCGGCGCCGGCTACTGGTGTGCCGCGGTCGGCGATGATGGCTTGCGTCGCCAGACTCCAGGTTCCCGTTCCAGCACGACAAAGTCGAACCCCGACCTTTCGGGGCCGCTCGCCGGATGCCGCTCGCAGCTGACCTCGCGCCATTCCCCGGGGGCCAACGCAGGAAAGCGCGTATCCCCCGCGTATTCGGCATCGAGTTGCGTGAGGTAGATGCGATCGGCGGCCGGCAAAGCCGTGCGATAGATCTCCTCGCCCCCGATCACAAACGCCTCGTCGTCACCCGCGCAAGCGGCAACCGCCTCCGCGAACGAGTGAACTAGGGTCGCTCCGGGCGCTGAATAGTCGCGCTGCCGCGTCACCACCACCGATGTGCGCCCGGGCAGCGGCCGCCCGATCGACTCCCAGGTGCGCCGCCCCATGATGATGGGGTGGCCCATCGTCAGGGCCTTGAAGCGCTTGAGGTCCTCGGGCAGGTGCCAGGGCAGCTTGCCATCCTTGCCGATGACCCCGTTGCGGGCGACCGCGACGATCAGCGAGATGCGCGGCCCAGACCGCCCTTCACCCTTCACCCTTCACCCTTCACCCTTCACCCTTCACCCTTCACCCTT
>DAIQQA010000010.1:2913-68558 GCA_036787045.1 Burkholderiales bacterium | reverse complement strand
GTTCATGGACGAGGCCACCTCGGCCCTCGACGAGCCTGCCCAGGCTGCTCTGCTGCGCCTGCTGCAGGAACGTCTCCCCGATACCACCGTCGTGAGCATCGCACACCGGCCGGCGGTAGCGGAGCACCACGACCGCACGCTGGAGATCGAGCCCGGCGAGGACGGGCACGCCCGCTTGATCTGGGAGCCGGCGCGGGTTGCTGCTTAGCCTGTCAGCGGTCTGTGCGAGAGCCACCACCTCTCGTTAGGTATCTCTCCCCTCCTTTCCAAGGAGGGGTGGCACCGAAGGTGACGGGGTGGTTTGCGGCAGGCTCCCACCACCCCGCCCACTTCGTGGGCACCCCTCCTCGGGCAGGAGGGGAGTAACTCCTTCCCGCCTCTCACGAGGCGGGAAGCGTCGAAGGCGACGGGGCGGTGTGGCGTTCAAGTCCCCACCTTCGACACGCCCACGCGAGCGCAGAAGAAACGCAGACCGGCTCCGCTAGCGGGCGAGCCGCGGCAGATCCGCCGGCGCCTCGATCTCCATCCTCAGCAGCGCAGCCGCGATCGTCTTCCCCAGGTTGTCCATGCGCAGCGACCGCGCCGCTCCGCCCTGCAGCGCGCGGTCGAGCACGATCTTGATGGCGAGGATGTTGTCCAGCGGATAGACCTCGACCGGACCCGAGCAGATCGAGCGGAAGTGCTCCGCGAGCCGCTGCGCCGTCACCTCGCGCTTGAGCACGGCATAGGTCGGCGCATCGTAGGCGAACAGCCCGATGTCGGCGCGGTCGGCCTTGTCGCCCGAGCGAGCGTGGGCGATCTTCAACAGCGGCACGCGCATCACACCTTTTCCACTAGCACTTCGACCCGCGACTCGATCGCCTCGCGGCTTACCAGGGTCGGCCAGATACCGAGGAGCTGCCGCGCACGCTCGACGCCGTGGAAGCCGCCCATATAGGGCGGGCCCGACAGAGCAAGCCAGGGGAACAGCCGTCCGAAGCCGTCGGCGACCTTCTGATCGGGCGTGCGAATGCTCATGCGCAGGAAGCACTCGTTGAGCTGGTCGCGGCCGGCCGGGTCGGCATGCGCGCCAAGCAGCGAGTCGTAGCCGACGTACTCGACATTCAGCTCCTCGTAGCGGATGCCCGACTCGTGCATGAGCTGCCGGATGATCTCCGCTGCGACCTCGCACTTCCTGTAAGCGTCCGGCCAGGAGAAGCCGATCGTCTGCGAGCCCATCCACCCGTCGTCGTACCCAGCGACCACCTTGAGCCTGCCCGGCCGCGGCGCGCCCGCCGCACCCCGCACATCGACGCAGTCCACACCGCGCTCTTCGAGCCGGATCCCACCCATGTCCAACACCACGTCGGGCGAGACGTATGCGTGCGGGTTGTGCACCTCGTAGAGCAGCTGCTGGCGGACGGTGTCGAACGATACGCGGCCGCCCGTGGCGGGCGCCTTGGTGATGGCCGCCGTGCCGTCGGCACGCACCTCTGCGATGGGGTAACCGATGTGCAGCAGATCCGGGATGCGCTCCCATTCGAGGGCGGAGCCGAAGTTGCCCCCCGAGGCCTGTCCGGAGCATTCCAGCAGATGACCGACCGTGAGCCCGAGAGCGAGTCGGTCCCAGTCGTCCCATCGCCAACCCAGCTCGTGAACGATAGGTCCGAGCGAGAGCGCGGCATCCGCCACCCGGCCTGTGAGCACGATGTCGGCCCCCTGCTCGAGTGCGCGTGCGATCGGCTCGGCGCCGAGATAAGCACTGGCGAAGAGCAACCGCTCGCGCACGGTCGCGAGCCCAGCGCCCGTATCCATATGCGCGAGTGCTTCACCGCTTGACTTCAGCTCGTCCAGACGTTCGAGCACCGAATCGCCCGTCGCCGTTGCGATGGTTGCGTGCCAGCCCCGCGCACGGAACGCCGCCGCCAGGGCGCGGCCCGCTGCATACGGATTCAACCCGCCGGCGTTGAGCACGAACCTGACGCCGCGGGGCGCGGCCAGCGGCCACAGGTCGCAGAGCATCGGCACCAGATCCCGGGTGTAGCCCAGCCCCGGGTCCCGCTGCCGGTCCTTCTGCAGGATCGCGAGCGTCAGCTCGGCAAGATGATCCGAGGCGATGTATTGGACGCCGCCGCGCTCGATCGAAGCACGCACCGGGCGCCATGAATCGCCGTAGAAGCCCAGGCCGGCGCCGATGCGGACGGATTTCATGTCAGGGCAAAGCCTTCACCGCAGAGCACGCAGAGGACGCGGAGGAAAAACAATCTAGGGAAGGGGCGAAAAGAACACCCCCCTCTCTTGCGTCCACAGGACGCCGCGGGGGGTGGGGAAAGGGGCACCACGCCGGACGCTCGCCTCCCGCCATGGGAAAGGTCCGCTCAGGATCGGAGAATCCACCGATCTCCTCCGCGTCCTGCGGTTCATCTTGGGTTCTCGAGTTCATTCGAGGAGTCGCTTCTGTTCGAGTCTAGCCCCGGGGCGGAGTCCAGCGCAATCGCGTGGTAGGATCGCCGCACGCGGCAGCGGCCGGCCGCCGATACGACAGCTTCGAACAAGGGCCGCTCACGGGGGAGGCATTGCTCACCGAGATCGTGCAGCTGCTGCTCGCGGGTATCGCGCAGGGCTGCGTCTACGCGCTGGTGGCACTCGGCTTCGTGCTCGTCTACAAGGCGACCGAGACGGTGAACTTCGCGCAGGGCGACCTGATGATGCTCGGCGCGTTCTTCGCGCTGACTGCCGCCACCCTCCTCGGGTGGCCTTATTGGGCCACCATCCTGTTCGCCGTCCTCGTAATGACCGTCGCCGGCATGCTGATCGAACGGGTCGTGCTGCGCCCGGTTCTCGGCTACCCGGCGTTCACCGTGGTGATGGTCACGATCGGCGTGGGCTACGTCCTGCGTGGAGTCGTGACCATGGTTCCCGGCTGGGGCACGGACACCTACGCCCTGCCTACTCCCTTCGCCGAGGGCGCCATCACGGTGAGCGGCGTGGTGCTGGCGGCGCAGGAGCTCTCGGTGATCGCCATGACCGGCCTGCTCTGCGCAGCGCTCTATTTGTTCTTCCGCTTCGCGCGGCTCGGTGTGGCGATGCAGGCCACCTCGCAGAACCAGCTTGCCGCCTACTACATGGGTATTTCCGTGCAGCGCGTAAACACGCTGATCTGGGGCCTGTCGGCAGCGGTGGCGACCTTCGCAGGGATCCTGCTGGCTCCCGTAACTTTCGTGCATTCCAACATGGGCTTCATCGGCCTGAAGGCCTTTCCGATAGCCGTCATCGGCGGCATGACCAGTCTGCCTGGCGCGGTGGTTGGAGGGCTCATCATGGGGGTGGTGGAGGCGCTCGCCGGTGTCTATCTGCCGGAGGGATTCAAGGACGTGGCGGCCTACGCGGTGGTGCTGCTCGTGCTGCTGGTGAAGCCTTCTGGGATCTTCGGCGAGACGCTACACAAGAAGGTCTAACCCGGGTACTGCATTGAACCACCGAGGCACAGAGGCACAGAGGAATGCTAGCCCGGATATTTCATCAGGACGCGGAGGTCTGGGTCGTTCTGGGCGAGCCAGGTCGGGCTCGACCGCCACAGCCAATAGAACATTCTATTGGCAAGGCGGGCATGCTCGAGATGGCCGCCCAGAACGGGCCAGAATCCGCGTAACCCCGACATCCAAGATGGCGTCGGTGCCAAATGCGCTGTCGAGGGCTGCTGATGCGAATCTGCAAGCATTTCGGGGGTGGCCTGGTGAAATATCCGGGCTAGAGGGTCTGCAACCACGGCGACCCCGCTGGCGCTGGACCCCAGCACAGCATCCATCATAAACCCGAGTATCTCTGCCCTCTGTGGCGAAAGGTCTTTCAAGCCGTAGCCATGCGCTTCATCTTCAAGACCGACTACAACCAGGACATCCGCGTGTTCAAGCACAGCGGACAAGTGTTCTGGTACGGCTTGCTGATAACACTGCTGATCGCGGCGCCCTACGCCGCCGGCGAGTACGTCCTCTCGCAGCTGCACTTCATCTGCATCTACTCCATCGCCGGCTTGGGGCTGATGCTGCTCACCGGCTACACTGGACAGATCTCGCTCGGCCATGCGGCGTTCCTGGCGGTGGGTGCCTATACCGAGACGCTGCTCCTGGCGAAAGGGGTGCCCTTCGCGATCTCGCTACCCTGCGCTGCGCTGACCTCGGCCGTCGTCGGCATTCTCGTGGGTCTGCCCGCCCTGCGGCTCAAGGGCATCTACCTAGCGGTTGCCACACTCGCCTTCAACGTGATCGTCGTGGAGATCATTACCCGCTGGGAAGCACTCACCGGCGGCAACCAGGGCTTGCACGTCAGGGCTGCCGAGCTTCTCGGCTACCGCTTCGAGTCGCCGGCGGGCTTCTATTACCTGTGCCTCGCATTGACCGTGCTCGCCTGCCTCGCACTCGTGAACCTGCTGCGCTCACCCACCGGCCGTGCCTTCGTGGCCATCCGCGACTCGGAGATCTCCGCCAGCTGCCTCGGTGTGAACCTCGCGCGCTACAAGACAACATCCTTTGCGCTGTCCGCCGCCCTCACCGGCGTGGCCGGCGCGCTGTACGCCCACAAAGTCGCTTTCATCTCGCCCGAGCAGTTCACGCTGCTCGTGTCCATCGAGCTGGCCACCATCGTCTTCATCGGCGGGCTCGGTTCACTGCACGGGGCAGTTCTGGGCGCCACGTTCATCATTCTGCTGCCGCAAGGTATTGCACTGGCCAAGGACTGGCTGCCGCCCGCGGTGGCGGCCTCGGGACTGCAAGCGATCGTGTTCGGGCTGGTACTGATCGCCTTCATCATCTTCGAGCCGCTGGGGCTGTACGGCCGCTGGGTCAAGATCCGCACCTATTTCGAACTGTTCCCCTTCTACCGGCGCGGCATGTTTCGGCGGCAGCGGGCCTACATGCGATCGGAGCGGCTGCGGTGAGCTTCTTCCGCATCGAGGATCTGGGCATCCGCTTCGGCGGCGTGGTCGCGGTGGACGGCGTGTCGTTCGCCGTGCAGCGCGGCGAGGTGTTCACCATCATCGGTCCCAACGGCGCGGGCAAGACCACGATCTTCAACCTGATCGGGCTCATCTATCGCGCCACGTCGGGCCGGATCTGGCTGGAGGATCGCGAGCTCACCGGACTCGCGCCGCATCGTGTCGCAAACCTGGGCATCGCACGCACGTTCCAGAATATCGAGCTGTTCGACAACGCCACGGTGCTGCAGAACCTGCTAATCGGCCGCCATCACCATCGCGCGACCGCGCTGTGGCAGGAGCTGCTGTTCACGCCGGGCGTACGCAAGGCAGAGCTCCGGCACCGCGAGGCAGTCGAGAAGATCATCGATCTACTCGACCTTGCGCATCACCGCGACAGCCTCGTGGGCGGTCTGCCCTATGGCGTGCGCAAGGTCGTCGAGCTGGGGCGGGCGCTCGCCACCGAACCGAAGCTGCTGCTGCTCGACGAGCCCTCCTCCGGGCTCAACCCCGAGGAGACCGACGACATGGCCTTCTGGATCGACGACATCCGGACCGAGCTGGGGGTCACGCTGCTGGTGATCGAGCACGACATGAACCTGGTGTCGCGCGTGTCCGACCGCGTGCTGGCCCTCAACGAGGGCCGCGCCATCGCCGAGGGCACGCCCGCTCAGGTGCAATCGCATCCGGCGGTGATCGAGGCCTATCTGGGCGGGACGGATTGACGCCACCCGCTAATTCTGAACCACGGAGGACACGGTGGACACGGAGGAATGCAGAACAACTGCTTTGAGCAACAGGGATGGACTTTGGCAGAGGCCAGGACACTTGTCGCAGTTGCCCAAGATCTGGTTTCCTCCGTGTCCTCCGTGTCCTCCGTGGCTCAGATGTAATGACCGAGAGGCCGTAGCATGGAACCGATCCTCGAGCTGCTGAACGTGGAATCGAGCTACGGCCCGGTGCAGGCGCTGCGCGGCGTCAGCCTCTCGGTGCCCGAGGGTCGGATCGTCACCGTGCTGGGCGCCAACGGGGCCGGCAAGAGCACCATCCTGAAGACCATCTCGGGCATCATCGAACCACGCAAAGGGCAGGTCAGGCTGCGCGGGGCCGAGATCCAGGGCCGCTCCCCGGACTGGATCGTCCGCACCGGTGTGGTCCACGTCCCCGAGGGACGCGAGGTGTTCCCCCTGCTCTCCGTCGAAGACAACCTACGCATGGGCGCGTACACGCGCCGCGACCTCGACGGCGTCGCGCGCGATCTGGAAGCCGTGTTCGGCTATTTCCCCGTTCTGCGCGCACGCGCGAAGCAGGAGGCCGGGCAACTGTCGGGCGGGCAGCAGCAGATGCTCGCCATCGCGCGGGCACTGCTGGCCAATCCCCGGGTGATCCTGATGGACGAGCCGAGCCTGGGCCTCTCGCCGCGGCTGACCCGGGAGATCTTCGAGATCGTGGTGCGCATCAACCGGGAGCGCGGCACGACGATCCTTCTAGTCGAGCAGAATGCCCACATGGCCCTGAAGATCGCCGACTACGGCTACGTGCTGGAGGTCGGCCGGATCGTGATGGACGACACCTGCGCGCGACTGGCCGAGAAGGAGGACATCCGGGAGTTCTATCTGGGCGTGAAGGATTCCGGGGTGCGCGGCCAGCGGCGATGGAAGAAGAAGAAGAAGCAGTGGCGTTAGAGCGCAAGACTCGAGCATGAGGACAACGGCGAACAGCTTCCCAAACGTCGCGCAGATGTTCTGGCACTGCGTGGCCGAGCGCGGATCGCAGGTAGCCCTGCGCCAGAAGGAGCTCGGCATCTGGCAGAGCACGACCTGGGACGAGCTGGGCAGCATCGTGCGCGAAGTCGGCATGGGGCTGGCCGCACTCGGCTTCGAGCCGGGCGATGTCGCCTCGATCCAGTCCAACACCAACCGGGAATGGCTCTACGCCGACCTCGGCATCCTCGGCGCGGGCGGTGCGGCAAACGGCATCTATCCCACCGACGCCCCGGCTCAGGTCGAGTATCTCCTTACCGATTCGGACTCGCGGTTAGTGTTCGTCGAGGACGAGGAGCAGCTCGACAAGGTGCTGGAGGTGCGCGAGCGAGTGCCGCGCCTGGAGCGGATCGTGGTGTTCGACATGGAGGGGCTGCGCGATCTGCAGGACCCCCAGGTCATGAGCCTGGACGCGCTGCGCGCGCTCGGCCGCGACCACGCCGCCCGCCACCCCGAGCTGTGGGAGCAGCGCATCGCCATGCGCCGGCCGGAGGATCTGGCCATCCTGGTGTACACCTCGGGCACGACCGGCAAGCCGAAGGGCGCCATGATCTCGCACCGGAACATCCTGGTGACGGTCGACGGCTATCAGCTCGCCTTCCCCCAGGGCCCGCACGACGAGCGCATGTGCTTCCTGCCGCTGTGCCACATCGCCGAGCGCATCGGTGGCCAGTACCACACACTGTTCGCGGGCGCGGTCATCAACTTCGTCGAGAACCCGGAGACCGTGCCGGAGAACGTGCGAGAGATCGCGCCCACCGTGCTGACCGCGGTCCCGCGCGTGTGGGAGAAGTTCTACTCGGCGGTGCTGATCCGGCTCAAGGAAGCGAGCCCTCTGCAGCGCAGAGCCTACGACGTCGCAATCGGCATCGGGCAGAAGGTCGCGAGCCTGCACGAGCGGCGTCAGCCCGTGTCGCCGCTGCTCCGGGCCAAGTTCCGCCTGGCCCGGCTGCTCGTTCTCGACAACGTGCGCAAGGCGATTGGCGCGCACCGCGCGCGTGTGCTCATCACCGGGGCGGCGCCGATCTCGCCGGACCTGGTACGCTGGTACCTGGCGCTCGGCCTGGAGATGGTGGAAGTGTGGGGGCAGACCGAATCCTGTGGTGCGATCACGGCGAACCCGCTGGGCCGGGTGAAGCCCGGCTCGATCGGAGTGCAGATGCCGCATGCGCAAGTCCGAGTATCGGACGAAGGCGAGCTGATCGCAAGTGGCCCCGCCGTGTTCATGGGCTACCTCAACAAGCCGGACCAGACGGCCCAGACGCTGCGCGGCGGCTGGCTGCACACGGGCGACGTCGGGCGCGTGGACGAAGAGGCTTACTTCTACATCACCGACCGGATGAAGGACATCATCATCACCGCCGGCGGCAAAAACATCACGCCCTCGGAGATCGAGAACCAGCTCAAGTTCTCGCCCTACATCACCGACGCCGTCGTGGTCGGCGATCGGCGGCCGTACCTGACGGCGTTGATCATGATCGACCACGAGAACGTCGAGAACTACGCGCAGGGCCATTCCATTCCGTTCTCCAACTACTCCAGCCTGTGCCGGCGCCCTGAGATCCAGGAACTCATCCAGGGGGAGCTGGACCGCGTCAACGCCCTGTTCGCGCGCGTGGAGCAGGTCAAGAAGTTCCGCTTGATCGAGAACAAGCTCACCGCCGAGGACGAGGAGCTCACCCCCACCATGAAGCTCAAGCGCAAGCTGGTACACGAAAAGTACCGCGAACTGATCGAGTCGATGTATGCGAGGGAGGCGGCTTAGGATTGAGTTGTCATCCTCGCGAAAGCGGGGATCCAGAACGGTCTGGTTCCTGCCGGAGCTTGCGTTCGAAGAGATCGAGCCGGCAGGCAACCGGGCGATTGCTAAGGAACCCTCCTCTTCCCAGGTTTGAGAGGCAACAGACAGAGAAGTCTCACTCCCCTCGCCGGAGAGGCAACATAAGAAAAACCTCCCTCTCTCTTTGCAGGAGAGGGTAAGGTGAGGGGGACTGTTGGTTGAGACCGTTTCGAATGAGCTCCCCTCGCCGACGATACAGTCGTCGCAGTGCAACGAAAACAGGAGGAGTCACAACATGAAGAAAGTCGTATTGGCCGCGCTCTCACTCGCCATCGCCCCGTTCGCCCTCGCCCAGACCCAGGGCGTATCGGACGACGAGATCCTGCTCGGCACCGCCCAGGACCTGTCCGGGCCCATCGTCAGCCTGTCCAAGCCGGTTGTGAACGGCATGCTGATGCGGGTCGAGGAGATCAACGCCGCCGGAGGCATCCACGGGCGCAAGCTGCGCCTCGTCGTCGAAGATCACGGCTACGATCCGAAGAAGGCCGTGCTGGCGGCACAGAAGATGACGCAGCGGGACAAGATCTTCGCCACAGTCGGCTCGATCGGCACCCCCACCGCCCTGGCGGCCATGCCGATCTACGAAGAGAAAAGCATTCCGCACCTGTTTCCGCTCACCGGCGCACGGCAGATGTTCGAGCCGGTGCATCGCCTGAAGTACGCCTCCGTCGCGCCGTACTACGAGCAGATGCGTGCCGCCGTAAAGTACCTGGTCAAGGCGAAGGGGTACAAGAAGGTCTGCACGCTGTACCAGGACGACGACTTCGGCCTGGAAGTCCTGCGCGGCGGCGAGGCAGCACTCAAGGACCTGGGTATGCAGTACGCGGAGCGCACGACCTACAAGCGCGGCGCCACCGATTTTTCGTCTCAGGTCTCGAAGATGAAGACCGCCGGGTGCGAGGTCGTCGTGATGGGCACCATCGTGCGCGAAACGGTCGGCACCATGGCGGCGGCGCGCAAGCTCGGCTGGGAACCCGCCTTCGTCGGCAGCAACGCGTCCCACTTCGATACCATTCACAAGCTGGGCAAGGCGCTGACCAACGGTTTCTACGCCGCCTGCACCGCGAATGTGCCCTATGCCGACGACCCGAATAAGGCAGTGCGCGATTGGTTCTCGGCCTACAAAGCGAAGTACGGCGAGGACCCGACTATCATGGCGGCCTACGGCTATCAGATCATCAGCGCCTTCGCCGGCGTCGCGCAGAAGGCGGGGCGCAACCTGACCGTGGACACGCTGGTGAGCACGCTGGAGAGCTACTCGCAGCCCGCTGACATGTTCGGAGCGGACGAGTTGAAGTTCAGCAAGACGAGCCACCTCGGCTCGGACCGGGCCCGGTTGTGCCAGATCCAGAACGAGCGCTGGGTACCAGTGTCGGAGTACTTGATCCAGTAGACTGGGGCTTTGGGTTGCCCCGCGGGGTCACACGCTGAGCACCTCGCCGGTGATGTTTCACGTCCAGTGACGATGACGGTTCAGTCGTGGGCCACTTCCTTACCCAGGACCATTTTCGCGATCTTCCGGGCCGCCCGCTTGCCTTCGGAGGCACCGCCCTCCATGAAGCCTTGGAAATCGGTCGAGGTGTGCTCCCCGCAGAACAGCACGCCGCCCTGGCGCGCCTTCTCGTATCCACCGAAGCTGGTGTATTGCCCCACCCGATAGTAGGAATAGGACAGCTGCGCGAGCGGATTGAAGTGCCATAGCGACTGGGTCGCCTTGCCGTTCCATTGGTCCGTCACGCCCGGGAAGACCGGTTCGGCCTGCTTCAGCGCGCGCCGTGCGTCGGCCACCACGAGGTGGCTCGACTGGGTCGCGAAGGCCTGCTTGCTGAGCATGGCGTCGGTTATGCTGCCACCGGAAAAGAAGTTCAGGATGCCGCTCGTGCCGGCTTGCGCGCGCGTGACATCCCAGCTTTCCTGATAACCGGTGTCGACATCGCTGCCGCCGGTGCTGATGCCCCAGGGCCCGCTTTGGTTCCAGAGCCGAGACCGGAACTGCAGTTGCAGCTTGCCGCTGTGGCCACGGCCGAGCTGCCGGATGGCGCGCTGCTTGAGCGCGTCGAATCCGGCCTGCGCGAAATCGAGCCCGCGCAGCACCGCGAACGGGAGCGCCAGGACCACGATGTCGGCTCGGACATCGCGCACACGGCCGCCCGTCCCGAACGCGAGCTCGTACGCCCCGTCCGAGCTGCGCTTGATGCGTTCGAGTTGCATGCCGAGCTTGATTGCATCTTCCCCCAAGTGGTGTGCGATCGCCTGCGGCAACCGATCGTTGCCTCCGCGGATATGGAAGCGCTCGTCGGACTCGCCGAACAGCGACAGCGTCTGCCCGCTCTCGTCGGGTTGAAAGCCGAGCAGGTAGAGAATGTTGAGCGCCGACTGGTCGGTCGTGTCGGCGGCATACTCGATCGCGTAGGCCACATCGAGCAACTGTCCCAGCTGCGACAGATGCCCGCCGGGAACGCGCGACTCGATCCAGTCGTACACGCTCATGCGGTCGAGCTCTTGCGCCTCCGGAGTGAACTCGTCGAACGTCGTGGGAAACGGTGCGGCCTCCAGATCCTCCTGCACGCGATCATAGATGCCCGCGAAATCCCGATCGGCCTCGGCCTGTGTGTAATAGACGCCGCCGAAGAAGTAAGTGTCGGTGGCGTCCGCCGGGACAGCGGCGTTCACATCGTCGAGCTTGAGTCCGAAGCGCCGCGCTAGGCGCCGCATCGTGGCATGGCCCGTGTCGATGAACTCTCCGCCCCACTCGCTCACGTGGTCGTCGTCCCAGAACTCGCCGCGATTGCTCGACATGCGGCCGCCGACACGGCCGCTCGCCTCGTAGACCGTGGCATGGATGCCGCGGTCGGCCAGCTCCAGTGCACAGTTGAGCCCGGCGATGCCGGCCCCGACGATCGCGATCCGCTCACGAGGCTCGCGCGACCCCGCGCGCAGCGGCCTGGGCGCCAGCGTGGCCGCGACGAGTGCGCCGGCCGAGGCCAACAACGCGCGCCGCTTCGGGTCCACGATCGGCTCTTGTCCCCTGTGCCGAGCGCGCAGCTCCCGCAGGTCTGCGACCGAAATCCCATGGAAGCGAGCCGCACGCTGCTCTCGGAACAGCCGTTGCACGCGAGCAAAAAGCTGGGTCTTGGCCATGGCGTAATCCACTTCGGCAGGATTGGGAATGCAACCGTATCACGCACCCGTCCGGAGCGCTCGAGCCGGATCAGACCCTAAGCCGGGGCTGTTCCTGGATGGGGTCGTGCATGCGGCTCGGCTGTCGGATGGAACCTATCCTGCGGCGTGATCTTTCTTTAAGCACCACCTCAGTACGGGAAGTGGTCCAGCGTACCTATCTGCGTGTTGAGGTGGTCAGGCTGCTCGGCGGTGATCGCTGGTTCCGGGCTGGGCGCATAGACGAGCTTCGCCGAGACCGCCACATCGCCGTCATCGAGGAGGTTCAGGCACAGGCTGACCAACGCCGTATTGCCACGAGTCCATCCGTTTCTCCTCAATACGGACTCGAGGCCACCGAGCGTCTGCTTGAGCCAGTCGCGAGAGTCGTGGACCACCGCGGGTTCCAACGCGTCGCAAGAGCCAGGAATGAACATGAAAATCAGCCAATGTGCGACCGAACCGTCGAGGCCGCGAACGGTTGTGTCCGAGACCCGCTGCTTCCGAAGCGCCTCCAGCATCTTGGGTCCCAGTTTCTGCAGAGAGAACTCGCGGAGGCCCTCCGTCCGACCGTCTCCGCCCAAGAGGTCCAGCATCTCCCACAGCACGCCGCCGGTTACGGGCGAGTTAGCGAGCTTCTCGACGGCCTCGACCGCTTTGCCCGCCAGATAGGCGGCCCGGGTGATGTCATCGTTGACGCTGAAGAACGGTCGTTCTGCCGCGATGTCGTCGAGTAGTTGTTTTGCCGAGGGTGTTTGTTCGTATCTCCTATACCACGGCGCGGTCCTGCGCCCGATCAGGTCCAGGTTCACGTTTTCATCTCCGATCACGATCGGACCGTCACCTGTCAGCCCCAGAAGTGCGGCGAAGTAATCCTCGCCTGTCCTGAGGCCGGGAGTCTGCGTCCGCGACTGCGCGGCGCCTGCTGTCGTGAGTTGCTTTAACGCTCGTACCAGGGAGTCCGATCCTCCGGTCTGGAAATAATCCACGACTGCGTCCGCCAGCACGAAGTCCGGCGATAGCTTGGCATCGTTCAGTCGCGCGACGACGATCTTCAAGCCACCCGCCCTCGCATCGGCGCTGGTCGCCAGCATGTGCTCGAAAAAAACGTAACCATAGGTACGCTGCATGAACTCGGACAGGCAAACAAGCACTCCAGTGGCTTCGGCGAGCGCCTCCCTGATCTGCCGGTCGAGATCCTCCGCCTCATTGAGGCGCTCCTCGTCGAGCCAGAATTCGATCCTGTGTCGACGGAGAATGTCGCACAGCGTCTTGACCGCGCTGCGGTCCCGGTGCGAATACGAGACAAAAAAATACGCCAAGGTCGCCCCTTGCCGACAGGATCCGCGGCCGGGAAGTGATCGGTTGCCTGCTGGGACGCGGGCGCCACGCAGAGCGAGATCCTCGCGGCAGCTGGGCGCAACGAGACGCAGCCCACCGACGGATGGTAAATCCAACCGTATCACGCGTTGCCGAAAGGCTCAAGACGGGGTGTGAGACGGTGTTAGGGTGTGAGACGGGCGCGCGGGAACCTGGTAGTGCCGGCGAGTATGCCGGGGGACTCAGGTAGCTGCTGTCCGACGAGCCGACCGCTGCTGAGTAACCGCAATGGGTCGTGACCTGCCATCCGCTAGAGGGCGGGCGACGGACACAGACGATGGGACTCAGGATGCTAACCCTGGGGTGCTTCTTACTGCCCCCTCGGGAGTTATGGACTTGGCCACGGAGGTGGTCGTTCGGAAGGCGAATGCTCAAGGCTGTCCGAACACTGGGGCAGGCCCTTTTGGGCAGGCGGGTCTGTTCGCTTCCTGGTTCAACCTTGGGCAAGGAACACCAGGCGATGATGTCTTTGCCCATCTCTTTCTCGAGACGTCGTCTGACCCCGGTGTCTTGGCTGTTGTAGGGCACATGGGCATTGCCTTCGGCGGTGGGTCTTCGGGCGACTTCCACGTTGGGGAGGTGAGGGTTTTGCCGGCGAGGTGGTGTGGACGTTTGGACCTGATTCTGCAAGACCCAATAGGACACGGGAGCCGTAATACTGGACAATCGGTAGGATGTGCACTGGTGTCTGCACAGACATGAGGGCCAAAGCAATGGTCGATCCGACAATCGGGGGTAAGGAAAGCACCGAGGCAAAGGTCAAATTTGGGGCAGATGGGAATGAAGCGGCAAACCTCCACGCGTGGCGCGCCCAACTCGTGTCCCTGGAACAAAAGTCTCAAGAAGCCTATGACAAGGCAGTCTTGGCTTTGTCCGGCGGTGCGCTCGGTCTTTCCCTCGTCGTCGTCAAAGACTACTTAAGGCTGCGCGGTGGCGGCGGAAGTGGACTGATGGCTTTGGCATTGCTCTGCTGGGCATTGAGCGTTTCGTGTGTCCTGTTTTCCTCTAGGTCAAGCCGGAAGGTCCTCAGGAGCGCCATAAGGCGAGTAGCCAATGGAGCACCCTCGTCGCATCCCGAGGAGCTGTCCGACCGACTCGCGTCCGGATTCGGCGCGGCTTCCGGCTTGCTCTTCCTGGTGGGAGTTGCCTTCTTTGCAGCCTACGTCGCCATCGAGCCCCCCGCAGGGGTCAAGCAACAGCCTGTCTCCACAGCACCGGAAGAAGTCGCGAGACTTCTGTCGTTGTACGACACCATCAGGGAGGCATGCCCCGAGTGCTCTACGGTTGAGGCTCACAAAGTCCTGCAAGTCTGCGAGGGTTCGTACATGGTGCCAGACGTACTTCGTCAGGCATGTCCGAGCTGCACCGAAAAAGGAATTTTGCAGCTAGCCCGCCGCTGCATGGAAAAGTGGAATAGCCCGCAGCCCTAGATCAGGAGCGGGCGGTCAGCAACGGGGCAGTGCCGCACTTCGCGCTGCGAAGGAGCGCGCGCGAGACTCCATCATGCACCGTCTCCAATAGCAACGACCTCGGCTTTCCTTTTTCGACGGGTGGACAAAATCCTCAGAGGCGCTAAACCTGGAGACCTCCCATCGAACAGCCGACTCAATTCAAGCTGGTCATCACCTCAAGGCCGCACGTCCGCTGGGGCTTACGATCCCCGAATCCATTCTGGTGCAGGCGGACGCGGTAGTCCGCTAGAGCAACAATTCGCACGAGCGAGACATGGATGCAGTACCGCCCCAAGAACGCAAATGCACGGGCGCAGCAATTGCAGGCGTTGAACGTCTGCTTTCCGAAGGCTTGCTGGGCCGGTTTGGGTCGGAACCTGGCATTGACCGATTCTTGGTGCCAGAACACCAACCCCGTAGGCTGCTGCAGGTTGCGCCATAGGAGACCCAGTTGCGTCTGAGCCCTGTCCGCCGGTATACACGGTGTGGCCGATGCGGCGGGGCTGTTCCGCGGCCAGAGGGCTCGATCTGTATGACGATTCCGGATTGCAGGAAAGCGAATCGCGCCCGATCGCGGGGGCCATAGCGGGGTCGCGGACGGCGCGTCCCCTTTAGGGGTTCGCGCGCCTTGAGTCGATGCCCCGGCGCGCTGCCGGGCGGTCGGTGCGCCGCCGTGGCCGCGCGCGGGAGATGCTATCCGGCGAGGTCGGACAGCGGCGCCGGCGGGGACAGGCCGTAGCCCTGCGCGTAGTTCACGCCGATCGCCTTGAGCTTGTCCAGCGTCTCCGCGTCCTCGACGAACTCCGCGACGGTTTCGATGCCGGCCGACTGGCACACGCGGTTGATCGCATTGACCTTGCCGTGGGCGACTTTGTCGCGACTGAGATCGCGAATCAGGGCTCCGTCGATCTTCACGAGATCCGCCGCGACGGACTGGATAGCCTTGAAGGACACGGACTGGCGCCCGACGGACCCGATCGCGATCCGGCATCCAAGCTGCTGCAGTGTTTTCACCACCGGGTAGATCGCGTCGGCGCGGGCGAGCAGCTCGATCTCCGGGATCTCGAAGCACAGGACGTCGCCGGCCAAATCGTTGCGGCTCAGGTGGTCCGCCACGTAGTCGGGCAGGCCCGGGTCGCTCACCGTCAGGGCGTCGGCGTTGAAACTGAAGCGCAGGGACCGACCGTGAGCCTCCGCCTTGTACCACTCCATGACGCGGCGCATGACCCAGCGGTCGAGGTCCGGCAGCATGCCCACGTACTCGATGATCGGCAGGAACTCGCCGGGCGGGGTGAGATTGCGTTCCTCGTCCTGGTGGCGCACCAGGACTTCAACAAAGGTCTGCGCCGAGTTTTGCGCCGCTACCGGCCAGATGCGCTGGTGATAGAGGATGAATTCGTCCCGACTGAAAGCCTGGGCAAGGCGCTGCCTGGGATTGTCCCACCCTGTCAGGTTGCTGATGAGCGACTCCAGGTACAGCTGCCGCGAAGGGTCTTCGTTCGCCACGATGTGTCCAGCTCGGGTTCCGGTGATTTAGAGTTGGTAACAATGCGAGGGATATCTCCGTCGCGCTCCTCTAGGAAGGCGGACCCAACAGTAATTCTGTCTGGGGCTCTTAGGGAACTCGATAATAGCACCGCGCGCGCTGCGCCCGGCTACACCGCGATTTTCATCGGCAGGATGACCATCTGCAAGCCGCGCAGGTGGAAATGCCTCTGCAGGAGCGCCGCCTGGTCGTGCAGCAGCCGCACGAACCAGTTGTCGCGGCAGAAGACGAGCGTGGAGGCGAAGAACATCGACTTGGGGAACTCCGTGGATACGCGCTCGGCGAGCCTGGTGAACTCGTCCACGGGTCGGTGCCGGAGGGCAGGTAGGATTTCGCGGCCCATCCCTTGCTGTGGCAGAAGTTGACCAAATAGGACAGGGCGGAATTCGCCCCATGAGCACTGAAGAGTATCGAGTTCGTCTTCGGAACCTGGCGAGAGTCGCCTGGGAGGACGAGTGGGACCACAACCAGACCTTCGACGCTGTACCTCAAATCGTGCCTGTCGCGCCCGCTTTTGGGATGGCGTGTCAGCGCCCCCTCGCCGTAGTCGGCCTACGCCTCCTCGCCCGGAGCAAACTCCAGGCGGCAGAACTGCTCGGGGTCCACACGGCGCAGCCCTTGCACAAAGCGCCTGACGTTGTTGTAGCAGGCGCTGAATCCGAAGCGGTCCACCAGCCCCATACACGCCCAATGAAGGGCCGGTTGTAGCATGGGCGCTTACCTAATGGACGAGACCAGCTTCACGATAATAGTGCAGCGCCCCTGGATGGATCGGTATGACAGCCTCGCTGGGCACCATGTCCTTGATGTCCAAGGTCGACAGCGCTGGGTGCAAGCGCCGGAAATCGGCGAGATTCTCGAACACCGCCTTGACGACGGCATAGGCCAGCTCATTTGGCTGATTGCTCGATGTGACGACCACGGCCTGCGTGCCGATTGTCGGGACATCGTCGGGGTTGCCGGCGTACATGCCGCCGGGGATGACAGAGGCGATGTAATAGGAATGCGTCGCAAGGAGCCGATCGATCGGCGGGCCAGCCACGCGCACCAGCCTCGCCCTGCAGCCCGTCGTCGCCTCCTGGGTCAGTCCATTGGGATGCCCCGCTCCAAAAATGATCGCGTCGACTTTGTTGCCGCAAAGCGCCTGGTTCTGTTCGGCGGGCGTGAGCTCGAGCCCATGCTCAAGATCCACTATCGTCCAGCCATACAACCCCAGGACGACATCGCGGGTGAAGGTATATCCGGCACCGCTCTTCCCGATGCCGACGCGCTTGCCGCGCAACTCCTGGAAATCGCGTATGCCGGTATCGGCGCGAGCGACAACGGTAAATGCTTCCGGGTAGAGTGCGATCAACATGCGCAGCCTCGGCTCGGGACCACCGGCAGCAAACGGTCCCTCACCATGAAAAGCGGCATAGGCGACGTCGGTCTGCGAAAGGCCAAACGTTGACTCGCCGCTCTCGACCCGTCGGATATTCGCCACCGAGCCCTCAGAGCTCACCGCAACGCATGGCCTGGCCTGACGCTCGTCCGCCAGGTTGTACATGCGGCAGATCGCATTTCCAACCGGATGATAGACGCCGCCGGGGGTCCCGGTGGCGAGAGTAATCGGGCTGGGAGCGAGGGCAACGGACACCGCCATGCAGCCTGCAACGGTGCTTGCCATGATCACCGCGGCAAGGCATAGCGGCTGTCTAAACGTCATGACCGAGTGCTCCCTTGCCCCCTGGGTTGGCGGGCCTCACGTGTCAAGCTGATATTGGATCTTCGCGCCATCACGCTCGAATTCGCCGCGCACCCAAAGGTTTTCCTTGTCATACCAAATGCTGCCCGCGAGATAGGGCGTGATGAACGTGTAGCGCGTGGCGCGAACCTGGCGGCCGCCGATCACGATTTGCTCGTCGGCAAACTTGCGGGTGCTGACACCAATGACGCCCCCATGCTGCGCGTCGACCACTGTCGCCTGCTCCAGCACCGCCGGGGTCCACAGGCTGTTTGACGTCAAGGTGGCGGCGGAAGCGATAAAGGGGCCGCCCTTGCTCACCACGCGAAATCCCTCAGGCGTCGCCGCACCCTCAACGTGGAGGGTCTCGCCATTCTCCACCGTTTCGCTCTTCAGTGCCACCAGCCGGCCAGCGCGCCAGATCTCTTCGGAGCGGTGACTGAACGCGAACACGGTAAAGAAGGCTACCTTGACCAAGAGGTGGATCTCGGTGTTGACCCTCGTCTCTCCGGTTGCCGACGAATACAAGACCGTGTGGGCGCCGATCCTCTTGCCCTTGTACAGGACCGAGAATCGTCGATCGCCGGCTGCGGCCGGCAAGACGATTGCTGTCGCGGCATGAGCGAGACGAGGAAAAGCGCAACTGACCGCCCCTGCGAATGCGGCCCTCAGTAGCGCGCGTCGCGGAACAGACTTCAGGCGCCGAATGTGATTTGGGCTGACCGGTTCGGCCGTGCTCACGATTCTGTGCTCCCGCTACGGTTGGGATTTGCTCGCACTATCGATTTCAGACCCCAGCCTGGCCCCTCCATTGTTAGTCATTTATCCCTCGATTGCACCAGACCTGGTGGCCAATGCGATCAAATTCACCGACGTGGGCACTATCGCGATCTGGATGGCGGCAGACGGTGGCAGCTTCCTAGTGTCGGTGTCAGATGCAGGCCCGGGCGTCCCGGAAGATCAACGGGAGCGGATCTTCGAGGATCTCCAACAGGTCGACTCCCCCGCTAGCCGCAACAAGGGCACAGGGCTAGGCGTTGCGATCGCCAAGCGCATCGCGAAGCTGCATGGCGGGCGCAGCTGGGTAGAGCCTGTCATTGGCAAGGACCCAACGTTCTTCTTGAGCCTGCCGATCAAAGCCGAGAGAAAAGAGGTAGCGACATGAGGCACCGGGCAGAACTAGGGGGACTCACTGTTGAAACCTGCGCAAACTGGTCTGGTTCTCTTCCATCACTGAGATGGTTCGTCGTACATTCAAGTTCCAACAAAGTGGTCGTTTCTTACGTCGGCCCAGAACGCAGTCGTTGAAGGTCCGGTCTTGGGAAAGGCGAATGACCGCAACGGGCCGGAACCGGTCCTTCACGAATGGCTGTGCGAGCCCTGCAGTGCCCGTCTGCCGAATGCTCTCCGATCCTCCCAGGTGTCGCCGTATTCAGAGCCGACCGGAGGAAACGGTTCCTGTTGAGTTGCGCTCACCATGTGCGGATTCGAACCAGAAGCACGGACGGATTGCAGCCGCCCGGCCTGCCCGCCCTCATCACCTCCAATGCGTGAACAGCGATCCAGCAGCGCCGTAGACCGGATCGCATTCCGGGAGCGGGACGCGCGCCACCCCCGCGGCACTGCGCTGCAGGCTCGACAGCCGAGGCGTGCACATGTCGGGATGCTGGTCCGCCGGGTAGGCCCCCACGATGCCGAGCACGCCGCGCGAGGAGAGCTTCTTGTGCCCGGTCCCCGCAGGTAGCACGATCACGTCTCCGGGCCGAGCGGTGACGACGAGACCGTCGTCACCGCCGAACTGCACCGTTACCTCGCCGCTGTAGACGCCAAGTGCCTCGTGCGCATTGCTGTGGAAGTGGTGAAAAGGGAAGACGCCATTGCGCCACGCCGCGGGCCAGCGGTTGCGGTCAAACAGCTCCTCGAAAGCCACAGCGGGATCTGCACCCGCGATCGCGACTGCGCCGGGGTACACGAGCAGCGGCCAGCGCGGGTGGTTGGGGATCGCGCCGCTCGGGGCCAGAGCGTGAACGATGACACGGAGCGTATGGTTGGGCGCCGAGTGCATGCGTGGTGTCCTCCTGCCATAACATACAGCAGACTCTTGCAACCGAGTAGTCTACGCTGCGCGCCGCGTCGGCTCACGAGCAGGTGCTCGCGTGAAGCTCCACCGTGTTCGAGGGCACGCACGCTCCACCTCTCGCCGCACCCGTTCGCGGCGCTTTCCCTCCATGATCGCGCACCACCTATCCGAATGGGAAAGGGCTGACGATCACGCATTCGCGATCCTCGAACGGTGCTGATGCTCGCTACCTCGAACCTGTTTCGCCGGCGCCGCCCGATCGATCGGCCTGGGACATCTCCGGCACCTCGAACTCCACCAGCATCTGACCCGGCGAGACCTGAGCCCCCCTGGCCACGTGCACCGCTTTCACCGTGATCGCCGCGGGCAGTGTGAGGGCGTGCTCGATCTTCATCGCCTCGAGCACCACGAGGGGACGGCCGGCAGCTACCTTGTCGCCGGCCGTCACGGGGACAGCGACGACGCGCCCGTTGATCGGCGCGGCCAGCCGACCATCGCTCAGGCTTGCCTGGCGCTTCTGCGGAGGCTCCTGCAGCCTGTCGCCGAAGCGCCAGCTTGCACCGGCCCAGGCGAGGTGGCAGGAGTCGCCCTCGATCGCGAACGCCACCGACTCCTCTCCCGACGAGCCCTCGGTCGCAAGCACGAAGCGCGCACGAGCGCCGTCGAGCGCGCGCACCCCGAGCACACACTCCATGTCGCCTGTCTGAACGCGGTAGCTGCCTCCCGCGAAGCGCATCGCGACGTCTTCGACTGCGTGGCCGCACGAGAGCCGGGCACGCATGACCCGCGCGGGATCGTTGCTCCAGGAAGTCCACTCCCCATAACCGGCTGCGCGGGCGCGCGTCTCGGCCATCAGAACGGCAGCCAACGCGAAGGCTCGTGGTGGCGGCTGCGGCGACTCGATGCCCGGGAGGCGCCGTGATATAAAGTCGGTAGTCGCGCCGCGAGCAGCGAACTCCTCGTCCCGCAGCACCGCGGCGAGGAACGCCTTGTTCGTCGGCACACCCAGCGCCACCGTCGCGTCGAGCGCAGCGGCCAGCCGCTCGCGCGCCTCGTCGCGTGTGCGTCCATGCGCGATCACCTTGGCGATCATCGAATCGTAGAACGGTAGGATCGGTGCGCCCGATTCGAGCGCGTGGTCGATTCTCAGCGCCCCGTGTCCCTTCCCGGCTGGGGGCGACCAGAGCGCGAGCCTCCCGCTCTGCGGGAGGAACCCATGCACCGGATCCTCGGCACACAGACGCGCTTCGATGGCGTGGCCGGAGAACCGGATCTCGGCCTGCCGCAGCGGCAGCGGCTCGCCCGCCGCCACCCGCAGCTGCCACTCGACGAGGTCGAGGCCGGTGAGCATCTCCGTGATCGGATGCTCGACCTGCAAGCGGGTGTTCATCTCCATAAACCAGAAGGCGCCATCCTGATCGAGCAGGAACTCGACGGTGCCCGCGCCGACGTAGCCGACGCTGCGGGCCGCTGCGATGGCTGCCCGCCCGAGCCGGTCGCGCAGCGCATCGTTCACTGCGGGAGACGGCGCCTCCTCGAGGAGCTTCTGGTGCCGGCGCTGAACCGAGCAGTCGCGCTCGCCCAGTTGCACCCAGTTGCCGTGCGCGTCGGCGAAGACCTGGACCTCGACGTGGCGCACTCCCTCCAGCGCCCGCTCCAGGAACAGGCGGCCATCGCCGAAAGCATGCTCGGCCTCGGAGCGTGCATGTGCCGACGCAGCCGCGAACTCGGCCTCCCCCTGGACCAACCGCACACCACGTCCGCCTCCACCGGTAGCGGCCTTGATCATGAGCGGATAGCCTATCTGAGCGGCAGCGGCCAGCAAGGCCGCATCGCTCTGGTCGGCATCTTCGTAGCCCGGCAGAACGGGAACACCGGCGGTGTTCACGAGCCGTTTTGCCTGCGCCTTGTCGCCCATGGCGCGAATAGCCGCCGGGGAAGGCCCGACCCAGACGAGACCGGCATCGAGCACGGCCTGCGCGAACTCCGCGCTTTCCGCCAAGAAACCGTAGCCAGGATGTACTGCCTCCGCGCCGCTGCGTGCGGCCGCAGCGACGATGGCTCCGATGTTCAGGTACGACTCGCGCGGTGCGGCGCCGCCGATGCGGACTGCCGTGTCGGCCTCGCGCACATGCATGGCATCCCGATCGGCCTCGGAGTACACCGCAACCGTGCGCATTCCCATCTGGCGAGCCGTGCGCATCACCCGTCGCGCGATCTCTGCGCGGTTGGCGATCAGCAGGCTGGAGAAATGACGCGCGGTCACCGATGCAGGGTGCCCATGTGCTTGGCGATGATCGACAGCATCACTTCGTCGGCACCGCCGCCGATCGACGTCAGCCGTCCATCGCGGTACATGCGCGACACCGGGTTGTCCCAGGTGTAGCCCATCCCGCCCCAGAACTGCATGCAGCTGTCGGGAATCAGACGGGCGAGCCGGCCGCTCTTCAGCTTGGCCATGGAGGCGAGCATGCTGACGTCCTCTCCGGCCACGTACAGCTCGACCGCACGATGGGTAAGCGCCCGCAAAGCTTCCAGCTCCGTCTGCAGCTCGGCCAGCGTGTAGTGCACCCACTGCTGCGCCAGCACCGTGCTGCCGAAGAGCTTGCGCTCGCGGGTGTAAGCGACCGTGTCGTCGATGCAGTTCTGCAACCCCTGCAGCAGGTTGGAGGCGGCCCACAGCCGCTCCTCCTGGAACTGCAGCATCTGGTAGGTGAAGCCCATGCCCTCCTCGCCGATGCGATACCGCTGCGGCACGCGAACGTCGTCGAAGTAGATCTGCGCGGTGTCGGAGGCCATCATGCCGATCTTGCGGATCTTCTTCGCAACCGTGATGCCCCTGGTCTGCATCGGCAGGCAGATGAGGGTCTTGTTGCGGTGTGCCGGGGCTTCGCCGGTATTGGCGAGCAGGCAAATCCAGTCGGCCTGCGCGCCGTTGGTGGTCCACAGCTTGCCGCCGTTGATCACGTAGTCGCCGCCATCGGCCCGCGCGGTGGTCTTGATCGAGGCCACGTCGGAGCCCGCCCCCGCTTCGGACACGCCCAGGCAGGCCACGTATTCACCCGATATCGACGGTACGAGGAACTCTCGCTTCAGCTCGTCCGAGCCGAAGCGCGCGAGCGCCGGGGTGGCCATATCGGTCTGCACGCCGATGGCCATCGGCACCGCGCCGCAGCGGATGTAGCCGAGTGTCTCGGCCATCACCATCGCATAGGACCAGTCGAGCTCGCTGCCGCCGTAGGCCGCAGGCTTGGTGAGGCCCAGGTAGCCCATGCGGCCGAGCTGGCCGAATACCTCGTGCGCCGGAAAGATCTCTGCGTCCTCCCACGCGTCGACGTGCGGGTTGATCTCGTCGTCGATGAAGCGCCGCAGATTGCGCCGGATCTCCTCGTGCTCGTGCGTGAGTTGCATGGCGGCTCCTGGGACAGTGCGAGTTCAGCGCGCGGTTCTAGCCGCGGTCCGGCCAGTGTGTTCAAGGCGCCCGCAGCCTGGACCCATCACGGCCGTGCCACCCCGAACTGCAGGGGGCGCAGCGTCCGCGCATCCGCCTCGCGGCTGATAGACAACGCGAGCCCCAGCACATTGCGAGTGTCGCGCGGATCGATGACGCCGTCGTCGAGCATTAGACCGCTGGTGACGAACGCGCTCTGCTGCCGCTCGAAGTTGTCCACGATCGCGCGCTGGACCTTCTCGATCTGCGCCCGGTCGACGTCTTGGCCCTTGCGGCGCATGCCCGCCTCCATGACGATGCCCATAGTCAGCGCAGCCTGCTCGGCGCCCATCACCGCGGTCTGCGCATTCGGCCAGGAGAAGAGGAACCGGGGCCGGTAAGCGCGGCCGCACATACCGTAGTTGCCGGCGCCGAAAGAAGCGCCGCACATCAGCGTGATCTGCGGCACATCGGCGTTGGACACCGCCTGGATCATCTTGGAACCGTGCTTGATCATGCCGGCCTCCTCCGAAGCCTTGCCGACGATGTAGCCGGTGGTGTTTTGCAGATAGAGGATCGGCAGACCGGCCTGACAGCAGCCCTGGATGAAGTGGGTGGCCTTGTTCGAGCCCGCCGGGTCGAGCGGCCCGTTGTTGGTCACGATACCGACTGACATGCTCTGCACCGCGGCGTGGCCGCAGACCGTCGCGGGACCGTAGTCGGGCTTGAAGTCGAGGAAGTCGGAATCGTCCACGAAGCGCGCGATGACCTCGCGCATGTCGACCGGTTTGCGATAGTCCTCCGGCATTACACCGAGTAGCTCCTCGGCCGCGTAGCGCGGAGGCTTGCCGGCGGGAGGCGCTGCAGCGCCCCAACCCAGCCGCCCGAGCAGTTCGCGCGCGAGGCGCACGGCGTCGGAGTCGTCCTCGGCCAGGTACTCGCCGAGCCCCGATACATGGGTGTGCATGAGCGCGCCGCCCAACTCCTCGTCGGTGGCGATCTCACCGGTGGCAGCCTTGAGCAGTGGTGGTCCAGCGAGGAACGCCCTTGCACGGTCCCGCACCATGATGACGTAGTCCGACAGGCCGGGCATGTAGGCGCCACCCGCGGTCGACGACCCATGCACCAGGGTGATCACGGGGATTCCGGCGGCGGACAACCGCGCGAGGTTATAGAACAGCGCACCGCCGTCGATGAAGAACTCTACGCGGTACTTGAGCAGGTTGGCGCCCGCCGACTCGACCAGGTGCACGAACGGCAGCTTGCTCTGCAGCGCGATGGCCTGCGCGCGCAGCATCTTCTCCGCACCCAACGTCTGGAAGGCACCCGCGTCGATACCCGAGTCGCTCGCGACGACCATGACGCGCGCGCGGGAGACGTAGCCGATGCCGGAGATCATCGCCCCGCCCGGGATGGAGACCTCCTGATCCGGCGTATCGTGCAAGTAGCCGGCGAGTGAGGACAGCTCAAGCCACGGTGCGCCGGCATCGAGCAGCCGGGCGATGCGCTCGCGCGGCAGCAGTTGCCCGCGCTTGTCAAACAGCGGCTTCGCCTTGGCCGATGCGTCGCGAGCCCGCGCTTCGAGCGTCCGCAGGCGCTCGATCAATCCGAGCATGTGCGCGCGGTTGCGCTGGAACGCTTCACCCGCGGTGTCGAGCGTGGACTCAATGACAGGCATCAGAGCACCCGTTGCATGCCAGCACTACCCAGGACAATCCTTCGCCTTCAGCTCGCTGCCGGGAAAGCGCGTCGTCAGCTCGGCCATGCGCGCGGAGGTCGCGGGATCCGGGCTGCGCACCAGGAAGGCGGTCTGAGTCACCCGGTGCTCGCGCAGCCCGACCTCCGCCGAGCGCACGCCTTTGTCGCGCAGCGTCTGCAGGTACTTGTTGGCCGCCTCTTCGCTCTTGAAGATGCCCAGCGAGATGGCGTTGCGCATCTCGCCGCCGGTTTCGACCGCGAAGTATTCGTCGACCCCCTGCTCGCTCAGCTCGGCGATCTTGCGGTCCACCTCCGCCTTGTTCTTCAGCGGTGGGACGTACACCCACCAGCCGGCGATCGCCTGCACTTCTACGGCACTGACCCGTGTGCCGAGGTCGAGCGCACCGATCGCATCGCGGGCGGCGGGCAGCTCCGCCGCCGAGAACGCTCCCCACTCGATGCAGGCCCTCTGGCGGGACGGGACGACGGCCGGTCGCGGCGGCACGATGCGGATCTTGTCGGCGTTGAGCTGCGAGTCGAGTAGGCCCGCGTCCGGACTGGGCTTGTCGGGAACGAACAGCGCGTATGCGGCCAGTGCGAGGTTGGCCACGACGAGCAGAGCAAACAGGACTCTCATGAGCGCGCGACTGCGATAAGCCCCTCCAGCACGAGGTTGGGCGCCAATGTTACCGGGCGGGCGAGCTGAGAGGCCACCAGGTCGCCCGACCCGCCGCTCATCACGATCTGCGGCTGGGCCTGGATGGCGGCAGCCAGGGCACGCTCGATGCGCTCGATCGCTCCGCACACCGCCTGCAAGGAGCCGCTGAAGATGGCGTTCGCTGTGCTGGTGGGGAAGAGCTCGAACTGACCTTGCTGGCGCGGGAGACCGGCCGTCCCGGTTGCCAGCGCCTCGGCCATCAGCTCCGGCCCCGGCAGGATGAGGCCACCCAAGAACTCACCTTCGGCGCTGAGCGCATCTATCGTCACGGCAGTGCCGACGTTCACCACCACGCAACCGCCGGAATGCCGAGCACGCGCGCCGATCAGCGCTGCCCAGCGGTCGCCTCCGAGCTGTGCGGGTTCGGCGTACCGGCTGACGACACCGCACTGAGCGCGGCGGCTGACGATCCATTCCGGCCGGACTCCCCACGCTGCAAGGGCCTGCTCGATCCGGCTGCGCACGTGCGCACTGGCCACACTGCAGCCGACAACGCGGTCCGGCCGCGAGAGCATGTGCAAGGCATCGGCCAGCTCGTCGGCCCGTGCCGTCAGCAGGGAGCCCTGGGCGATGAAGCCACGATCCTCCCACAACCCCCACTTGATCCGGGTGTTGCCGGCGTCGATGGCAAGGATGGGCATGCGCTCAACCCGACTGTGCGCGGCGCGCAGGCAGCGTGTCCTCGGCCAGCCGCAGGCTTACGTCGCCCGAGTGGAAGCGGCGCAGCCCGGCAGCGGTTTGTGCGAGCAGAGCCCCATCGTCGTCCACGCCTGCCACTACAGCGCCGACCGCCTCGTTATCGGACAGCGTCACCCACACCGGCTGGCCGGACAGCAGGTGATAGCTTTCCCACTCCGACTTGAGCGGCGCGAAGCCGCACTCGGAAAACACGCCGAGCACCTCCGCAAGCTGTGCGAGCACATGGGCGAGGATGCGGTTGCGATGCGGCGGCACCCCGGCCGAGGTGAGGTCCACCACCGGCTGGTCGATGCGGCCGCGGACGCTCTCCGGCAGGCGCACGTTGATCCCGATGCCGATCACGACCGCGCTCGGGCCCGCAGCGCTCCCCTGCACTTCGATCAGAACGCCGGCGAGCTTCTGGTGGCGGCAGAGCACGTCGTTCGGCCACTTCACCATCGCTTCCGTCGCACCCAGGGCACGCAACGCACGCACCAGCGCCACGCTGACCACCAGGCTCAGCCCGTGCAGCGCCCCGGCACCCTGCCGGAAACGCCACAGCAGCGAGAACGTAAGCGAGTCTCCCAGCCCGGTGTGCCATCCCCGCCCGCGCCGTCCCCGGCCGCGGGTCTGCAGCTCGGCGGCCACCGCCAAGCCGCTCGGCGCGCCAGCATCGGCCTCGGCCAGCAGAACACTGTTGGTCGACTCCACCGCATCGACGACGTGCACCTGGACATCCTCCCGATGCGGGCCGAGGTGACGGTTGATCTGCTCGACGTCGAGCCAGTCGATCGGCGTTACCAGGCGATAGCCGCGGCCATGCACCTTGAACAGTGTGATGCCCAGCTCTTCTAGCCCCTGCAGCGCCTTCCAGACGGTGGTGCGAGACACGCGCAGCCCTCGCGCAAGCTCCTCGCCGGAGTGGAAGTCGCCGTCGGCCAACAGGCGCAGCGTGCGGAAGGTCAGAGGAGACGGGACGGTTGGAAGCATAGGGGCTGACGTTCGGGAAGACGAAGGATACAGGAGTCGGGACGGAGGACGAAGGACGAAGGGCGGAGGGTGACCGCGAACGCCAAGGCATCGATCCGGGTTGGTCAAAACGCGCCCCAGCGCCGCCGCTATACTTCGCTTCTCGCGTTGATCTGCGTCAATCGCTGCGGGCGCCGCCCTGCCAGACTGCAGCCTGCGCGCAAACCCGTGTCAGGGAGGAACCATGTTCAAGAAGATCCTGCTGCCCACCGACGGCTCCGAGCTGTCCAAGAAGTCGGTCAAGAAGGGCGTCGAGTTCGCCAAGTCCATCAACGCCAGGGTGGTCGGCTTTTTCTCGCCGGAGGACTACCGGGCCCTGATGTACAGCGAGTACATCCCGCCCAGCCTCATGTCCCAGGAGGAGTTCGAAGCCAACGCCAAGAAGGCTGCGGAAAAGCACCTTGCGTTCGTCGAGAAGACGGCGAACGCCGCCGGGGTCCCGTACGAAGGCTACTATCTATCCAGCATCGCTCCCTGGGAAGCCATCGTCGATGCCGCCAAGAAGAAGCGCTGCGACCTGATCTTCATGGCGTCGCATGGCCGCACCGGGCTGGGCGCCCTGGTCCTGGGCAGCCAGACCACGAAGGTGCTCACGCATTCGAAGATCCCGGTGCTGGTCTATCGCTGAAGCGATAGACGATCAGGTCAAGGCGCGAGGCTGGAGGCGCGAGACATCGATCTCGACCCCGCAGAGCTGACCTCAGCCGTCAGGCTCGGGATGTGTCTATTCAAGGGCTGCGTTGTCGTTCCCTCCCTCCGGATCCTATCGAGTACAGGCTGCGGCGGGAACCCAGGCCACTCGAACACCCCTGGGTCGCCGCTTGCGCGGGGCTGACACGTCGTCAGAGGGTGCTGCGGGCGCAAGAAGCCCGCAGCATTGCGCGTTCTGCTCAGACTCTGGCGTCCTGCCGCTCGCCTTGCGCGACGTCGCGCGACCCGGCGAAGCACGCCGCAGCCAGCCCAACCAGCAGCAGCGAGCCGATCGGCAGTGCGCCCGCGCCGAAGCTGCGCAGGACCACGCCCGCCAGGAACGCGCCCAGCGACATCCCCAGATACAGGGCAGACGAGTTGAGCGAGAGCAGCAGCCCGCGTGCGGCCGGGTCGATGCTCACCAGCCGCTTCTGCTGCGGGGCCTGGAACAAGATGCCGGCCACCGCCCACACTGCAAGGAGCGCGAATGTGGGAACAAGCCCCGGCGGCGCGATAACCATGCCGACGAAAGTGAGCGCGATGCCGCCCAGGCTGATGGCGACGGTGCGGTCCGCGCCGATGCTGTCCGCCAGCCGCCCCGCGACCAGGTTGCCGACGATCCCGCCGATGCCGAACATGAACAGCGCCACTGCGCCCCATCTGGCATCGATGCCCGCGTGCTCGGTGAGGTAGGGCAGCAGCAACGCGTAGGTGGCGAACTGCGCCGCCATCTGCAGCAGCGTGGTCGCCACACTCAACCCCGGACGGCGCCGGACAACCACCGACAGCAGCGTGCCGAGCCCGACCCGGCCGCCTCCGCTCCGGTCGTGCACTAACCGGAACACTGCCACTGCGGCGCCCATGCCGATCACCCCGATCGCCAGGAGCACGACCCGCCAACCCACCAGTTCGCCGAGCCAGGCCGACAGCGGCACGCCGAGTACCGTCGCCAGCATCATTCCGCTGAACGCGATCGCCAGCGCGCGTCCCTGGTGCTCCGGGGGCGTCAGTCCGGCGGCGACCGCAAGTGCCATCGGCCCGACAGTCGCCGCGCCCACACCCATCACGAGCCTTGTCGTGAACAGGAAGCCGTAGCTCCAGGCCAGTGCGCCGGCGATCGATGCCAGGCTCATGACCGTCAGCCCGCCCAGCAGCAACGTGCGACGCGGAAGGTGCCCGAGCATCACTTGCGACAGCGGCGCCGCGAGGGCAAAGGTGAGCGCGAACACGGTCAACAAGTTCGCGATCGCCGCCGGCGACGTATCCAGATCCGCCGCCATGGGCGGCAACAGGCCGATCACGGCCAGCGAGCCGGTGCCCAGCGTGAAGTACGCGGCGCTCAGCGACAGCAGCGCCGCGAAAGTCCTGCGGTCCAGACTCATTGCGCTCCCATGCGAGGATTTGATCGGTGTCATCCCCGCGATGGGGGCCCCGCAAGATCGTACGCCCCGCCCGCGGTAGACCACCGCAGCATGCAGTGGCTATTGGCTGAAGAACTCGAGCAGTGCCGCGTGAAAGCGCTGTGGCACCTCCAGATGCGGCGTATGGCCGACGTTCGGCAGTTCCACCAACCGGCTACCGGGAATAGCTGCGTGCGCGCGGCGTCCCAGCTCCGGATACAAGCCCAGCGTTGCACGCACGGTTTCGCTCGCGCGCGCCTTGCCGACCGCAGTGCGATCCGCCTGACCGATGACCAGCATCGTCGGCACGCGCAGCCGCGGAAACTCGTGCACGACCGGCTGTTCGTAGATCATCTGCACCACCAGCGCCCGGACCCAGGCGTACTGGGGAAACTGCGCGCTGCCGCGCAGGCGCGCGTGGACCGTGACGAACTCCTCGAACTCCGGCTTCCAGGTGACGTAGTAAGCCTTGTGATAAGCACGGATGCTGTCCTCGGTCTCCGCGAGCACGCCCTTGTACACCCGATCCGTCGGCGCCCACGGCACCTGCTCGCGATAGTCTTCCAGCCCTATCGCGTTCTCCAGCACCAGATGGGTGACCGTCTCCGGATACATGAGGCTGAAGCGGGTCGCCAGCATGCCGCCCATCGAGTGGCCCACCACCGCCACGCGCGCGATACCGAGAGCGTCCAGCAGCGCCTTGGTGTTGGCCGCGAGCCAGTGGAAGCTGTACGGCAGCACCGGCTTCGACGACTTGCCGAACCCGATCTGGTCAGGCACAACCACGCGATAGCCCGCGCTGGTCAGCGCGGTAATGGTGTCACGCCAGTACGCGCCAAAGAAGTTCGCGCCGTGCAGCAGCAGGACGGTCTGGCCGTTCGGGTTCGCTTTCGGCGGCACGTCCATGTAGGCCATGCGCAGGTCTTCGCCGCGATAGGAGAGTGCATGGAACTTCACGGGGTGCGGAAACGGATAACCCTCCAGCGCGATGCCGAGCGGCTCGGCGTCGTCCGCGGCGAGCACCGCCCCCTGCATGAAAGCAGCTATGAGCAAGAGCACGGAGGCCAAGGTCTGTCTCGGTCTCATCATCGGTCCCCAGTAGTTCCGGTCGGCCAGGCGAGCGCGCGGTTGGCGCCTCCACCACGGATAGTGCGCGATGCTGTGCAGAGCGCGCCGGCGGGCTCTCGTCCCCGTTCGGAGAGTCTATGCGAGGCGGCGCTATATTGGAAATCGATTCTTGCTATAAACTGACAGCATGTCGGATTCCACATACCAGCAGAGATCGGGCGACGGGCAGTTCGACGCGATCGTCATCGGCGCCGGTGTCGGCGGCCTGTACGCGCTGCACCGCTTGCGCGACAAGCTGGGCATGAAGGTGCGCGTGCTCGAGGCCGGCAGCGGCGTCGGCGGCACCTGGTACTGGAACCGCTATCCCGGCTGCCGCTGCGACGTGGAGAGCCTGGAGTACTCCTATTCGTTCGACGACGCCCTGCAGCAGGAATGGTCCTGGCCCGAGCGCTACGGCAACCAGCCGGAGATCCTGCAGTATGTCGAGCACGTCGCGGATCGTTTCCACCTGCACCGCGACATCCAGTTCAACACCCGCGTAGTCTCGGCCGCGTATGACCGGGCCACGAATCTGTGGACCATCCGCACCGACCAGGGTAAAGGCCTGAGGGCGCCGATCTGCGTGGTAGCGACCGGCAACCTCTCGATCCCGCGCGTGCCCGACTACAGGGGCCTGGAGAGTTTCGAGGGCCGCTGGTACCACACCGGCATGTGGCCGCACGAGCCGGTCGACTTCACCGGCCTGCGGGTCGGCGTCATCGGCACCGGCTCATCGGGCGTGCAAAGCGTTCCGATCATCGCCCGTCAAGCCAAACACCTCACCGTGTTCCAGCGTACCGCCAACTTCATTCTCCCGGCGCGCAACGCACCGATGGACAAGGCGCGCGAAGCAGGCCATAAGGCCGAATATGCGCAGCGCCGCCGCGCCGCCTACGACACGCCATTCGGCATCGCCGGCTATCCGCCGCCAACCAAGTCTGCGTTGGAGGCCACACCGAGTGAGCGCGAGGCGATGTACGAGAAGAAATGGGCCGAGGGTGGCTCGATCAGCTTCCTGTACAGCTACACCGACCTCCTGACCAATCGGCAGGCGAATGAAACCGCTGCCGAGTTCGTGCGCAACAAGATCCGCAGCATCGTCAGGGATCCGCAGACCGCCGAGCTCCTGTGCCCGAACGACCACCCGATCGGCACCAAGCGGCTGGTGCTGGATACCGGCTATTTCGAAACCTACAACCGCGACAACGTCACGCTGGTGAACGTGCGCGAGGCGCCGATCCAGGAGATCACGCCCACCGGCCTGCGCACGACCGCTGCGGCATATGAGCTCGACGCGATCGTCTTCGCCACCGGCTTCGACGCCATGACTGGCGCGCTGCGCGAGGTCGACGTGCGCACCTCGGACGGCCGCGTGCTCGCTCAAGACTGGGAGGTGGGGCCCCGGACCATGCTGGGCCTCATGTGCGCCGGCTTTCCGAACCTGTTCCTCATCACCGGCCCGGGCAGCCCGGGCGTGAAGAGCCAGATGATCCTCAGCTGCGAGCAGCATGTGGATTGGATCGTCGATTGCCTGCGCCACCTGCGTGCGCACGGCCTGGCCGCGATCGAGCCGACGGACGCCGCCCAGGATGCATGGACGCAACACGTTCTGGAGGTGGCCAACAGCACGCTTTATCCATTGGCCAACTCCTGGTACATGGGGGCGAACATCCCGGGCAAGCCGCGGGTGTTCATGCCATATGTCGGCGGCGTGCATGCCTACAAGCGCAGATGCGACGAGATCGCCGCCAACGGCTATCCTGGCTTCGCGATGACGCCAGCCGTGACCGAGCCTGGACGCGCGGCAGCGATGGCTGGACACGATTGACCCGCTGAAGTCGGGCGACAAACGCGCCGCTACCGGCAGACGCAGGAGGAAGCGATGAAGTTCATCGGCCAGCTGCTCGGCCAGCACCTGCAGCGCTATCCGCGCATGGCGCTGGCAGACATCTACAAGCTGCTGCACCAGGCCGCCCTCGGGCCCGGTCACGCAGTGCGCGATCCCGCTGCCGCCCGCGCCGCGCTGGCGTCCGAACTGCTGAGCGTCGGCGAGGGGCCGGCCGATCCGCTGGTGGACCCGATCTCACCGGACGGACGGCTCGCGCGAGTGCATCTGCGCCCCTATCTGGCTGCGCAACACGACCTGACGGAGCTGGCCGACGCCTTCGTGCAGACGGCTGCGAGCTACTCCGGCTCGCAGGACAAGCTGGCGAAGTTCTGCGGCTGCCTGGGCGACCTGGCCGACGCCGGCGGGATTCCGTTCTCCCGCGCCGAGGTCGCGGCGTTCTTCGATCCGATCGCTGCGCAAGGTTACCCGGTCGTCCACCATTCGGACGCATACCGTAACGCCTACCGCCCCGCCTATCGAGTGGTCGACCTCGATCTGCTGTCGGGCGTGCGATGATGGCTCGGGAGGAGATCGAAGCAGCGCAAGCTGGCGCGCAGCTGCAACATCGGAGCGGAGCAGACGCTACGCGCATCCCGCCCCAACTGATCGCACTGGATGCCGTCGGCACGCTGCTTGCCGGCGTCGGCGTGGCAGGCCTGGTTGCCGATCTGTCCGGCCTCCTCCCATTCCTGGCCAACCGCGATGTCGCCGGAGCCGTGGCCGGCGCGGGTTTCGCGCTCATGGCCTTCGCCATCTTCAGGATCGTGCAGCACTTGCGCGCGCAACACCGACGACCATGAAAGTCACCGCGATCGAAACGATCAGCCTGCCGGGGCGGCCCAACCTGCTGCTCGCGCAGGTCCACACCGACTCGGGACTGGTCGGCCTGGGCGAGACCTCGCGCGGCGCGCTCGCCGTCGAGGCGCAGATCCACGACTTGGTCGCACCGTATCTGCTGGGCAAGGACGCACTCGCCATCCAGCTGCACAACAAGCAGCTCATGGCCAGCTATCTTGGATTCGCCAGCGCCGGCGCCGAGATCCGTGCTGCCTCCGTGATCGACATGGCGCTGTGGGACATTTTCGGTCAGGCGACGGGGCAGCCCATCTACCAGGTGCTCGGCGGCGCCTGCCGCGACCGCATCCGAGCCTACAACACATGCGCCGGCTACAACTACAACACGCGCACCGTCGCGCGACGCCAGATCGGTGCGCAGGACAAGCCCGAAGGCCCTTACGACGACCAGATTGCGTTCACCCTGCACGCCGACGAGCTCGCCGAGAGCCTGCTGTCGGAAGGCTTCACCGCCATGAAGATCTGGCCGTTCGATCCGCTCGCCGAGCGCGCAGGCGGCAGCTTCCTGACGCGGGAAGACCTCGAGCTGGGCTTGGGTCCATGGCGCAAGATCCGCCAAGCAGTCGGCGACAAGATTGAGGTCATGTCCGAGTTCCACTCGTTGTGGAACCTGCAGCAGGCCAAGCAGCTCGCCAGGGCGCTGGAAGAGTTCCGGCCTTATTGGTCCGAGGACCCGATCAAGATGTGCGACGTGGCGACGCTGAAGGAGTACGCGCAGTCGACTTCGATCCCCGTGTGCGGTAGCGAGACGCTTGGCGGAACGGCGCCGTTCCGAGACATGCTGCAAGCGCAAGCTGCGGACATCATCATGCTCGACGTCGGCTGGTGCGGCGGCCTCACCGAGGCGCGCAAGATCGCCACGCTCGCCGAAAGCTACCAGCGGCCGGTCGCCCCGCACGACTGCAACGGCCCGGTGGTATGGGTGGCCTCGATCCACCTCATGATGCACATCCCCAACGCGCTCATCATGGAGGCCGTGCGCGCCTACTACACCACCTGGTACAAGGACGTGCTCACCGAGCTTCCGGTAGTGAAGGACGGCCACATTTATCCACTGACCGGACCGGGATTGGGGACGAAGCTGCTGCCGGATCTGCTCCGGCAGGAGGAGGTACAAGTGCGCAGAGCCTCGCTCGGCTGAATGGATACCGACCCCGACGAGCACGTCCCGCGTTCAACGATCCGCAGGGGGAGAGACCACGCACGCAAGCGGGCGAGTTCGGGGACATTTGGTTAGGCGTCATCCCCGCGAAGGCGGGGATCCAGAAACGTCTCAGCAGCCTGGGTTCCCGCTGGAGCCGGCCCTCGACGAGACCCGGGGGCGGGAGCGACGTTACGACACTTGAGCAGACACTCCTGATGAGGATATCCAGATGGACTTGCGCCTGATATCGGCGGGTAAGGAGCCGCCCAAGGACCTTCACGCCCTGATCGAGATCCCGCTCGGTGGCGTGCCGGTCAAGTACGAGATGGACAAGGAGTCGGGCGCGCTGTTCGTCGACCGCTTCCTGCACACCGCCATGTTCTATCCGGGCAACTACGGCTTCATTCCGCAGACTCTTTCTCTCGACGGCGACCCCTGCGATATCCTCGTGGTCACCCAGGTTCCGGTGGTGCCAGGTGCCGTGATCCGCTGCCGACCAGTCGGCGCCCTGATCATGGAAGACGAAGCCGGCGGCGACGAGAAGATCATCGCCGTCCCCGTCGATAGTCTGCATCCGTTCTACACCGGAATCCGCAGCTACCGCGACCTGCCGTCGATCATGTGCGACCAGATCGCGCACTTCTTCCAGCACTACAAGGATCTCGAGAAGGGGAAGTGGGTGTCCGTCACCAACTGGCTGGATGCCGAGCCCGCCGAGCGGATCGTGATGGACGCGATTGCCCGCGCGCAGGCGGCGGGGAAAACGAGCTGATGCCCCCGGCGAAGGGGATCGTTCTGCGGCAACCTGTTAACCTAAGACCCTACGACCCAGGCACTCGGGAGACGACCATGCCCCCAGAGACATTGCGCATCGCAGACGTCAAAGCCTTTCCCACATCCTTTCCGATCGACCCGAAGAACAGCGTCACCCTGGGCATCGGCCGTGCCGTGAAGCGCGACGCGGTGATCGTGAAGGTCACCACCGACAGCGGCATCGTCGGCTGGGGCGAGGCGCACCACGGGCGTGCGCCCGGCTCCGTGGCGCACCTGATCAACAACACCCTCAGACAGCTCGTCGTCGGACAGGATGCCCACGACGTCGTCGGCATGTGGGCGAAGGTCTACGAGAAGCAGCTCGGCAGCCACGGCATGGGCGCGGGTGCGGCGATCGGGTTGTCGGGCATCGACATGGCGATCTGGGACGTGCGTGGCAAGGCGCTGGGGCTGCCGCTGTACAAGCTGCTGGGCGGCCGCTCCAGGCCCGTTCCCGCCTATGCCGGCGGCGTATCGCTGGGTTACCAGGATCCGCAGGCGCTGGTGGCCGAGGCGCAGCCCTTCGTGGCGGCCGGCTACCGGGCAGTCAAGCTGAGAATCGGCGATACGCCGGCTCGCGATCTTGCGCGGGTGGCGGCAGTGCGCAAGGCGCTGGGCGACGACATCGACATCTTGACCGACGCCAACACCGGCTACACCGTGGCCGATGCGCGCAAGGCGATGCCGGGCCTGGAGGAGCACGGCGTCGGCTGGCTGGAGGAGCCGTTCCCGCCGCACGACTACGCCAGCTATGCGCAGGCCGCGACATTCGGCAACGTGCCGCTAGCCGCCGGCGAAAACCACTACACCCGCTTCGAGTTCCATCGCCTGATCGAGGATGGCGTCATCACCATCCTGCAGCCGGACCTGTCCAAGACCGGCGGCATCACGGAAGCGCTGCGCATCGCCCACCTTGCGTCCACCTGGAAGCTGCCTATCAACCCGCACACTTCCATGACGGGCCTGAACATGGCGGCCACCATCCACTTCCTGTGCGCAATCGACAACGGCGGCTACTTCGAAGGCGACGTGTCCAAGGGCAACCTGTTCCGCGACGAGCTGGTCAGCGCCCCGTACCAGGTCGGCGCCGACGGCTGCGTGCGCCCCCTGGAGAGGCCAGGCCTCGGTCTGGAGCTGAACGAAGGTTTCCTCGCCGCGCACCCCGTGATCGAAGGGCCGGCCTATGTGTAATCCCGCGTTGGCGCGGGCAGCACGGGCCCCTGGCCCGGCGAATGCTTGCGGACCCGGTTTCGATTCCCTGCAACGGAGCCCCAGATGAAACGCACTGTCCTGCCCGTCCTGCTCGTTATGCTGCTCACGGCCTGTGCCCTTGGCCCGGCCGCCAAGCCGGAGGACGACGCCAAGGCCCGGCTGCTGCAGCCGGTGCCGGATAAGGCGGTGATCTACCTGATCCGCGACCGCGGCGATCTATACACGGCCAACGTCAAGCTCACCGTGGACGGCAAGGACATGGGCGAGAGCTGGCCGGGCACCTACTTCCGCTGGGAGCTGCCGCCCGGCAAGCACACGATCATCTCGTACACGCAGCCACCCGCGGCGCTGACCATCGACACCGCCCCAGGGGGCGTCTATCACGTCTGGCAGGACATCAACGTCGGCCGCCACCGCGAGCACAGCCAGCTGCGCATCGTGGACGTGACCACCACCCAGCAGACGCTGGGCTCGGCTTACCTGCTGCAGAACAAAGAATAAAGCGAACCGCTCACCGCCAAGGACGCAAAGGACGCCAAGGAGAGGAGAGATCAAGAGGCCGCGCGTTGGAGCCGCCCGCCAGGGCTACCGCCGCGCCCCTGCCGCCTCCCCATGCTCCGATTAACCGATCACAGGGGTCTCTCTTTACAGCCTCCCTTGGCGTCCTTGGCGATAAGAGTCTTGCGCGGTCACAGAACGACCGCTGCGATGGCGGCCGTGGTGACGACGACGAGCCAAGGGCTCACGCGCCAGACCGCCAGCAGCAGAAAGGCGGCAAGCGCGAGCGCGAAGTCCCTCCCCGAGCGAATCGCGCTCACCCACACCGGGTCGTAGAGCGCCGCGAGCAGCAGGCCGACCACTGCTGCATTGATCCCCGCCAGCGCAGACCGTGCGGCCGCATTCGCGCGCAGCCGCTGCCACAGAGGCAACGCGCCCACCACCAGGAGAAAGGAAGGCAGGAATACGGCCACCAGGCACAGCAGGCCGCCCAGCCAACCGCCGGGCCCTACCTGCATGACCGCACCAAGATAGGCGGCGAACGTGAACAGCGGCCCGGGCACCGCCTGCGCTGCGCCGTAGCCCGCGAGAAACGAATCGTTGGTGACCCAGCCGGGCGGCACGACCTCGGCCTGGAGCAGCGGGAGCACGACGTGCCCGCCGCCGAAGACCAGCCAGCCGGTGCGGTAGAAGCGGTCCAGGATCGCCAGCTCCACGCTGGGCCACAGGCCGGCCGCAACCGGCAGCGCCACCGCCAACCCGACGAACAGGACCCAGGCGAACGTCGCTGTGCGCCGGCCCAGGCGACCGGGCGCGGCCGCACCGCCAGCGACGGCGTCCTGGCGAAGGAACATCAGCCCGGCAGCAGCACCGACCGCAATCACGGCAATCTGTCCGAGCGCAGACTGCCACAGCAGCATCGCGATCGCGGCCAGCACGGCAAGCGTCGCACGCGGCGCATCGGGGCACAGGCTGCGTGCCATCGCCCACACCGCCTGGGTCACCACCGCAACCGCGGCGACCTTGAGCCCATGCAGCACGCCGCCTTGCAGCGTGCCGCTCCATGCCTGCACGCCGTAGGCGAACAGGATCATCGCGATCGCCGACGGAGCCGTGAAGCCGACCCACGCCGCGAGCGCGCCTGGCACCCCCGCGCGTCCGATACCCAGGGCCATTCCGACCTGGCTGCTCGCCGGCCCGGGCAGGAACTGGCACAGCGCCACCAGATCTGCATAGGCCTGCTCGTCCAGCCAGCGGCGGCGCGCTACGAACTCGTCGCGGAAATATCCCAGGTGCGCGACCGGCCCGCCGAATGAAGTCAGGCCGAGCTTGAGAAAGGCCGCGAACACCTCGAGCAGCAAGGCGCGCGGCACAGGCGAGGCGTCCGGCGAGGACATAGCGGGGCAATGTACACCAACCACCGGAGCCCAAGCACGTCTGGTGTATTCTTCCCCGCGGCCCGGCTCCGCCAGGCACGCGACAGGATCGGGTTTCAGGAGGGGGCATCGTGACAGCTGCAACCGTCCGCCTTTGCGCACTCGGGTTCGTCATCGCGGTCGGTATCATCGGCGGCACGGTTCACGCCGAGTATCCCAGCAAGCCCATCCGCATCATCGTCCCGTTTCCACCGGGCGCGTTCAACGATCAGCTGGCGCGCGTGCTGAGCCAGAAGCTGGGGGAGCGGTGGGAGCAGCCGATCGTGGTCGACAATCGTCCGGGCGGGAGCACAGTGATCGGCACCGATCTCGCCGCAAAGGCGCCGGCCGACGGCCACACGTTGCTCGTCGTCTCCTTCGCCTTCGCGGTCAATCCCAGCGTGTTGTCGCGCCTGCCTTACGACACCCGGAGGGACTTCGCTCCAGTGGTGCTCGCCGCCGGCACACCCAACGTCCTGCTAGTCAATCCCGCCACAAAGGCACGCAACGTCGGTGAGCTGATTGCGCTGGCGCGCAGCAAGCCAGGGGGACTGCAGTACGCGAGTGCCGGACACGGCACCTCCCCGCACCTGTGCATGGAACTGCTCGCCCTGACGGCGCACGTGGACCTCACGCACCTCGTCTACAAAGGCAGCGCGCCAGCACTCGCCGATCTAATCTGCGGCCAGGTGCAGGCCATGTTCGACAACCTGCCCAATGCGCTGCCGCATGTAAAGGCCGGCAAGCTCCGCGCGCTAGCCGTGACCGCCGCGTCCCGCTCGCCGCTCGCGCCGCAGCTGCCCACGCTCGCCGAAGCCGGCGTGCCGGGGTACGATGTGGAGGTCTGGTTCGGGGTCGTCGCACCCGCTCGCACTCCGAAGGACGTCATCGCGAAGCTCAACACTGAGATCAACGGTGTTCTGGCTCTGCCGGAAGTCAGGGCCCGCTTTGGCGATCAGGGCGTGCGGGTTATCGGCGGTCCGCCGGAGCGGCTCGGCGCGCACCTGCAGAAGGAGATGGCCAAATGGGCGAAGGTGGTCAAGGACGCTGGCGTGCGGATCGACTAACTCCGACTCACACCAGAACCCCTCACCACGAAGGCACGAAGACACGAAGGAACATCGAAGAAAGGCTGCATGAGAAAGGGCGGCTCTGTGGGACCTCGTCGCTAACGTTCATGCCACCCCCTCTCGCCAGGCAATGGAACAAGCCATTCGCTGTTTCCTTCGTGTCTTCGTGCCTTCGTGGTGAGAGGTGAAAAGGATCTAGTCATGGAGCAAGTGCTCAAGCTCGACCGACAGGACCGCCTCGCGATCGTCACGCTCAACCGCCCCGAGTCGCTGAACTCGGTGAATCGGGCCATGCGCGAAGCGTTGATCGAAACGCTCGCGCAGGCCAACGCCGACGGCAGCGTGCGCGCGATCGTCATCACCGGCGCCGGCGATCGGGCATTCTGCTCCGGACAGGACCTGTCCGAGACGATCCAGTACACGATCGCCGACATCGACGATTGGCTGACTCGCCAGCACGCCATGTACCAGTCGGTACGCGATCTCGACAAGCCGTGTGTCGTCGCCTGGAACGGCGTGGCCGCGGGGGCCGGGTATCAGATCGGGCTGTGCGCCGATCTGCGCGTGGGCTATCCCGAACTGAAGCTCGGGCAGCCGGAGATCAAGGCCGGGCTCGCGAGCGTCGTCGGCTCCCATCTGATGACGCTGCACCTCGGCCTGTCGCTCAACCAGCAACTGTCCATTACCGGTGACTTGATCACCGGGCAGCGCGCTTATGATATCGGCCTAGTGAATTTCCTCGTCCCGCGTGAAGAGGTCCTGTCCAAGTCCATGGCCGTTGCCCAGGAGCTGACCACGCTCGGGCCGACCGCGCTGCGGCTGACCAAGCAGCGCTTCCGCGAGCTCACCCAGCCCGGGTTCGACGCCGCGCTCGTGGCGGCGAGGAAGATCCAGAAGGAAGCCTACGAGAGTGGCGAGCCGCAGGCGGCGATGAAGCGGTTCTTCGAGGCCCGCGCATCCAAGTCCAGATCTTGAACCACGGGGGACACGGGGGACACGGAGGAAAACCAGACACGGCCGTGGGTCGAGTACTTCACCGGTTAGGAACCGTACAGGCCTTTGTCGTTCTTCTTGGCCGAGATCAATCGATGCGAGGCCCCCGCTCTTCTGAAGCGTTCCTCCGTGCCCTCCGTGTCCCCCGTGGTTCAAAAGACGTAGCTCACCCGAAGCGCGCCGGATCCGTATTCCCGCCACACACGATGATCCCCACCCGCTCGCCCGGCTGCGGTCGATACTTGCCTGAACGCAGGCCGGCGAGCGCGGCGGCTCCGCCCGGCTCGGCGAGGATGCGCAGGCTCTCCCACAGCGCGCGCTGGGTCTGACGGATCTCCTCGTCGGTGACCAGCACCACGTCCTGCACGAACTGCTGCGCGATGCCGAAAGCGAGGTGGCCGATGCGCCGCGCGCCCAGGGAATCCGCCGCCACGCCGCTGACGTCCACGTCCACCGGCTCACCGGCTTCGCGCGCGGCGTGCAACGTCGGACACCGTTCCGGCTCGACGCCGATGACTCTCACGCGGCCGGCGAACCACGCGGCCACGCCGCTGATCAGCCCGCCCCCGCCGACCGCGACGAGCACCGTATCCAGCGCTTCTGCCTGACGCTCGAGCTCGCGCCCAAGCGTACCTTGCCCGGACAGCACCTCCGCCTGATCGTAGGCATGCACTTCCAGTGCGCCGGTCTGCTGCGCGCGATCGCGGCTCGCGGCGTGGGCCTCGGCGTAGTTCGCGCCGACCAGCATCACGCGTGCACCATAGCGCCTCAGCCGGTCGACTTTCAGGTCCGGCGTGGGCTCCGGCACGAAGATCTCGGCGCCGTACCCGAGCTGGCGTGCGGCGTAGGCCACCGCCGCGCCGTGGTTGCCGCCCGACGCCGCAATGACACCGGACTCGGGCACGGTAGCGGACAGGATGCGATTGAACGCGCCCCGTGGCTTGAACGAGCCGGTGTGCTGCAACAGCTCGAGCTTGAGTGTCATTTGGGCAGGCGAGCCGAAGGCGCGCGGCTCCAGACTGATGCAGGGCGTGACCCGCACGTGCGGCGCAATGCGCGTGGCGGCCTGCTCGATGGTGGACTGATCGATCATGTTCTGAACCGCAGAGTAACCCCAGAGAGCACTAAGCCGCACGGCAGGCAGGCGGAAGGAAAGAAACGTCGTGCATGAGCGCACCACCCCGTCACGCTTTGCGTGCCACCCTTCCTCGGGAAGGCACCGTCGAAGGATACCGCATGCGTCTCCGCTGGATCCAGATCGACCCTCCGCGCACCTTCAACCGGCCCGCCATTTGCTTCGCTTGACTCTCAACCCGTTTCACAAAGCCCATGCTCGGACTGAAGACCAAAAAAAGGACTAGTGCGCTCGAGACGCTCGAGACCGCCGAGACCCGTGTGGGCCGCCTCGAAAAGGCGGATCCGCTTGCCTCGCTGCAGGAGCTCGCTGCCCTGATGGATCTGCTGTTCACAGGTAGCCGCATCGCCCCTGGCCAGGCCTATCCCATCGCCGATCTGCTCGACCGGACCGGACGGCCACACTTCCGCAGGATCGCCCACGAGTATGTGCTGGGCCACCGGCAGCTGACGCGCTACCAGAACGAGCGTATCTGGAACACGGTAACGACATATCTGGCGCAGCTCGCCAAGGTCTACCGCAGTTGCCTCGCGCAATACGAGGCGGGCGCCCGCGGGGCGCGCAGCTTCGGACGGATGCTGCCGACGATCGCGGCTCGCACGATGCGCGCCTGCGCGGCGCGCATGAAGTGGTGCGACCTTCGCTATGCCCAGATCGGGCTGGACCAGTGGCAGGAGCTGGCCGCCGTCTATCTCCTGGCCGAGAGCACTGGCTTCGCGCGCGAAACGCTCTCGCTGTATCGCAGCGCGGCCCAGGACTCATCCGTCGAGCAGGAGCTCCTGCGCGCTACGATGCTGGCAGTCGCCTCGCCGGGCTCGCTCCTCCCCGAGCAAATCGAGGTGGCCGAGCGTCTGGTGGCGCATTGCGCACCGCACTTCGTCATCGGCACCCGGGCCACGGAGTCGATGCGCTACTTCATCGACATGTACTCCGACTCCGGCCCGCACCGAATGCCGCTGTCCGGCCGCATCCCGGCGACGGCGCGCGCCTTCGGCGCCGCCAATGCCATCGGCGAGCTGCACCGGATCATGCAGCGCCTGGATACCGGCCGGCTGACACGTGCGGAGCTGGGCTTGTCCCAGGAGTTCGATCTCGAGGTAATCCGCGCCACGGCGCACCATCTGCTGCGCTACTGGAACCCGCCCCTGCCTGAGCGGCGCAGCCCGCGCCAGCAGGAGATCGCGCAGATCACGGTGGTGTACGATTTCGATGAGGTGACAGCGAAGCTGGGTGCGGTCGCGCTGCAGTCGCCCTTCGTCGCCGAGCAGGAAACGTGGTCGGTCGAAGACCGCAGTCAGCACGGTCTGCGCGCCCGCGTGGCGAGCCCGCAGGGGCGCTGGATCACCATCGGCAGTCTGGTCGCTTTCCGCGAGCCCGACGACTCGGTGTGGAGCGTGGGTGTGGTGCGCCGTATGGCACACCAGCGCGACGACTCCCGCCAGGTCGCCGTGGAGATGCTGGCGCGCGGAGGCTCGGCAGTGACCGTGCTGCCACGCATCGGCGCGAAAGACCGGCCTTCCGAGCAGGGTGTGCTCTCTGTACTGCTGCCCGGCCCAAACGGCGCCCGCGAAGACGTCATGCTGCTGTCTCCGCCCGGCACGTTCTCCGATACGCTGCCGCTGGAGATGCGCGCCTACGATCGTGCCTACGTGCTCTTTCCCATCGAGCTGATCGAGAAAGGCGCCGACTTCCAGATTGCGCGGTTCAAGATTCTGCAGGGTTGAACCGGTAGGACGAAGGGCAAGCGCCGCGGCGCCGAAAGGTGGACGTAGGACGTGGCGCCCCCTCACTCCAACCCTCTCCCCCGCAAGCGGGGGAGAGGGAGATGATGTTAGTCGGTCCCTATTGATGCTTGCGTAAAGGCCTAACCACCCCGTCACGCTTCGCGTGCCACCCCTCCTTGGAAAGGAGGGGAGAATTGCCTCTCCCCTCCTCTCATGAGGAGGGGTCGGCCGAAGGCCGGGGGTGGTGTGGATTGTGTTAGGCGATCATGCAAGGCTCAATAATCCCTCGGACTTCATCCTTCGCACGTCACGCTCCGTCCTGCTGTTCGCCGTCCGCCCTGCGTCCCACGTCCGCCTTTCGCCGTTACCACGTATACCGCACCGTGTAGCGAATCACCGCTTCCTTATCCGCGCCTACGGTCACCGGGATATGGATGGTGCGCGCATCCTGCTTCTCGAAGGGGTGGGTGTAGGCGACGATCTTCCAGTTCACCCAGCGGTAGAGGTTCTCCTTCACGATCACGCGCACCGGTTCGTCCTTGCGGTTGCGGATCTTGATCTCGATCTGCTCGGTGATGACCTTGCGGCCGGTGTCGATGCTGAAGTCGGTCTGCTTGCGCTCGCCCACCACGTCGAAGGCGGAGCCGAGCTTGAGCCGGATCGTCTCGTTCTTCGGGGTGTGGTCGATGCGGTCCTCGCCAATGAACTCCAGCGAGCCGTCCGCGGTGTCGAGCTTGCTCACGCGCACGCGCCCGGCGGGCATGGGGATGCCCATCGCGTTGTCCTGCGTGTTCTTGAAGCTCAGGTAGGTGTCGACCTTTTTGTTGCCGGTAAGGCCGTAGTCGCGGTCGGTGTAGGGGCCGCCGCCGTAGCCTTCCCACATTCCGGCCTGTCCGTAGTAGACCAGGGTCTTCTCGCAGGGTACACCGGCGACCTGCGGGAACAGCTCGATCTGCTTGGTGGAGTTGTCCGGCAGCGAGCTGGGACGGCCCAGCGTGTAGAGATGGTATTCGAAGAACTGCTTCTCCTCGAAGCCGCGCGCCTCCTCATCGGCCAGCGCCTCCGCCCGCATGGCCTTCGCCATCACCGCCCCGGGCACCGGCGGAGCGCGGTGCACGTCGCCCGCGATGAGCTTGAGCCGCGCGTCCGGATAGCTCGCGCCCGACTGGTTGAGGATGCTCACCCACGCGCCAACGTCGAGCTTGCAGGAGTTGGCGTCTCCCCCTTCGGCGTACGTGAGGTTGTAGTCGGCCCACCACGTGATGCCGGTGGTCTGATAGGCGACGCGCGCGAGGTGCCGGCCCGGCTTCTTGGCGGCGACGTCCCACACCAGGGTGGGGCGCGTGATCAGGCCGCCGGGCAGGCTCGGCAGCTTTACACTGGCGTTGTGCGGAACGGTGCGAACCGACCCGTCCGCCTCCTGCAGGACCAGCCCGCCCGACGTTGACAGCAGTGTCCCGGAGAAGGTCTCGACGCTGTTGCCGCGGATCTGCTCCACTTCGATGTCGCGGTCGATGAACTTCTCCAGCAGCTTGGCGGAGCTGACCAGGTCGAACTGGAAGTTCTGCTCCACGACATGGGTGCCGTTCGGATCCGTGAGCGACTGGAAGGACACGGTGGTCGGGTCGATCAGGCCGGCCACATCGGTGAAGCGCAGATCGTTGCGGCCGGCCTTGAGCTCGATCTCCCGCTCGTGCCGGACGACGGCGTAGCCGGGGACCGCATTGCCCTGCTGCCCGCCGTACCGGTACATCTCGGGACGAATGGCGCCGGGCTGGGCCGAGCTGTAGATTGTCAGCGAATTCGCCACTGGCTCCGCGGCGGACGCCGGGAATGCCGCGACCAGGGACAGGCACAGCGCGCACAGGCGCGGGATGACATGCTCTTTCACGGGAGCTCCTTTCTGTTATGACCGGTTACTGCGACTATAAACGCGACACGGCGGGGAAGGGGTCAACAGCCTGATGCAAAAAGTGCCTTCGCGAGCGCCTCCGGGCTTTTCCGGTGGCGCACACGCGCAACAACTCGTTGATTGAGCGTAACCAGCCATTGGTTCAGCGGCTTGATCGGAGTTGCGCCGTTGCCTTTTGCACCACGTTGTTAACGGCGGGTTGCAGGCATCGCGGACAAACCGGCTGTACCCGGTGTGGACGGCCTCGCGCCCCGGCCCGATAATGGACGCACAAGGAGGAGACGGGGATGGACGTGCAGCAGGTTGCGACGGACCGCAGGACCGGCCAGCAGGGCACGGAGCAAGGGCTCGACAGCCGGCTGGCGGAGTTGCAGGAGCGTGTGCGGGTGCTGGAGCAGGCCAACCGCGCGCTGGAGCGCGAGGTCGTGCAGCACCGCCTCGCCGAGGAGCTGGCGCGCGCCCAGACCCGGATGCTGATCCGCTCGCTCGGCATCCTCGCCGCCGAATCGAACCTGGACAAGTTCCTGGGTCACGTGCTCAAGGTGACCGTACAGCAGTTGAACTGCGTCGGCGGCACGCTCTGGTTCCCCGACCCGCTGACCGGACGCATTCGCCTGCACCTGGAGTACCTCGACGGGCGCATCATCGCGGCGGCCGAATCGCAGCACCCGGCGGTGCTGCGGCCCCTGCCCGTTGGCGGCCGCGGCGTATCCACCTTTCCGACCGACCGACCGGAAACCTACGTCCTCAGCGACGAAGTCGCCGGGATGCCCGAGGAGAACCGCGCCTACATCAATTCGCTGGGTGTGCGCACGCTGCTCACGGTACCGATGCTGCTGGGCAAGGAAACCGTGGGCTGGATCTGTGTGCGCAGCGGCAAGAGCGATCCCGCAGAGCTGGAAAGCAAGATCCATCTCGCCGAAGCGCTCGCCAATCAGGCGACCCTCGCCGTGCAGATGGCACGGCTCGGCGAGCAGGCGCGCGAGGCGGCCGTCCTCGGCGAGCGCAACCGCATCGCACGCGACATCCACGACACCCTGGCGCAGGGCTTCACCGGCGTCGTGGTAAACCTGGAGGCGGCCAATCGTACGCTGCGCAAGCACAACGTCGAGCTGGCTGTCGAGCACATCGAGCATGCGCGCGGCCTCGCGCAGGCCTGCCTGGACGAAGCGCGACTGTCCGTGCGGGCGCTGCGCCCCGATCCGCTGCAGCAGGGCGACCTCATCCAGGCGCTGCACGCCCAGATCGGGCGCATGGCCGCCAGCGGTACGACGGCGCGTTTCACGCTGCAGGGAGACAAAGTCACACTGCCGCGCGAGGCGCAGGGCGAGCTGCTCAGGATCGCGCAGGAGTGCATCACCAACGCAATGAAGCACGCCCAGGCACAGCAGGTCGAGGTCTCGCTCGCGTTCACTCCGGAAGGCGTAACCCTGGCCGTCGCCGACGATGGCATCGGCTTCGATCCCGACGGGCACCATGAGGGCTTCGGGCTGCTCGGCATGCGCGAGCGGGCGCAGCGCATCGGTGCGCGTCTGGTGGTGACCAGCGATCCAGGCCAGGGCACTCGGGTCGAGACCCTGCTGCCGGCCCACCCCTAGCAACGCATACCATGCTTGGACGCAGACACACAGCCGAGACCGCCGCGCACCGCGACGGCGAATCCCCGGCGGCACGCGGCCGCATCCGCGTGCTGATCGCCGACGACCACCCACTGGTGCGGCGGGGGTTGGCCGCCATCATCAACATGGAAGAGGACGCCATAGTGGTGGGCGAGGCCGGCGACGGCGAAGAGGCGATCGACCTGTGGCGGCGGCTGCGACCCGATGTGACGCTGATGGATCTGCGCATGCCCAAGCTGGAAGGCGTGCAGGCGATCCGGCAGATCCGGGCCGAAGACCCCAACGCCGGCATCATCGTGCTCACCACCTTCGATCACGACGAGGATATCTACGCGGGGCTGCGCGCCGGGGCCAAGGCCTACCTGCTCAAGGACGTGCAGCCCGAGGAGCTGTTCCGCTGCATTCGGGCAGTGCATGCCGGCGAGGCGTACCTGCAACCCAAGGTCGCCGCTAAGCTGGCCCAGCGGGTGCAGGAGGAGTCCCTGACCGAGCGCGAGGTGCAGATCTTGAAGCTGCTGGCCGAGGGCAAGAGCAACCGCGCCATCGGCCAGGCCCTGTTCATCACCGAGAGCACGGTCAAGAGCCACGTCAAGAGCTTGTTCGTAAAGCTCGACGTCACCAGCCGTGCCGAGGCCATCGCGCTCGCCGCCCGGCGCGGGTTGATTCATTTCTGACGGGCAGGCGCCGCATGGGACTCACCCGAAAGGAGGAGTCACAGCTCACCAGAAAGTCGCCGGCGGAATCCCCCCTCCGCCGGATGCAGGCGCGTGGGCCCCCGCACACAATTCCTGTCGCCCATGGCGTCAGCACGCCGCACCAAGCCGTAGATCTTTCCGTCCCTCGAAGGAGACCGTGACATGCCTACACTGACGATCAACGGTCAGAGCTACTTCTCTGACTCCCCACCCGACACCCCCCTGCTGTGGGTGATCCGCGAGGAGCTGCGGCTCACCGGCACCAAGTTCGGCTGCGGCATGGCCCTGTGCGGCGCGTGCACCGTGCATATCAACGGGCAGGCGGTGCGCTCCTGTGCCGTGAAGCTCGGCGACGTGGGCAATGCCGCGATCACCACTATCGAAGGCCTCGATCCGGCCGACGCCCATCCGGTGCAGCAGGCCTGGGTGGAGCTGCAGGTGCCCCAGTGCGGCTACTGCCAGTCCGGCCAGATCATGCAGGCCTCCGCGCTGCTGGCGGGCAACCCCAGCCCGACCGACCAGGACATCGTGCAAGGGATGAACGGCAACCTGTGCCGCTGCGCCACTTACCCGCGCATCGTCGGCGCCGTCAAGCGCGCCGCCCAGATCATGAAGGAGACCAAGCATGGCTGACACAACCGAGCAAGGCGTCACCCGCCGCGAGTTCCTGGTGCGCTCGGCCACTCTGGCCGGGGGCGCATTCTTGAGCGTGGGCGTGCCGCCATCCCTGCTGGGCGGGGGGCAGGCGCAGGCCGCGATGGCTGCAACCCCGGCCTACCAGCCGTCCATCTGGTTCACCATGACGCCCGATGGCATCACCACCATGCACATCATCAAGGCCGAGATGGGCCAGCACATCGGCACCGCATTCGCGCAGATCATCGCCGAGGAGCTGGAGGTGCCATGGGACAAAGTGCGGCTCGATATGCCGCTGGAAAGCGCCGAGAACTTCGGGATCTACGGGCTGGCCTACACGGTGAACAGCGGCAGCGTCACCACCGAGTTCGACCGGCTCCTGCGCGCTGGTGCGCTGGGTCGCATCGCGTTGACCGAGGCCGGCGCCAAGCTGCTGGGCGCGAAGCTCTCCGACTGCTACGCCGAAGCCGGGCGCGTGCTCGACAAGACCTCCGGCCGCTCGATCGGCTACGGCGAGATCCTGCAGAAGGTCAAGATCGACCGCAAGTTCTCCTATCCGGGGGACTTCAGAAAGGTCCAGCTCAAGGACCGCAGCCAATACAAGATCATCGGCCAATCGGTGCCCGCGCTGGACATCCCGGCCAAGACCAACGGCCAGGCCAAGTACGGCATGGACGTATTCCTGCCGAACATGGCTTACGGCGCGCTCGCCATCCCGCGCACCCGCTACGCCTCCAAGGTGCTGAGCATCGACGAAGCCGAGGCAAAGAAGATCCCCGGCTACATCAAGGCGGTGAAGATCGACGACTCCATGGGCAAGTGCACCGGCTGGGTGGTGGCGCTGGCCGAGACCTTCCCCGCCGCAGTCAAGGCCTCGAAAGCCCTCAAGATCCAGGCCGACCCCGGGCCATACGGCAAGCTCAGCCTGGCCGACATCATGGAGGAGTTCTCCGAGATGTCGAAGAAGACCGAGGAAAGCGCGGCCTGGGTGCTGGAGGGCGACGTCGACAAGGCGCTACCGCAGGCCGACAAGACCCTCGAGGTCGAGTACACCAGCGACATGGTGTGTCACGCCTTCATGGAGCCGATCAACTGCGTCGTGCAGCACTCCTCGAACGACGAGTGGCACGTGCACGTCGGCACGCAGAGCACCGGCTTCGCGCGCATGACGCTCACCGGCTACCTGTCCAAGGTGCTGAACAAAAAGCCCGAGGAGCTAAAGGTGTTCGTGCACCAGTACCTGGTGGGCGGCGGCTTCGGCGGCAAGCAGGACTACGACGACATTCTGGCCGCGGCGTACTGTGTGAAGGAGCTGGGCCGGCCGGTGAAGCTGATCCAGACGCGCGAGTCCCAGTTCGCCACCTCCTTCCCGCGCACGCCTACCTTCCATCGTCTCAGGGGCGGCCTCAAGAACAGCCAGTTGACCGCCATGAACCAGGACATCGTGTGCGGCTGGATGGGCCCGCGCTTCGCGGTGGGCAAGCAGTTCAACAACGGCACCGACTGGCTGCAGCTCGACTCCGTGGACGGTAAGAAGCAGGACATCGACCAGTGGTCGATCGGCGGCAGCGATCACTGGTACTACGTGCCCAACCATCGGGTGCGCGCCTGGAACAGCGACCGTACCACCTGGGCGGTGCAGGCGAGCGCGCTGCGCACCGTGTCCAACTCCTACAACATGTTCGTGGTCGAGTCGTTCATCGACGAATGTGCCCACGCCGCCGGACGCAACCCGCTCGAGTTCCGCCTGGGCATGTTGAACGGCAAGGGCGGCAACCGCGGCATCCCCAACACCGGCTACCCGGCCGGTACCCCGTCCGACTACTACATGGATCAGCTGTGGATCTCGTTGCCCTGGCCGCAGGAGGACAGTTGGCCACTCTATGAGTCCGGGACGGTCGGCGGCGCGCTGCGGTTGGCGAACTGCCTGCAGGTCGCAGCCGGCAAGGCGGGCTACGGCTCGAAGCGACTGCCGCCCAATACCGGCATGGGTCTCGCCGTGTCCGCCGCCGAGGAGCGGCAGAGCCCGACCTGGGTGGCATGCTGCGCAGAGGTCACGGTCGATCCCAGTACCGGTAAGTACCGCGTCAACAAGCTCACCATCGCCGTGGACATGGGGCTGGCCATCAACCCGAACAACGTCAAGGCGCAGGTCATGGGCTCGGCGCTGTGGGGTACCAGCCAGGTCATGTCCGAGCGGCTCACCTACAAGAACGGCGCCATCGAGCAAACCAACTACCACGAGTACACGCCGATACGCCAAGTCGACGTGCCGGAGTTCGAGATCGAGCTGATCCAGTCGGGGCGGCATCCCGTGGGTGTTGGCGAGCCCGCTTCGACGGTCGTCGCCCCTGCCGTGGCCAATGCCATCTTCAACGCCGTCGGCGTGCGTGTGCGGCACATGCCCATCACGCCCGCGGCGGTGCTGGAGGGGATCAAGAACAAGAAGGCGTAGCCTCGAGCCGCACTCCCTCTCTACCCTCCCCCGCCTGCGGGGGAGGGCTAGGGAGCGGGCAAACCGGCGAGGAGCACGACCTTGCCGGCTGCCCCCACCCTGGTCAGGACAAACCCATGGACGTGCTCTCCCTTTCCGGTGCGGAGCTGATCGAGCGCTACCGCACGAAGCACCTCTCGCCTGTCGAAGTCACGCGCGCCGCCCTCGACCGCATCGCCAGGCTGCAGCCGACCTACAACGCCTTCGTCACCGTCGGCGAGCGCGAGGCGATGCAGGCTGCGCGCGAATCCGAGGCGCGTTGGATGCGCGCCGAACCGGCCGGTCTGGTCGACGGCCTGCCGACTACGGTGAAGGATCTGCTGCTGGCAAAGGGCTGGCCGACCTTCCGCGGCTCGCGCACAGTCGATCCGGATCAACCCTGGGACGAGGACAGTGCCTCGGTTGCGCGCATGCGCGAACAGGGGGCCGTAATCCTCGGCAAGACCACCACACCCGAGTTCGGCTGGAAAGGCGTGACCGACAGCCCGCTGACTGGCGTGACCGTCAACCCGTGGGACACCACCAAAACCCCGGGCGGCAGCAGCGGCGGCGCCGCAGTGGCGGCCGCCTTCGGCATGGGCGTGATGCACGTCGCTACCGACGGCGGCGGCTCGATCCGCATCCCCGCCGGGTTCTGCGGGCTGTTCGGCTTCAAGCCCACCTTCGGGCTGGTGCCGGTCCATCCCCATCCGCCGCCCTGGACGCTCTGGCATCAGGGTCCCATCTCGCGCACCGTCCACGACGCAGCGCTGATGCTCACCGTCATCTCCGGTCCCGACGTGCGCGACTTCTACGCGGCGCCCACGCTCGGGATCGATTACCGGGAACGCCTCGACGACGGCATCAAGGGCATGCGCATCGCCTACAGCCGCACGCTGGGCTACGCCAAGGTCGACACAGCAGTCGCAGGGCTTGTCGACAAGGCGGCGGCAACACTTCGCGAGCTGGGCGCACAGGTCGAAGACATCGACCTCGCTCTGCGCGACCCGATCGAGGTAATGCAGCCGCTGTGGGCCGTCGCGCTCGCGATGGCCGTGCAACCACTGACAGCCGAGCAGCGCGAGCTGATGGACCCGCCCCTGCTCGACCTGGCCGAGCCGGGCTTCGGTGTGAGCGCGCTGCAATACCGCGCGCTAGAGAAGCGGCGCGAAACGCTCGCCCGCCGCATGAACCTGCTGCACCAGCAGTACGACCTCTTAGTCACGCCGCAGCTCGCGACCACCGCCTTTGCGGTCAACCACGAAGTGCCTCCAGGGAACGGCATGAAGCGCTGGTGGGAATGGTCGCCCTTCACCTATCCCTTCAATCTCACTCAGCAACCGGCTGCGACCGTGCCCTGCGGCTTCGCGCCAAACGGGTTGCCGGTGGCGATGCAGATCGTGGGTGCCAAGTTCGCGGAGCGCAAGGTGTTGTGTGCGGCGCGCGCGTATGAGCAGGTGAAGCCGTTCGTGATGCCGGCAGCACCGGCGCGAGTGGACTGACTCCCGCCTCGCAACTGACGCGCAGAGGGGCAACGAAAACTCTCAGCCCCACCCGTGCACCTGCTCGAAGAGGGTTGGCCTTGGGGTGAGGGTGAAACGCACGCGAGCCAGCCCCCCTCTGGCTCTCCCGCGAGGGGCGCGAGGGGATAGGGGACCCTCGAGAGGCCGCGGCGTGACCGCTTTGGTGCGGCCACCAAACCCGCCCTCACCACCGCCGCTGCCTGCTGGCGATCGCGTGCAGCACCTCGAGCGCTCGCAGGCGCGTTACCTGTGGGCCGTGCTCCTGGTCCGCCGATTCGAGATTCTGCCCTTGCAATGCCCACACTGCGGCGCCCAGATGCGCATCATCGCCTTCATCACCGACGCACCCGCGGTCCAATCCCTCCGCACTCACCTGGGCGAGCCCACCGCCCCACCCGGAGCCTGCCCCGGGGCACGTTTCCCGACCGCTTTCCCAGCCCCCGCAGGCCAATCCAACACCCCGCCTTGAGCCCCGCGGGGGCGGGTGATACGGTTCAAATTCCTATCGGTCACCGAGCAGCCCCCGCACGGATACGCCTGCGTTTGGAGGATCGAAGTTGGCGCGCATCACGCATAGGTAATCGTGGGCCGTGGAGCCGCAGAGCGGCCAGCGGAAGGTGTTGACCGTGACGGTGCGGAAGGGGTCACTGAACTGCGGGGTTCTCTTGTCGGAAGCATGGGGAACTAACCGAACTCGTGTCGAATATGCCTGTAGGTCGCCCTTGAAGTGCCAACGCGCTTCAACGTTTGAAAAACAGAAACAGACGCTTGCAGTCTAGTAGCTGGCACCAACACGAACAACGTGGCCGGGTATTCGTCTGTGCATCGCGAACGGCTGTAGGCCCACCTAGAACAGGACTATAATGTCTATTCGGGGGTTAGGCGGTGCGCAGACCTGGAAAGGGAAGGTACGCCCGGCGGACGGATACCTTTTGCCGACATGAATGCTATCCTCGATCACAATCAGACGCTGCAGAGAAACATGATCTGCTGCCTGCTGGCTTTGGAGATCGCGGACTACGACGCAAAATCGGTCTTCGATCAAATTCGCTCGACGCAGGATTTCCAGAAGCTCCTGTTTGACGCGACGGCGCACATCTGTCCCCGGGATCTCGTTTCCATCGAACGCGAAGACGGAGCGTTGCTGAGCTTCCTGGCCGACCCGCGGGAGTGCTTTACAACTGCGCTCGCAATTCGGCAGGCCGCGTCGACGCAGGATCGCAGCGACGGTCTTGCGCTTCGCATCGGGATCAACCTCGGGACGGTTCAGATTGCCGAAGACGAGTTCGGGCATCCCCACATAAGCGGAGAGGGAAGGCAAGACACCGATCGCGTGATGCGGCACGGTCCGCCCCGACAGATTTCCGTTTCACGCCCGTTCTTCGAGCTGCTGTCGCGTGCGGCGCCCGAGCTGTCCGGGTTGCTCGAGTATGAAGGTGTCTTCTCCGACACGGTCGCGCCGCCGCTCTGCTTGTATCGATTGTCTCCGCCGCAGAGCGCTGAGCCAGAGAGGCTCTTGGATGGGCTTTCCACGCAGGTCAGGTCCGCGGAGGTAAGCGTTCCTGCAGCGCGCGCAGCGCTGGCGATTGATATTCGGATGCCGCTCAACGGACGGCGGCGCCTTGCGTGGCTGCGCAAACCCCTTTTGGCGGTGCTGGTCGGCGCCGTGCTGCTGACACCGCTCAATCGCTCTCGAATCGTGGAGCCCGTGGCAACGGCGGGTGGGCCGCCTGCCGCGGTTACTCCGCCGGAGGCTGCACTAGCCGCTGCTGATCCTTCATTCGCATTGGACACCGCAGCGCCAATGACGCGTCCGACGGTAGCGCTGCCGGCGGGGCTGGCCGAGCCACCCAACGCCCCGCCACCTGTCGCAGCGTCGCGTCGTGAAGCGCGGACCGGGACGGCGCCGCCTGCGGGCCGTGGCCAGCAAAAACAGCTGGTCACCTCCGAGCAGGTTGGCTCACCCGGAAAGCGAGTCGCGCAGAATCCGAAGGTCGACGCAGACCACGTGGCCGAGCCGGGATCGAGTCAGCGCCGCAGCGCCTTGCTCCTCTTGGCGGTCAAGCCTTGGGGAGAGGTCTTCGTTGACGGCAAGAGAGTCGGCATAACGCCGCCGCTCAAGAGGTTCGAAGTCCCACCGGGGCGGCATCAGATCACAGTTAGCAACAGTTCGTTTCCGAGGTACCGGCTACAGATCGTGTTGGACCCGGAGGAACAGGTCACCGTGGCGCATGATTTTGCCTGCGTCCCCACTCGGGAGAAGCCGTGCCGGCAAGACCTGGGTAGACGCCTCGTGTTTGCTTCCGGCTTCGGATTGGAAACGCCGCCAGGGGGGCGTTAGCTCCCAGAATCCCAAGCGGTTCGCTGCAGACGATCCGTGCTCGGTCCAGTGAGTCTCCAGTCAAGGTCGCCGTGACGCCCCGCTACAGCACGCTCGAAGCCGTCTTGCGAGAGAGGCTCCACACCTGGAAACTTACCCCCGCCGAGAGAAGCGCAGAGGACGCGGAGGAACTCAGGATATGATGGGGCAAGAAGCTCTCACCAATCTTTGGTGAATCACTGGCGCACCATCACAATTGTCTTCCCTCAATGTCCTCCGCATTCGTCGCAACGAACCGCCTCTTTTAAGGTGAAGTGCCCCGCGCCGGCACAGGCGCCCTAGCGCGCACCGGCGAAGTTCTGATTGACGGCACTTGCCGCGAGGTTGGAGTAAGCGCGCGAGCTCGGCGTGAAGGTGGCGGCCCGCCCCCGGCGCGCATAGCTGGGGGTGAGGACTCCGCTGAAGCCCTTGTCGACGGTGCACTGGTAGACCCCATTCGTCCCTGTGACCGTGCAGCTCGCACCGCTGATGGCCACTCCGGAGCGAACCGCTCCGTTCACTGTCACGGCACCGCTGATGGTGAGCTTGGTCACCGCAGGCGGCGGATTCGTGCTACTGACAGCGCGGAAGGCGGCCACTCCGGCGCGGACAAAGTTCAACGCCTGGGCATTGTCTGCACTGCTGAGATCGGACGCGGGAACGCCGCAACGATAGGCGCCGGCACAGCTGTAATCGTTCGGATTGGAGAACTTGCCTAGCTTGGGCCACAGGTAGCTCATGACGGTGCCGAAAGTTCCGCTCAAGCCGTAGCCGTAGGCATAGGGTGTGGCGCCTTGTCCTCCGCCCTCCCGTGCAACCGCAGCACGATCGTGCATGAGGCCCATGTTGTGTCCGAGCTCGTGACCAAGGGAGTTCACATCGCAGTACCAACCCGTGCCGGCGCGATCGCGCCCCTCGGAGACCACCGAATAGGCATTGCCACTGGATTGCGAGATGGGTCTGCCACCATAGCCTCCGATCCAGGCGACGCCACAACCGGAGTGATACTGGTTCCAGAATGGGCGGACGATGCTCACCAGGTCTGCTCCGAGCGCATCGCGGCGTGCCTTGACGCCGCTGAAGGAGCCCGCTCCGTTCGTCAGATCGGTAAGCACGCTGCGGTTGGTAGTGGTATCCGAAACATTGACTTGTTCGGCTCCCACTTTGCGCAGCTGCATTGACACGCCGCTGTCCAGGTAGGCCTGATTTGCCAGCGCGAGCAGGTGGTCGATAGCAGCCTGCGCTTGGGCGACCCCGCCCTTGTCTGTGACGAATCCCGGTGTGTACAGCACGAGCACGTCCACAACTGTAGAGGCCGCGGCTGCGGCAGCGGCAGAGGCGGACGTCGGTGCGGGCTGCGCAAGCGCATTGGCAGTTTGCGCATCGCCGTTGGCAGGCACCGGCTCAACGGCAGTCGCGCATGCTTCACCGCCCTGCATCGGCCGCATGCCGAGCTTGCGAGGGTCGATCAGATAGGCCTGGCCCGACGCGGACGACTGGATTTCGTATTCACCCTGCGGCGTCAGGATGTGACCCGTCGTCCCCGTCGGGCTGTACGTGAGTATGACCCGGAAATCCCGGCCGTAGTCCTTTAGATGACCGATCCAGCTCGCAGAGTCCTGGTTGGCCCGCGTCTCGTCATAGCTGACGCGCAGCGGGCCCAGGTCCGACAGGCGCAGGGTCGCCTCGTCGCCTTCCTGAAGCGCGGTAAGCTCCGCCAGGTTGACCTCGATCGGCTGCGCGCCTGGCACGGGGGCTTCCTCGCCTTTCTGCGCGGTGCGCTCTTCGAACAGCACCGGGCGGCCACTATCCTCAACGCCGCTCCAATCCCACAGTTTGCCTACCACGCCAAGCCACTGTCTGTCGTTCACATAGCCGAGCGAAAACATGCCCGCGGGCGTAGAGATCAATCCGGAAACGCCTTCCTTGCGCACGCCGAGTGTGATGCGATGCTGGTCGTGTCCGATCAGAACGCCTTCCAGCCGCACGACGTCGCCATCGGTCGCTCGACGCACAATGCGATACCGGAACATGCCGACGTCCGGTATGTCCACGGAGACTTCACTGCCCGCCTTGGCGGTACGCAACGTCGTCTGATCGAGTTGCACCCTGGCAGAGCGCGCTGCGTCGGACAACGCGGCCGACAACGAGCCATCGACGCGGGAGAAGAGGGGTGCCGCCGACAACGGCTGGTTGAAGACAACAGCGAGTGCAAACACGAACAGCGAAAGCGCTCTAGACCTCACAAAGAACCCTCCTTGGTCAACCGACAAATCACAGCGGAATTGAACGCGGGGGACGCCGCGAGCGCACGCTAAGTGATGAGGGCCCCACAGGTCAAGACGTCTCCTAGGGACAACGTCGCAGCAAGACGACGCATGCGACAACGCGAAGCATGTGCCGACTCTATATCGTCCGAGATCGGGGAATCTGCAGCGACGCCCGGCAAGGAGGCTGGGAAGGAGGCACGGCGTGACAGTGATTATCCCGCCAAGCGCGCGCAGCCCAGCCCCAGCCCGGTCGCTGCGCGGAACACTAGTGCGTGCGGCACGCTCCCCGGGGAAGCGGGCCCGTGCGCGGCCGGTGCGAAGTTGACGGCGCATGTCTCCACCCGACGAACTTTGAGCGTCGGGCGAGCTGCTCCTTCGACATCCTCATCCAGTGGAAGGGAGACGAGAAGCTGAGACAGGATGCCGATCACTGCAAACTGCTGTTCGTCTATTACAGCGGAGCGGCGGATATCAGCGCCGGGGATTTCTTGGTGGCTGCTCCTCCTTGCAAGAAGAACACCCCAGGACCTTCTCTCGGCGTTGGCCACATCCAGAACACAAACGGGGCAGAGGCTAGCAGCTGGATTAAAGACTAAGTGGGTACCGCCAACACATCGCGAACAGTTTCTAAGGCGCGGGTACCGCCAAGACTTCGTGAACACTTTGGCCACTGGTCCACTTTTCGGAGCCGTCGACAGCGGAGCGATGAGCTTCTCCTGCGCCGGAAGCGCGAACTGCCTGTACACCCGCACTTCATACTTGACTACGAGTGTCTGGCGATGCGGGTAAATGGTCGCAGTGACGTACTGACGCGCCAGCCGCGCGCCGGGCGAGCCCCTTGCCTTCGATCACCCCATCTCCCTGGACGAGGAACCCGGCCGCAGCCTGGCTGCTTCTGCCAGTAATCAGGCAATATTCGGATAGTTAGGGCGATGTTGGACACTCAGGATATATCGACTCCAGTGCTGCATGCCAGCGGCCTGCCCTGCGAGCAGCACACCCATTACGAACACCCTCAGAGTAAGCGTCCAATACTGCTCGACTCGATGGCCCGAAGAGGTACAGCCACCGGCCCAAGGGCGCAATACCCGATGCGCCCGGCGCTGCTCAACCGCGCTTGAGCCGCGGATAGGCTACCGGGCGTTGTCCTCGAAGATCTTCTTCCTCTCCGCCTCGCTCAGCCACCTGTCTCACGCCAGGTCCCAACCCTCGACTTGAGCCCTCCCGCGACGCGTGATACGGTTCGATCTCCTATCCGCTATCCGTTCGGCCGCTGACGGATTCGGAGCGATCTGGCGAGCGACGGGACCGAGACGGTTCGTTTTGCTGCGGATCGCCCGGGCGTACCCCTTCAGAACGCTTCCCCGGGCACGATAAGACAGTAATCCTAAGGGCCTGCAGCAATGGCGAAGATCCCAGCCCGCAAACCGGCAGTGAGAGTATGGAAGCGCAGCCGCGACCGGCTGCTCGAGCAGCAGAGGACCCTGGCGGCGTTGACCCGCAGCCACATCTTCACCGGCGACAGCCCGGTAGAGACGATCCAGCTGCTCACCCGGACCTCCGCGCAGCAGATGGGCGTCGAGCGCGCCAGCCTGTGGCGCATCACCGAGGACCGAACGGCCATCCGTTGCGAGGACCTCTACGAGCAGAGCCGCAACTTGCATGCGGGCGGCGCCATCCTGCGCATCGAGGACTACCCTCACTACTTCCGCGGGCTGGCTGCGGAGGAGGCGATCGTCGCCAACGATGCCCGCAGCCATCCGTTCACTCGCGAGTTCTCCGCCGACTACCTAACGCAGTTCGGCATCACTTCGATGCTCGATGTGCCGATCCATCTGTATGGGCAGCTCGAAGGGGTGCTTTGCCACGAGCACGTGGGACCTGCGATCGAATGGACTCCCGATCAGCGCCTGTTCGCAATCGCGATCGCCAATCTGGCCGCGCTTGCGATCGAGCAAACCGAGCGCAAGCGGGCCGAGGCGTTGATTCGGGGGCAGCGCGACGTGCTCGAGATGATTGCCAAGGGCGCGTCGTTGCCCCACACGCTCAAGGCCCTGATCGGCTCGATCGAGCAGCAGGATAGCCAGATCCTGTGCGCGATCTGCCTGCTGGATGCCGACGGAGTACGTCTGCGCTCGGCCGCCGCATCCCGGCTCCCGGAAAGCTACTGCGACGCGATCGACGGATTGGCCATCGGGCCGGCGGCAGCCTCGTGCGGAACCGCCGCGTACACGAAGCAGACGGTGATCGTCCGCGACATCCAGAGCGATCCGCTCTGGGCCAGCTACCGGACAATGGCGAAGGACCACGGGCTCGGCGCCTGCTGGTCGACGCCGATCTTCGATTCCCAGCAGCGCGTTGTAGGCACGTTCGCTGTGTACTACCGCGAACCTCGCTCACCATCGTCGGACCACCGGCGCCTGGTGGAAATGGCGACCCACACCGCCGCGATCGCCATCGAGCGAACGCGCGCGGGGCAACGCATCGAGCACCTGGCGTACTACGATGCGCTGACGGAGCTGCCCAATCGTTCGCTGTTCCACGACCGTGTCTCGCAGGTTCTGGCCCGGGCGGAGCGCGATGGCAAGGAGATGGCCATCCTGTTCATCGACCTCGATCGCTTCAAGACGATCAACGACTCGCTGGGACACCACATTGGCGACCGGCTTCTGCAGGCCGTAGCGCAGCGTATGAGCGGCTGTGTGCGTGAGGCCGACACCATCTCCAGGCTGGGTGGGGACGAATTCGTGGTCCTGCTCCCAGAAGCCGGCGTGCAGGGTGCGGCTCACGTTGCCCAGAACATCCTGGAGCGCGCGCTGGGGCCCTACCACATCGACGGTCATCACCTCAGCATTAGCTCCAGCATCGGCATCAGCCTGTATCCCCATGATGGGACGGACGTTGAAACGCTGATCAAGAATGCCGATACGGCGATGTACCACGCCAAGGAGAACGGCGCGGCCAACTATCAGTTCTTCACCCGTGAGATGAACCTCGCCGTGTTCGAGCGGCTCACGGTCGAGAACGGCTTGCGGCACGCGCTCGATCACGCACAGTTCGTCCTGCACTACCAGCCCCAGATCGACATCAAGACCGGGCAGACGATCGGCGCCGAGGCCCTGATTCGCTGGCGGCATCCGCAGCTGGGCCTCGTCCCGCCGGGAAGGTTCATCCCGGTTGCCGAGGAGACCGGGCTGATCGTGGCGATCGGCGAGTGGGTGCTGCACGAGGCCTGCCGGCAGAACCGCGAGTGGCAGCTCGACGGGCTGCCCACGATCCCCGTGGCGGTCAATTTGTCCGCCCGGCAGCTGCGCAAGCACATCGCGGACACTGTCGCGCGAGCGTTGGCGGACACTGGCCTGGATGCGGACTGCCTCGATCTGGAGTTGACCGAGTACATGGTGCAGGACTCCGAGGCCACGCTTGCGACACTGCGCAGGCTCAGGGATCTCGGGGTCAAGCTCTCCATCGACGACTTCGGCACGGGTTACTCCGGCCTCGCCTACCTGAAGCGGCTGCCGATCGACAAGGTAAAGATCGACCGGTCCTTCATTTGCGACATCACCGAGGACCCGGATGACCGCGCGATCGCCAGCGCCATCATCGGCATGGGACACAGCCTGCGCCTGAAGGTGGTTGCCGAAGGCGTGGAGACGCAGTCGCAGCTCGAGTTTCTGCGCGTGGAGGGTTGCGACGAAGCCCAAGGCTATCTGTTCGGCCGTCCCATGCCGGCCCAGGAGTTCGCGAGATTCCTGCGACAGGAATCCGGCGCTCTCGTGAGAAATGCGGGCTAGTTGAATGGCGCCACGACCACCCCAGTCGGCTGGGCTCGGGAAATCGTTTGAGCCCCGGCGTGGTCGGGAATGCGATGCGTGGGAGCGCACGCCCAAGCCATAGATGCCGCCTACTTTGCTCTGGCGAAGCCGGACCTGATCCAATCCTCGCTTTTCACGCCCTCGGGTGGATTGACCTCCTCCGCGGCGTAGCGCGTCACGTTCACGATGGTAAGCCGGCCGCCGACCAGTTTGGTCATTCCGTAAGCCGTGCCCTGGATCCCCTGATGCCCGTTGCCGAGAGCCATGCGCGTTGTCCCGCTCGGGGTTTCAAAACTCAGACCCGTGAACGCAGCGATGATCTGGTCCTGGTCCGGGTTCTTGCTGTTGGCCGCCGCCTTGGCCTTCTCGTACGCCGCCTTGGTGCCGAGGATCGCCTGCACCATGTGGTAGGCGGCGAAGGGCGGCGGTGCGCCGTAGCGCTTCTCGTAAGCACTCCTGAACCAGCGATTGAGTTCGTTGTCCGGCGCAAACACACCATGCGGGCCGCGCGCGCCGATGATCGTGCCATCAGGAATCCTGCCCTGGAGTCTGTGAATCTCCGCCTCGCCGGTGGTAAACACGACAGGGCTCCTGCTGAACAGGTTTCTGGGGACAGCCTGAACTATGAACGCCTCCAGATCGCCACCCCAGAAGCTGGAATGGATCACATCGGGCTTCGCACCCTGCAGGGCGGAGATCTCGCTTCCGTACTGGCTGGAGAAGAGCTTGGGCATCTGCGATGTCGCGATCTGCACCGAGGGCAGCAGCACTTTCATCGACGCTTCGAAATCCCTCCAGGAATCCTGGCCCCACGCGTAGTTTTGGTTGATCCCCGCGATGCGCAGTGCGTTCGGCAAGCGCTCCCTGACGTATTTGGCCGCGGCAACGCCGTCCATGGTGGCGTGCGAGGCCGTACGGAACAAGTACTTGTGCGACGCATCTTCGAACAACCGGGATGTGCCGCAGTCGAAGATCACCGTCAGTGTCTTCAGTTCCTCGGCCACCGGCGCGACCGCTAGGCAGCTGCCGCTCGAGATGTAGCCGATGACCAGGTCCACGTTCCGCCCCTGCACCAGATTGCGGTACTGCGTCACGACATTGCTGGTCGATCCGGCTTCATCCATCAGCAGCATTTCTACGGGATTGCCGCCGAAACCTTTCATGCCATGCGGCGCCGGAACCGAGCCGGAATTCAAGGCCTCGAAGGTCAGCTCGGCCGCATTTCGTGCCGGAACACCCATCGGCCCGGCACCGGGACCGGACAGGAAGGTAACCACGCCGATACGCACCGGTTTCGCTTCCTGCGCCAATGCGCCGGAGCCGCATGTGGCGAACCACAGCGTTGCTGTGAGGCACGCGACAATTTTCTTGACGGTCATCGGTGTCCTCCTGCTCATATTGCGTTGCCGGCGGGATTGCCGGGGATCTCGCTCAGATCCACCCACCATTGGTGCGCATGACCTGTCCCGTGACCCAAATCGCGCCAGGACCGGCCAGAAAGAGATCGCGAGAGAGAAGAACAAGCGGTGGAGGCGCGGCCCTACTTGTCTTGGAACAGCGCGCCTGCCGCCCAATCGTGTGAGCTTGGAACGATCCGCTGGGCACCACCGGCGACGGCCGAGAAGTCACCGCTTGCACGGTTATCGAAGCCTCCGCTCACCGTGCTGTAGATGCCGCTCGCCGTGTTGTAGCTGCCGCCGCTGATGCTCACCAGGCTTCCGCCGGCACGGTTGCGGGCACCACTGAGCACCGCAGCATAGGGGGCGCTGACCGCATTCTCCACGCCCAGGACCAGACCGCCCCAGCTCGCGTAGCTGTTGAAATCGCCGCCGACAATGTTGTGCGAGCCGCCCTTGTGGCTCTGCGCCCATACCCCACCGCCCGCCAGGCACACCGCTTCCGTGTCTGCGGCTCCCAGCGAGCAGATGAAGCTGCCGGCGCTGGGACGGTTGTAGCCGACGATAAGATTGCCCAGTCCGTTCATGGTCTGCGTCTGGCCGGTGCCGTTCACGATCTGCACGTTGATGCCGCGAAACAGAGCAGCCGGATAGCCGTTCGAAACATCGAACGTCAGGTAGCCGTTGAGGTCGAGGACGGTGTTCGCTTTGAGGCTCTTGACCTCGCGTGCGAGCAGCTCGACCTGCTGCTGCAACGCGCTCAGCTGGGCTTGCTGTCCCTTCAACGCATTCAGCTGAGCCAGCACCTCCAGGCGCGCGGCGTTCTCGGCAGCAAACTCGTTGCGCAGGGCGCCCAACTGCCTGCGCTGCGCAGTCACCTGCTGATGCAGCGCTCGAACCTGCGTCGCCTGGTCGGCCGGTTGGGCTTTCTGCTGCGCCCATCCGTCCGCCGCCAACACCAGCAACGCGCCGAGCAGCAAGACCTTTCTGGTATTCATTGCTCCACCCTGTCCTTTAGAACAACATCCCATGTTACTCGATGGCTCGACGCGATACTGCCGCGCCAGCGCACTCGCCCTGCCCCGCCAGCCGCGTGCCGCCCTCAGCCTTTGCTCAATCGCGTTCGAGCCGCGGATAGACTTTCCGAGCATTGTCTTCGAAGATCTTGTTCCGGTCCGCTTCACTCAGCCACTCGATCGAGTTGACGTACCGCAGCGTATCGTCGTAGTGATACCCGGTTTCGGGATCGATGCCGCGGACCGCGCCGACCATCTCGGAGGCGAACAGGATGTTGTCCACCGGGACAACCTTCAGCAGCAGCTCGATGCCGGGACGATGGTACACGCAGGTGTCGAAGAAGACGTTGTTGAGCAGTAGTTCCTGGAGCGGCGGCCGCTTCATGTCCTGCGCCAAGCCGCGAAAGCGGCCCCAGTGGTAGGGTGCCGCGCCGCCGCCGTGCGGGATGACGAACTTCAGGGTCGGGAAGTCCTTGAACAGGTCGGAGGTCAGAAACTGCATGAACGCGGTCGTGTCGGCATTCAGGTAGTGCGCGCCGGTGGTGTGGAAGGCGGGGTTGCACGAGGTGCTGACGTGCACCATCGCCGGGACCTCCAGCTCGACCATGTTCTCGTACAGCGGGTACCACCACCGGTCGGTGAGCGGCGGTTCCTTCCAGTGCCCGCCCGAGGGATCCGGGTTCAGGTTGCAGCCCACGAAGCCGAACTCCTTCACGCAACGCTCGAGCTCCGCGATGCAGGTTGCCGGCGGCACGCCGGGCGACTGTGGGAGCTGACAGACGCCGACGAAATTGTCCGGATACAGCACGCAGCAGCGGTGCACCAGCTCGTTGCAGATCTCGGACCACACGCGACTCACCTGCGCGTCGCCGATGTGGTGTGCCATCGAGGCCGCACGCGGTGAGAAGATCGTGAGGTCGGTGCCCCGCTCGCGTTGCAGCTTGAGCTGTGCGCCCTCGAGGCTTTCGCGGATCTGGTCGTCCGAGATCCGCAGCGCAGCCTTCTGCGGCGCCTGCGAGGGGTTGGCGAGCGCCTCGACCTGCAGCTTGCGCCAAGCCTCCACCTCTGCCGGGGCAGTCGTGTAGTGGCCGTGACAGTCGATGATCATGCGTACAGCTCCTCCGGTTCGAACCGCTGAGGGATCATGCCTTGGCGGTACACACAGTCGATCGCGACCTCGAGGTTGCGCCGGTTCGCCTCCCGCCCGATCGGATTCATGTCGAGCATACCCGGCACAGGCAGCCCGGCAGCGCGCTTGCTCTCCGCGAAGAGGCGAAGCACCTCCCCAGCGGCGCGCGCACAGATTTCCGCCAGGGACTCCTTGATAACCAGAATGTGATTGACCTGAAGCGCTCCGGTGCGCCGATGCCAGGCATCGGCAGCCGCCATCGGATCCGGAATCACCGTCTTCAACCGCGGGTCGCTCGGACGCTCGCCGACGATAGTCGCGTCGATCTCGCCCGCGAGCAGCATGGCGATCATCTCCTTCCCGGCCGGAGCGCGCTCGACGTTCGGGGGATCGTGATACTCGGCGACGTGCGGCTCCTCGAACGCCACCCAGCTCACATCCTCGGACCGGACCCCGAAGTCGTCGGCCAGGATGCCGCGTACCCATGCGGCCGTCGTGACGGAATACGACCGCAAGCCGACGCGCCGGCCAGCCAGGTCGCCCGGCGTCAGCGGCGCGCGGGCGGCGTTGTAAACCAGCAGCGGGTGCTGGAATCGCGCGGTCACCACGGCGGGCAGAAGCGCGAGGGGTTTGCCGTGCGCCCTCGCCAACAGGAAGGTCACGATCGCCAGCTCGGCGACGTCGAACTCGAGGTCGCGCACCACGCGCTTGAAAGCGGTGTTCGGAACCTTCACGTCAGCGAAGTCGAAAGCCACGTCGGGCGAGCCGATCTCACCGCTTTTCATCGCCCGGGTGATCGGGTGATCCCCGAGGAGCGTACGCAGCCTGGTCTGCACGTCAGTCGAGCGGGCCGTCGACGTATTCCAGGCCCTTTTCCTGAAGCGCCTTGCGCATACCGTAGATATCGAGGCCGAGCTCGCCCTTCTCGAGCCGCCCGCGGGAAGCAGCCTCTTTCTTCTCACGTTCCTCGCTAGCCTTCGCCACGGCCTCTGCTTCGATACGCGGCACGACCACTACTCCGTCGTCGTCCGCGACCACCACGTCCCCAGGCTTGACCTGGACACCCGCGCAAACCACGGGCACGTTGACGGAGCCGATGGTCGCCTTGACCGTGCCCTTGGCCGAAATCGCGCGCGACCACAGGGGAAACTTCATTTCGCTTATCTCATGCGCGTCGCGGCACCCCATGTCCAACACCACGCCCTTCGCTCCGCGCACTTTGAGGGACGTGGCGAGCAGCTCACCGAACGCGCCGTCCGTGCTCTCACTCGAACAAGCCACAACCAGCACGTCGCCCGGAGCCAGCACCTCGACCGCAACGTGGATCATCCAGTTGTCGCCGGGGTGACAGAGCGCGGTCACAGCGCTCCCCGCGATACGAGCGCCGCGCCACAGCGGGCGCATATACGGC
>DAIQQA010000010.1:0-2813 GCA_036787045.1 Burkholderiales bacterium | reverse complement strand
CGCCCGCAGTCCCTCCAGCTCAGCCGGATCAAACGCCATCGCACTTGTCTCCCCACGAGTGGTTATCTGTTTGCCGCACACTGCCTCCGCTCCAATATCAAGTGGAATTGTGACTCGATCCGGACCGTTGGTGGGTCCGCTCTCTACCCCGCCGTGTAGCCCCCGTCCACCGACAGCGCCACGCCGGTCACGAAGGCTGCCCCGTCGCTCGACAGGTACAGGATCGCCGCGGCGGGCAGTTCAGGTGGAACCGCCTCCCGGGCGACACCTGCCGAGCGAAGTTGCTGGTCCCTCGAAGATTGATTTTCTGCTGCATTGCAACTCTCTACGAGCTCCTCGGTCTGAAGTGTCGGAAGAGACTCGTCAAGGAGATCAGTTTTCAATAGCAAATAGTGTCTTAACGACGACAGTCTTCCGGATCATTTGTCCGATTCTGGGCATAAGAAATATGCAGCGCAGGCTGTAGTGCTGCAATGCAGTAAGCCATATAGTCATGTTCACCTGTGGTAGATCACCGGAACAAAGGAGCAATCATGAGATACAGCGTTTACAACTTAGCCGTCGCAACCGCGTTCATCGCCTCGGCAGGAAGCGTCTTCGCCGAGCAGCAGTTCGGCCGCGACAGCGTCTATGCCAACCCGGCACAGGCTGCCCGCCAGGTCCGCGTCGTCGACGACGCTGGAGTCGAGGCCCGCTTCGGGCGCGATAGCGTGTATGCGACGGCCTCTTCGCGGCCGTCGAGCCCGGTGGCTGGAGACGTGACAGGGCTGCGGGGGTACGGCCGCGCCAGCGTGTACGCGATCCCGCTCGACACCCCGGCAGGAGACCTCGGCCGCACTCAGGTCGGCCGCGCGCCATCCGACCGCGGCACCAACTGACGACTGCGTATCGTCCTGCGCGCGAGACGCGTGAATAGGTCTCGCGTGCAGCGGCGACACCACGCAGGTCGAACAGATCGTTCTCAGCCGAATCGTTGCGGCCAGCAGGCGTCGGCAGTAGCACGCGGATACTCTACCGATACACCCAGGAGAACGCCATGAAGCTTTTTCGTCGCCGCTTGATCACCCTCGTGCTCGCCGCAACGGTCGCCATCAGCTTGGCCCCCGCATCAGGGAGTGCCAGCGGGTGGGCACCCAGCAGCGCAGTTCAAACCGCCACCCGTGCCAGCGGCGCCCGACACGCCGAGCTGCTGAGTTTTCTGATGGAACCGGTCGCGGATCCCGCGCAGTTCGAAGGCAAGCGCATCGCGATCCTGGCGAGCGACGGCGCCAGCGCCTTCGAGCTGGAGACCGCGCGCGACTACTTCATGGATCGCGGAGCGCGTGTGCACATCCTCGCGCCGCGGCCGGTCGAGCGCGCCCCGATGGTCGGTCTCGCCGGCTTCGTACCGCCCGGCGAGCTGCTGACGACACTCGACTACGCGGGCGGCCGACGACTCGTCGCCGTCACGTGGTACCTGGACCAAGTGGCAGTGCAGGACTACGACGCCATCTACGTGCCCAACAACCTGGAAGACATCGGGCGCCTTGGCACCAATGGCCAGACGATCCGGTTCCTTGTCACCGCGCAGGGCTCCCGGCGGCCAATCTTCGTCACAGGCAACGCCACAGCGGTTATTCCCGGCTCGGAAATGCCGCGCGCAACTCGCGTGGAGGGCGTTCCTGCAATGCAGGCCCGGCAGTGGCGGGTCTATGCCGGAGAGGGTGCCTTCGACATGCCGGAGCTAGTTGGCGCGATCGCCGACACCCTGGCTGCCACGCCGAACCGCGAGATCAACTGAGGCCTAAAAAGCGCAGGTAGGCACTTCGAGTCGGTCGCTGGAAAAAAGCCCGCGAGCGCTCGCGCAGTCGCTTTTTCAACAGCCTGCTAACCCGCCGTGTACCCGCCGTCCACGGGCAACGCCACGCCGGTCACGAACGCTGCCTCGTCGCTCGCCAGGTAGAGGATCGCGGCGGCGATATCGTCCGGCTGGCCAAAGCGGCCGAGCGGGTAGCGTTTAAGCACTGCGTCCGCCCAGGCGGGGTCCGCGCGCAACTCGGCGGTCATCGGCGTTTCGATCACCCCCGGGCACACGCAGTTCACGCGGACCCGCGGCGCCCACTCGAGCGCCATCTGCCGGGTGAGGTTCACGATCGCGCCCTTGGACGCGGCGTAGGACGACGAGGTGGCACCGCCGACCAGCCCGAAGATGGACGCGAGGTTCGTGATTGAGGCGGCCCCGCTCGCGGCGAGCGCCGGCAGCGCCGCGCGCGAGGCGAGGTAGGTTCCGGTGAGGTTGATGTCCACGACGCGTTGCCACTCGGACAGCGCGGGCGTCGGGTCTCGTCGCTCCGGCCGCACGCCCGCCGAGTTCACCAGCGTCGTCAGCCGCCCGAAGCGCGCGAGCGTCTCCGCCACGATGCGCGCACATGCGGCCTCGTCGGTGACGTCCGCCACCATCGCGATCGCTTCGCCGCCGTGCGCAGTGATTGTGCGCGCTGTCTCAGTTGCAGCGTCGCCGGCCGCGTCGACGCACACGACCTGCGCCCCCTCGGCGCCGAAACGCAGCGCCGTCGCGCGGCCAATCCCCGAACCCGCTCCCGTGACCAGCGCGACCTTCTCCCTCAACCGCATTGGCGGCTCCCTCTCGTCAGACCGTCACTTATGCTCGAGGATTCTACCCCGTGGGTGGACCACGATGTCAGTTGCCGCTGAAAGGGCTCCGTGCCGCGGATGCGCACCGCAGATACGGCGGCGACACAGTCTGCGAGATCCCTGCGCTGGATGAGGCCTCAAAGCGGAAACGCCCTGGTGTCGAAGGCGTTTCGGCTGCA
>DAIQQA010000158.1:0-11452 GCA_036787045.1 Burkholderiales bacterium | reverse complement strand
GCAGGCACTGCGCGCAGATCTCCTTCATCATGCACTGCATCGGCGAGTTGATCGAGCCAATCGCGAAGTGGCGGGGGTCCAGGTGGGCGGCCAGCACGCCGTGGCGTGCCGCGGCCACCGCCGCCATCATCCGATCGGAGCCGATGGCGATGATGCGATCCGCAGCTCTCAAGGGGATGATCTGCTCACCCAGCCGGTCCTCGGCATAGGCGAGCATGGCCTGCACGATGTTGCCTGTGAACGCCCGATCCTGCGGGCGGGTCGGCGCGAAGCCCGGCGCCTCGTCGCTCGCCCACACCACCACGTCGGCCGCAGCCTCGATCTCCTCCACCTTGTAGCGGTCGATGATCTTCTTGTAGCCGGCGAAGTACAGTACGCGCGAGCCGGCGCGCCGCAAGGCCTGGCCGATCGAGAACAGCACGGCGTTGCCGAGCCCGCCGCCGACCAGCATCACGGTCTCGTCGCCCGGAATCTCCGTCGGCGTGCCGGTGGGCCCCATCAGCACCACCGGCTCGCCCGGTTTGAGCACGGCGCACAGGTCGGATGAGCCGCCCATCTCCAGCACGATGGTCGACACCAGGCCCCGCTGTGCGTCGACCCATGCCCCGGTGAGTGCCAGGCCTTCCATCGTCAGTGTCGTCCCGTCGACAGCGAGTGCATTGCGCTCGTAGTTCTGCAACCGGTAGAACTGCCCAGGGCGGAAGCGGCGGGCAGCCGCGGGGGCGCGCACGATGACCTCGACGATGGTCGGGGTGAGCCGCACCACTTCGTGCACGCTGGCGCGCAGCTCCCCGTTCAGCCGTGCCACGAAGTCGGCATCCTTCACAGACGATGCCGGCGGGCGGCCAGCCAGCACGCGGCTGACTTCCGGATAGCCTTGCTTGGCGCCGCCCATGGCCTTGACTACGTTGCCGAAGAAGGAAGGGTGCAGGTCGCCGAAGAAGCTGATAAAGCGGCCGTCCGGCTCGCGTGCCAGCAGGATCTCGACCGCCGCGGGTTTGGCGCTGCGTTCCGGTTTGACCCTGTGGCCCTGTTCGTCGACAGCCTGAAAGTAGCGGCCGTCCAGCGGAAAATGCGACGGATCCTCGCGCGACAGGACGGTGTTGGGCTGGGTGCCGGCGGCAACCAGGATGGTGCGCGCGGGCAGCCGCATCTCGCCGGCTGGCTGCAGCGTACTCTGGTCGTCGGCCGTCTGCACGGCCACCTTGAGCCCGCTCGCATGACCGTAACGGTCCACCTCCACCGCGAGCGGGGTCAGACCTTCCGCGAAGCGGATGCCCTCCTCGAGCGCCTTCTCCACCTCCTCGTGGTTGAGCGTATAGGACGGGCTGTCGATCAGCCGCTTGCGATAGGCGATGATGACCCCGCCCCACGACTGTAGCAGCTCGGCGACGCGCGCGGGCCGGCCCTCCTTTTTCGCTGCCGCCCGCTCGGCGCGCAGCGCCCGCGCGTGCGCGATGAACTCGTCGGCAGTTGCATTTTCTTCCTCGTTCCAGCCCGCGCGCACTGCAGTGCTGGAGCGCTCCGCCACCAGCGCCTCGTACCGCGCCAGGAACTTCTCGACCTGCAGGGGGTAGTAGGCCAGGGACTCGGTGGCGGTGTCGATTGCGGTCAGGCCGCCGCCGATCACGACCACCGGCAGCCGGATCTGCAGGTTGGCAACCGAGTCGGTCCTGGCCGCACCGGTGAGCTGCAGCGCCATGAGGAAGTCCGACGCGGTGCGCACACCGCGTGCGAGCCCGTTGGGCAGGTCCAGCACCGTGGGCCGTCCAGCGCCTGCCGCCAGGGCGATGTGGTCGAAGCCCAGCGCGAATGCATCCTCTGCGGTCAGCGTGCCACCGAAGCGCACGCCACCGAACAGTGCGAACTCGGTGCGCCGCTCCAGCAGCAGCCGGATCAGCTTGAGGAAGTTCTTGTCCCAGCGCACGGTGATGCCGTACTCGGCCACGCCGCCGAAGCCGGCCATGACGCGATCGTCGAGCGATTCGTACAGCGACGTCACGTCGCGGATCGGCTGGAACGGGACACGCTGTCCGCGCTCGTCCACTCCCGAGAGCTCGGGTGGCAACGGCTCGATCTTGAGCCCGTCGATGCCCACCACGAGGTGCCCGTCGTTCATGAGATGGTGGGCCAGCGTGAAGCCGGCCGGCCCCATCCCGACGGCCAGTACGCGCCTCCCGCTGGCGGCGCGCGGGTAGGGGCGGCGCAGGTCGAGCGGGTTCCAGCGCGTGAGCAGCGAATAGATCTCGAAGCCCCACGGCAGCTCCAGCACATCCTTGAGCGTGCGCGTCTCGGCCTGGGGGATGTTGACCGGCTCCTGCTTCTGGTAAATGCAGGACTTCATGCAGTCGTTGCAGATGCGATGGCCGGTGGCCGCCACCATCGGATTGTCCACCGCAATCAAAGCCAGTGCACCGATGGCATTGCCCTGGGTCTTGACCTTGTGGAACTCGGAGATCTTCTCCTCGAGCGGGCAGCCGGCCAGCGGCACGCCGAACACGGTTTTCTTGAACGCCGCCGGGGTCCCGTCGGCGGGCGCCTTGTCCTTCAGCCCGCGCGAGCAGGAGTCGCGCCCCTGCTCGTGGCACCAGATGCAGTAGTTGGCATGGTCCAGCGCGCCGGTGAGATCGGTGCCGGGGTCGGTGAGCTTGAAGCCCTCACGTCGGCGCAGGTGATCCAGGCCGTAGCTGCGAAACCCGCCAGCGTCGTCGGCACGCAGCGGAACCAGATGGAAATAGTCGAGCTTCGCGGGGGCCTTGAACAGCACGCCGTCGCGGTGCCGCGCCCTGCCGGTCGCGGTGTGCGCGGCCCAGGCCGCGTAACGGGCAGCCAGATCGAGGTCCTGAGCGTGATTCGCCTCGTCCTGCTGCCACTGTGCGACCAGGTTCGCAAAAGCAAGCTCGGAGAATGTGCCACCCATCAGCGTGGCGAGCCGTGCCTCCAGCGCCGGGCCGTCGATTTGCGCCGCATCTTCCGGCTTGATCCGGTTCATCGCGCGGCGCTGCACGAACAGTCGCTTCACGCTGTACAGCGGTGCCAGCGCGTGATGGCGAGCGGCCAGTGCGGTCGCATCGGCGCGAACGTCGAACAGCTCGGCGATGAAATCTTCCACGTGCGGCGCCACCGCGACCAGGAGGTCCGAGTGCTCGCGCGCCGCCAGTGCGTCCGGAGTTGCCCGTCCGGCGAGCAACCGTGCAGCGAGATCAGGATCCGCCGCGCGCAGGTGCTCGAGAAACAGCGCGTCCAGCCGCAGCAGGCCGTCCCTGCGATACAGATCTCGGAAGGCGAGCCCGTGGGCGAGGTGCATCTCAGTTGAGGTGGCGGCGGTCATGGCTGCAAACGGCCGCACCGTGCGCGGCGCGGGGCCGAAAAAAGCGCCGAATTATAGCAGCCCCGGTTGCGGTAAACCCCGATTCCCCGCTGCTGGAGAAGCCAGCTCGCGCGCGTGGTTACTCGCCCGGCGCCGCCTGGTCAGCCAGGCGCTGAACGCAGTCGCGCACCAGTCGCGGGCCGCTGTAGACCAGTCCGGTGTAGAGCTGGACCAGGCTCGCGCCGGCGGCCAGCTTCTCTGCCGCATCTGCCGGGTGCATGATCCCGCCTACCCCGATGATGGGCAACTGGCCGCCGAGTTGCTGCGCCAGCTGCCGGACGATCTGCGTCGAGCGCGTCCGCAGCGGTGCGCCGCTCAGTCCGCCCGTCTCTTCGGCGTGGGGCAGGCCCTCGACGCCTTCACGCGACACCGTCGTGTTGGTCGCGATCACCGCATCGATGCGATGCGCACGCAGCAGCTGCGCGATGGACAGCACCTGCTCGGGCGTGAGGTCGGGCGCGATCTTCAGCGCCACCGGCACATACCGGCGGTGCTGATCCGCGAGATTCGACTGCTCGGCCTTGAGCGCCGCAAGCAGGCGGTCGAGCTCGTCGGTCTCCTGCAGCCGGCGCAGGTTCTTCGTGTTGGGTGAGGAGATGTTCACCGTGAGGTAGCTCGCCAGCGGGTACACCTTGCGCATGCAGGCGAGATAATCGGAGGCCGCGCGCTCGATCGGCGTGTCGAAGTTCTTGCCGATGTTGATGCCGAGGATGCCGCGGTGGCGCACGGACTGGACGTTGCGCACCAGGCGGTCCACGCCCATGTTGTTGAAGCCCATCCGGTTGATCACCGCCTGCGCCTGCGGGAGACGGAACATGCGAGGCGGCGGGTTGCCGGGCTGCGGTCGCGGCGTCACGGTTCCGACCTCGAGGAACCCGAAGCCCAGCCGCGCCAGGGCGTCGATGTGGGCGCCGTTCTTGTCCAGGCCTGCGGCCAGCCCGACGCGGTTGGGAAAGTCCAGGCCCATGACGCGCACCGGCGTGCGGCTGACGGCGGCGCGCCCCATCAAGGGCGCGACCGCATCGAGCAGGTGCAGCGTGACGCCGTGCGCGGTCTCGGGGTCGAGCCGGAACAGCAGCGGCCGTGCCAGCTCCCAGATCATTCCGGGTCCCGGAACTGCGGCTCCCGGCGTTCGAGATAGGCCTTCAGTCCCTCCACTGCATCGTCCTGCGCCAGCGCCTGCTGCAAATCGGGCAGCATGCGCGCGAACGCCGCCCGCTCTCCCTTCGCTCGTGCGAGGCGTGCCGACGCGAGGGTGGCGCGCACACCCACCGGCGACTGGCGCGCCACACTCTGCGCCAGGGCCAGGGCACGGTCGAGCTGCTGGCTATGCGGGACCACCTCCTGAACCAGGCCCCAGCGCAGCGCATCGGCAGCGGAGAACTCGTCACCGGTCAGCAGGATGCGCATGGCGTTGCCCCAGCCCAGCTCCTGCACCAGGCGCACGGTGGCGCCGCCGACGGGATAGATGCCGCGCTTGACCTCGATCTGGGCGAAGCGCGTGGAATCTGCCGCCACCCGCAGGTCGGCCGCCAGCAGCAGCTCGATGCCGATGGTCAGGCACCAGCCCTGCACCGCGATCACCACCGGCTTGCTGACCTGCGTCTCGCGCTGGAGCGGGTCAACCGCACCGTCCGGGAGCGGCGGCATGCGGCCGTCCCGGAAGAAGGGCAGCCATTGGGGCAGCTCGAGGCCACCGGTGAAGTGGTCGCCGTGGGCATGGACGAGGGCGCACCGCAGACGCGGGTTTCGGTCGTACTCGCCCAGGGCCACTCCGAGCTCGCCATACATGGCGAGGTCGAAGGCATTGCGCTTGCCCGGGCGGTTCAGGCCGAGGAGCACTACGTGGCCGCGTGCCTCGACCGTGACGCGTTCAAAACTCATTCAGAACCGCTCACCACGAAGACACGAACGAAAACCCGAACCAACTGGGGGAAACGGTCCGCGAGCCACCCGACGGTGTATCCCGGCGGATAGTGCGGCTGATGCGCTGCATCGACTCTGCCTTTCTTCGTGTCTTCGTGTCTCGTGGCGAGAGGTAGGTGGTGAGCTCAGATCGTACCAGGGGGCAGGTGCTGCCAGTGCCCGTTGATCAGGCCCTCGATGGGTCGGAAGTTGATCTTGTAGGCCATCTTGCGGCTCTGGGCGATCCAATAGCCCAGGTAGAGGTAGGGCAGCCGGAGACTGCGGCACAACTGCAGCTGCCAGAGCACATTGTAGGTGCCGAGGCTGCCGCCAGGGTACTCCGGATCGAAGAAAGTGTAGACCGACGACAGCCCGTCCTCGAGGCGGTCGATGATGCTCACCATCAGCAGTCGGCCCTCCTCGCGGAACTCCACCAGGCTGGAGTTGACGTTGCTCTGCAGCAGGAAGTGCCGGTACTGCTCGCGGCTGTCGTGGTCCATCCCGCCGCCCGAGTGGCGGGTTGACTGGTAGCGCAGATACAGCGCGTAGTGCTCGGGGTTGTAGCGCAGATCGAGCACCCGTGCGTCCAGGCGTGCATGCCGCTTCAACGCGCGGCGCTGCGAGCGGGTGGCCCGGAAGCCGGCGGTGAGGATGCGCACCGGGACGCAGGCCCGGCAGCTGTCGCAATAGGGGCGGTAGGTGAACGCACCGCTACGACGGAAACCGGCCCTGACCAGCTGGCTGTAGACCTGCGTATCGATCGCGTGGCTCGGCGTGGCGACCTGGGAGCGAGCCAGCTTGTCGGGCAGGTAGCTGCAGGGATAGGGCGCCGTCGCGTAGAACTGCAGTACCGAGAACGGGAGATCGTTGAGCTGGGTCACGGCCTCGTGTTCTTGAGCGCGTCGATCGGTGTCAAGCGCCAGGGCGCTGGAAGATCCGGATAGTTTACCAACTCTGCCAGCCGGCGCGCGAACTCGCTGCGGGCGATCTCCCGCGCCCCGAAGGAAGCGAGCAGCGGCGTGCGCATCTGGCAGTCGATGAGGCCGAACGCCCAGTGGTCGAGCTGCCGGACCAGGTGGGCCAGCGCTACCTTGGAGGCCTCGCTTACCCGCGAGAACATGGACTCACCGAAGAAGGCGCGGCCGATCGCCACACCGTAGAGCCCTCCGACCAGCCGGTCCTCCAGCCAGGTCTCCACCGAATGGGCTCGGCCCAGGCGGTGCAGCGCGCGGTAGGCCTGCTTCATCTCTGCGGTGATCCAGGTTCCCGGCTGTCCCGGTCGCGGCTGGCTGCAACCCTCGATGACCTGGTCGAAGGCGCGGTCGGCTGTCACCGTGAAGGCGCCCTTGCGCAGGGTCTTGGCGAGCGAGCGCGAGATTTTCAGCTCGCTCGGAAACAGCACCATCCGCGGGTCAGGGCTCCACCACAGGATCGGCTCGCCGGCGCTATACCAGGGAAAGATGCCGCGCCGGTAGGCGCGGGTCAGGCGCTCGGGAGACAGCTCCCCGCCGGCGGCCAGCAGGCCGTTGGGCCGGCGCAGTGCCTGCTCCAGTGGCGGGAAGTCGGCGTCGCCTTCGAGCCAGGGGATCAATGATGCGTGAGGCGTGAAGCGAGAGGCGTGAGGCGGGAAGCGTGAGGCGTGAGGCGTGAGGCGAGATCCGGCAGGCGGCCGATACACGGCACCCGCCCCGGACTGCAGGAAAGGGCGCTTGGCTTAGAGCTGCTGCGGCTGACGCCTCTCGCCTCACGCCTCACGCTTCTCAGAACCACTTGTCCGGGCTCTTGCTGATCAACCCACACGCCAGCCGCGCGCCGGAGTCGCCGGTGGGCTGGGTGCTCAGGTCGTCGGCCTTCTCGTGCACGATCACAGCCTTGCCGATGATGCTGTCGTCGCCGGTGCCGAGGCTGATGCCGGTCACCTCGGCGCGGTAGTTGGCCACACCACTGCTGTCTGCCTGCAGATTGCCGAGATCCCCGGCGTGGCGCGGGCTGCCGCCGGGACCACCGTGCGTCGCACCGCCCGGGTTGAAGTGCCCGCCTGCGCTGGAGGCGTCGGGCGCCGTGCAGTTGCCCTTCTCATGGACGTGGAATCCATGCAACCCGGGAGCGAGACCGGTGACCCTGGCCTCCACGACCACCACGCTGCCGTTCTGTGTGAAGCTGACCGTGCCGCCCACCTGGCTTCCCTGGGTCGGGGCCAGGGCCGCCGACGCGGCTGGCGAGCGCATGCTCATACTGGAGCAGGCGCTCAGGAGCGTGCTGGCCGCGAGCAAGAGAACGATTCTGATCATTTGGTATCCCCCCGGTGTGGCGCGCCGGTCGGCGTGGCGTTTGCGCCCGCGTCCCCGTGGTGCACATCGATGTGCAGGCGGGTCTTTTAGCATCCGCCTCCATCAGTGTCAAACCGCCCCGGCGCCACTTCCGTGACGCGTGCGGGGTTGGTATGCTCGCGGCAACGTCAACCCGCGGCCCCCCAGGATAACGTTGCCCGACCCCGCGAAACTGCCCTCTCCCCAGGAGCTGGAGCAGGCCTTCTCGCTGTTCAACGAAGCCTCAGCGCAGCTGGCTTCGGCCTATCAGGACTTGCAGGACCAGGTGGAACGCCTGACCACCGAGCTGGCGGTGGCCAATGGCGAGTTGCGCACGCAGTACGAGGAGAAGGAGGCGCTGTCGCGCCGCCTGGCGCTGCTGCTGGATGCGTTGCCTGGCGGTGTGGTTGTGCTGGACCCCAGCGGACGCGTGCTGGAAGCCAATCCGGCCGCCCTGGAGCTGCTGGGCGCCGACAGCGTGGGGCGGGCGTGGAGCGAGGTCGAGACGGGGCGCCTCGCGGCCACCGCGACGCCCCAGGAATGGCAGCTGCGCGATGCGGTCGGCCACCCGCAGGCCCGCTGGGTGAGCATCGGCGCAAGCCCGCTCGATCCCGCTGGCGGGCGCATCCTGCTGGTGTCCGAGATCACCGAAGCCCGCCGCCTGCGCGAGCAGCTCGAGCGGCACAAGCGGCTGTCGGCGATGGGGGAGATGGCCGCGGGGCTGGCGCATCAGCTGCGCACGCCGCTCGCCACGGCTCTGCTCTATGCCGGCAACCTCGCGCGCCCGGCGTTGGCCGAGGCCGACCGCTTGCGCTTTGCGGAGAAGGCGCAGACCCGGCTGCGCGATCTCGAACGCATGATCCAGGACATGCTCACCTTCGTGCGCGGCGTGCCGGCGGCGCGCGACCTGATCGAGCTGCCGGAGCTGCTGCACGAGCTGGCGCAGGTGATCGAGCCACAGATGGCCAGCTGCGGCGTGCGCCTCGACCTGCGCGCGGACTGCGGCCGGGCGACTCTGTCCGGCCACCGCAAGGCCCTGGCGGGTGCGTTCATCAATCTGCTGGAAAATGCCCTGCAGGCCTGTGCGCCCGGCGGGAAGGTGCGGCTGGAGGCAGGCACCGAAGCAGGTATGGCCTGGGTGTGCGTCGTCGACAGCGGGCGCGGCATGCCGGCGGACGTGCAGGAACGGCTGTTCGAGCCGTTCTTCACCACGCGCTCGGAGGGCACCGGACTGGGGCTGGCAATCGTGCGCAGCGTCGTCGCCGCGCACGGCGGAGAGGTGCGAGTCGAGTCGGCGCCAGGACGCGGCGCGGCGTTCACAGTGAGCCTGCCGCTGGCGGGTACGGGGGAGATCGCAAAATGAAGCCGTTGCCGGTCCTGATTGTGGAGGACGACGCCAGCCTGCGCGAGGCGCTCACCGACACGCTGGAGTTGTCGGGCTACCAGGTCCTCGAAGCTGCCGATGGTGCAGCCGCGCTGCAGCTGCTGGAACAGCGGCGCGTGGGACTGGTGGTGAGCGACGTGCAGATGCAGCCGATGGACGGCGAGCAGCTCCTGCGGGAGATCAAGAGCCGCTGGCCGGGATTGCCGGTGCTGCTCATGACCGCCTACGGCATGATCGAGCGCGCGGTCGAGGCGATGCGAGCGGGAGCGTGCAACTACCTGCCTAAGCCGTTCGAACCCGAGGCGCTGGTGGCGGAGGTGGCGCGATGGATGCTGCCGGCTGCGGCCGCGACCGAAGACGACGTGATCGCACGGGACCCGGCCTCGCAGCGCCTGCTCGAGCTCGCGTTACGCGTTGCGGCCTCGGAGGCCACCGTGCTCATTTCCGGCGAGAGCGGCGTGGGCAAGGAGGTGGTCGCGCGCTTCGTCCACCGGCACTCGGCCCGCGCCGGCGGGCCGTTCGTCGCAATCAACTGTGCCGCCATCCCCGAGAACCTGCTCGAAGCCACGCTCTTCGGATACGAGAAAGGAGCTTTCACCGGTGCGTCGGCCCCGCACGCCGGCAAGTTCGAGCAGGCCCAGGGCGGCACTTTGCTGCTGGACGAGATCTCCGAGATGCCGCTGGCGCTGCAGGCCAAGCTCCTGCGCGTGCTGCAGGAGCGCGAGGTGGAGCGTGTCGGAGGCAGGAAGCCCATCGCGCTGGATGTGCGCATTCTCGCGACCTCGAACCGCGAGCTGCAGGCCGAGGTGCAGGCAGGACGCTTCCGCGAAGACCTCTACTACCGGCTGAACGTGTTTCCGCTGCACGTGCCGCCCCTGAGCAGCCGCCCGCTCGATATCATTCCTCTGGCGCAGCGGGTGCTGCAGCGCGCTGGCCAGGGCCGTGCACTGACCCTGTCTCCTTCCGCAGAGGCCGGTTTGACGGCCTATGGCTGGCGGGGTAACATCCGGGAGCTTGAGAATGTGATGCAGCGCGCGGTGATTCTCGCTCCAGGTGCGGTCATCGAACTCGAGCACCTGTGGCTGCCCGGGATAAGCGCAACCCCGCAGGCAGCGGCGGGTGGCCCGGCAGAGCCGGCAAGAACTGCCGGGGCGGGAAGCTCACCAGGGAAGACGTATCCGGGCGACCTGAAGTCCATGGAGCGAGCGCATATCCTGGAGACGCTGGCGGCTGTGAACGGTGTGCGCAAAGCGGCCGCAGAGCGGCTGGGGATGAGCGAGCGTACGCTGCGCTACAAGCTCGCGCAGTACCGGCTGGAAGCCGCGGGCGGCAAGCCGGAGCGGGGCTGAGGCAATGGCATGGGAGTTGCAGCGTGACCCGAGCGTAATGCATCCGTTCTCGGACTGACCCAGGTGAATACTCAGGGCATCGACCAACTGCTGCAGGAGCTCAACAGCCTGTCCGCGCGCGCCGCGGGACAGCAGGAGCCCGCATCGGCGGAAGGTCTGCCCGAGTTCGGCGCAGCGCTCAAAGCGGCGCTGGAGCAGGCGAACAATGCACAGCAGGAGGCCCTCCACCTGCAACGCGAGTTCGACCTCAACGCCCCCGACGTCAACCTGCACGAAGTCATGGTTTCCCTGCAGAAGGCGAGCCTGTCGTTCCAGACCATGGTTCAGGTGCGCAACCGGCTGGTTTCCGCCTACCAGGAAATCATGAACATGCAGGTGTGAAGGGCTCTTCCAGCCGGCATGCATCGCGACTCCGCTCCGCCTAGGACGATGCCCGCCGCCTACCATCGGCAGCATTGATGGCCCAGGCACCCGGCCAAGGCATAGGCGCCCTCGCACGGGGCTTCGGCTCCCTCGGCAACACCCAGAAACTCGGTCTGGTCGCGGCTCTCGCCGCCGCCATCGCGTTGGTGGCGGTGGCCTTCCTGTGGGCGCGCACGGCCGAGTATCGCGTTCTCTACTCCAACCTGTCCGATCGCGACGGCGGCGAGGTGATCGCAGCGCTCGCCCAGCAGAACGTCCCCTATCGCGTGGCCGAGGGCGGCAGCGTGATCCTGGTGCCGGCAGGCCAAGTCTACGAGCTGCGCCTGAAGCTCGCGGCGCAGGGCCTGCCGAGGGGCGGTGCGGTCGGGTTCGAGCTGATGGACGCGCAGAAGTTCGGCATCAGCCAGTTCGCGGAGCAGGTCAACTATCAGCGCGCGTTGGCCGGAGAGCTTGCGCGCAGCATCCAGTCGGTGGGCGCGGTGCAGGCGGCGCGAGTGCACCTGGCCATCCCGCGTCCGACCGTGTTCGTGCGCGATTCGATCCGCTCGGTGATTTCGACGCTCCTCGACCTGTATCCCGGTCGCCTGCTGGATGCCGGACAGGTCAACGCCATCCAGCATCTGGTCGCCAGCGGCGTCCCGCAGCTGGAGGCGCGCAACGTCACCGTCGCGACCCGCGGGACCGATGCGCCGATCGCGGGTGCGCGCATCCT
>DAIQQA010000157.1:0-11512 GCA_036787045.1 Burkholderiales bacterium | reverse complement strand
CGGGCAGGCTCCCACCACCCCGTCACGCTGCGCGTGCCACCCCTCCTCGGGCAGGCTCCCACCACCCCGTCACGCTGCGCGTGCCACCCCTCCTCGGGCAGGAGGGGAAAGGGCTGTTCTCCCCTCCTCTCACGAGGAGGGGTCGGGCGGAGCCCGGGGGTGGTGTGGCTTAGCAGACGCCGGCCACAAGGTACGAACTACTAATCACGAAGCCCAACACCGCAGTCACGATTCACGATAACAACGGAGGACCTGGAGATGTCTGACAACAAGCACACCCAAGAGCAACTCGCGCGCGAGATCGCGGCCAAGCGGCGTGAGTTCCTGCGCCTGGTGAGCGGCACTGCATTGGCCGCCGGCGCCGGCAGCCTGAGTCTGCCGGTGTTCGCACAGACCGGACGCGCGATCAAGATCGGTTATGTCTCGCCACAGACCGGGCCGCTGGCTGCATTCGGCGAAGCGGACAACTTCGTTCTGGCCGGCATCCGCGAAGCGACCAAGGCCGGCATTCCCGTGGCGGGCAGGATCCATCCCATCGAGATCCTGGTCAAGGATAGCCAGTCCAACCCCAACCGCGCTGCCGAGGTCGCCGCCGACCTGATCCTCAAGGACAAGGTCGATCTCATGCTGGTGGCGTCGACGCCCGAGACGACCAATCCGGTATCCGACCAGTGCGAGCTGAACGGTGTGCCTTGCGTGTCGACGGTTGCGCCGTGGCAGCCGTGGTTCTTCGTGCGCGGTGGCAAGCCCGAAACCGGCTTCGAGTGGACCTATCACTTCTTCTGGGGCCTGGAGGACATCATCGCAGTGTTCACCAACATGTGGGGAACGCTCGCCACCAACAAGTCGGTGGGCGGCCTGTTCCCCAACGACGGCGACGGCAACGCCTGGGGCGATCCGAAGGTGGGCTTCCCCCCGGTGCTGGCCAAGCAGGGCTACAAGCTCACCGACCCGGGCCGGTATCAGAACCTCACCGCGGATTTCAGTGCGCAGATCTCGGCCTTCAAGAAGGCCAACTGCGAGATCATCACCGGCGTGGTGATTCCACCGGACTTCAAGACGTTCTGGACCCAGGCGAAGCAGCAGGGTTTCCAGCCGAAGGCTGCATCCATCGGCAAGGCGCTGCTGTTTCCGGCGGCGGTCGAGGCGCTGGGCGATACCGCCGACGGCCTCAGCACCGAGGTATGGTGGAGCCCCAGTCATCCCTTCAAGTCCTCGCTCAACGGCATGAGCGCCAAGCAGGTGGCCGATGCCTACGAAAGCAGCACGAAGAAGCAGTGGACGCAACCGCTGGGCTTCATCCACGCGCTGTTCGAGGTCGGCATCGATGCGCTCAAGCGCAGCAAGGGCCTGGATAAGCCGGGAGACATCCGCGACGCCCTCGTGGCTACCAGCCTGAACACCGTCGTCGGCCCTATCTCCTGGAAGGGCGGCCCGGTGAAGAACGTCGCGAAGACGCCACTGGTGGGTGGCCAGTGGATGAAGGGCAAGAAGTACAAGTACGAACTGGTGATCGTCAACAACCAGACCGCGCCCAACATCCCGACGCAGGCGAAGATCAAGCCGCTGGCCTAGTGGACCTCTTCTGCGACGGAAATAGGCGCTGACCTGCTTAGGGCAGCGGGCACCAGGCCTGTCTCCGATGCCATGCTGAACCCTTCCTCCCCCTTCAGGGGGAGGTTAGGAGGGGGACGGGTCAGGATCGCACTCGTACCCATCCCCACCCCAGCCCACCCCAGCCCTCCCCTTGAAGGGGAGGGAGCCGTGAAGCAGCGCATATCCCCGCAAGGGAGCAGCCGGGAGAGGGAGTCCGGACGTCATGTCCGCCTTGGTCGTCGTCGAAAACCTGTGCAAGAGCTTCGGCTCGCTCAGGGTCACCAACAACTTGAGCTTCGAGCTGAAGCAGGGTGAAGCGCTGGGCGTGCTGGGGCCCAACGGCGCAGGCAAGACGACGATGTTCAACCTGATCACCGGCGACGTCGTCGCCGATTCGGGCCGTGTTTCTTTCAAGGGTGAGGACATCACCCGGGTTCCGCCTCATCGCCGTTGCCGTGCTGGCATCGGCCGCTCCTACCAGATCGCGTTGCCCTTCGAGGGCATGACGGTGTTCGAGAACCTTCTGGTGGGCGCGATGTTCGGCGGCGAGAAGTCAGAGACGCAGGCGTGCGACGTCTGCGTCGACGTGCTGAAACGCACCGGCCTGGCGTCCAAGGCGAACCGCCTGGCCGGTTCCTTGACTCTGCTGGATCGCAAACGCCTGGAGCTGGCGCGCGCTTTGGCTACCCAGCCCGAGTTGCTGCTGCTCGACGAGATCGCCGGCGGCCTCACCGAGCACGAGGCCAATGAGCTGGTCGGCATGGTCAACGGCATTCGCGACCAGGGCGTGTCGATCATCTGGATCGAGCACGTGGTGCACGCGCTCATGCAGGTCGCCACACGCCTGCTGGTCATCAACTTCGGCGAAAAGCTTGCCGAGGGAGATCCGCAGGAGGTCATGGCGAGTCCTGAGGTGCAGCGGGTGTATATGGGGATCGAGGTTTGAGTGAGGCGAGAGGCGTGAGGCGAGAGGCGGGTGGATGCGCGGTACCTGCATCCGGAGAACAGAACTGTTGCGCGATCTGGCATCGTGAGGGGCCACGCTCCGGTCACCTCTGCGTTTTCACCTCACCCCTCACGCCTCACGCCTCACGTCACTTCGGGCGCAGGAGCGCCCGGTGCTGAGCGTCCACAACCTCGAAGCCTACTATGGCGACTTCCAGGCGCTGTTCGGCATCGACTTCGAGATCGCAGCCGGAGAGACGGTGGCGATCATCGGCGCCAACGGGGCCGGAAAATCGACGTTCCTCAAGACCATCTGCGGCCTGATGCGCACGCCGCCTGACACGGTGCGCTTCGAGGGGGCGCCGATCGGCGGGGCGGGCGCCTCGGAGATCGTCAAGAAGGGCATTGCCCTGGTGCCCGAGGGCAGGCGGCTGTTTCGCAGCCTGAGCGTCGAGGAGAACCTGCGCATCGGTGGCTTCGCTGGGCGCGGCGGCGCGTGGACGCTGGACCGGGTCTACGAGCTGTTCCCCATTCTCAAGGACAAGCGCGATGCACCGGCGCCGTCGCTGTCCGGCGGCCAGCAGCAGATGGTGGCGATCGGCCGCGCACTCATGTCCAACCCCAGGCTGCTGATGTGCGACGAGGTCTCGCTGGGGCTCGCGCCCATTGTGGTGAAGGACATCTACGACGCGCTGCCGGACATCTGCACCGGCGGGCTGGCGGTGATCGTCGTCGAGCAGGATATCGAGACGGCGCTGCGGATGTCCGATCGGGTCTATTGCTTCATGCACGGCAAGGTGTCGCTGACCGGAAGGTCGGCGGAGCTGTCGCACGAGCAGATCTCTGCGGCCTACTTCGGACTTTAGCGCGCGCATGGTCTGGGTCAACACCATCGTCCAGGGCGTGCTGCTCGGCGGGCTATATGCCCTGTTCGCCATCGGCCTGTCGCTCGCCTATGGCGTCATGCGGCTGGTGAACATTGCGCACGGCGACTTCATCGTGCTCGCGGCCTACATCGGCCTGCTCGTGGTCACGACATTGGGCGTTCACCCTTTCGTGGCGCTGCCGGCGGTCGTGGTGCTGATGTTCCTGCTCGGCTACCTGCTCCAGCGCGGTGTTCTCAATCTCACGCTCGGGCCCGACATCCTCCCGCCGCTGCTGGTGACCTTCGGCCTGTCCATCATCATCCAGAACGTCCTGCTCGAGAGCTTCTCCGCCGACTCCAAGGCCCTCGAGATCGGCCCCCTGCAGACGGCCAGCATCCACCTCGGCGAGCAGATCGCGGTGGGCTGGTTCCCGCTCATCATGTTCCTGGTGGCGCTCGCGCTGACCGTCGGCCTCGAGCTGCTCTTCGCGAGAACCCCGCTGGGCATGGCGTTTCGCGCGACTTCCGACGATCAGCAGATCGCCCAGCTCATGGGTATCCGCAACCGCCACGTCTACGGCCTGGCGATGGGCATCTCCTTCGCGCTGATCGCGGTTGGCGGCGTGTTCATGGGGATCAAAACCACCTTTACGCCGGATCTCGGTCCCGGCTTCCTGCTGTTCGCCTTCGAGGCCGTCGTGATCGGCGGGCTGGGCTCTTTCTGGGGCACTTTCGCCGGCAGCGTAATCCTGGGCGTCGCGCAGGGCATCGGCTTCCAGCTCAATCCCGGCTGGGGCATCCTCGCCGGCCACCTGGTGTTCCTGGCCGTTCTGCTGTTCAAGCCCACTGGGCTGTTCGCGAGGACGCGATGAGCGCAGCCGAGCGCGACTATCTCATCGAGCGCGTGACGCTCGCCAGCCGCATCGGGCTGGTGCTAGCGAGCGTCGCAATCGCCGCGCTGATCTCGCTGCCGTGGTGGGGCGAATCGAGCACCATGCGCCTCATCGTCGAGCTCATCTGCTACCTGGTCCTGGCGCAGATGTGGAACCTGCTCGCCGGCTACGGCGGCCTGATCTCGATCGGCCAGCAGGCGTTCTTCGGCATCGGCGGCTACTCGCTGTTCCTGCTCGCCAACTCGGCCGGAATCAACCCCTTCGTCAGCATTCTCCTCGGCGGGCTGATCGCGGCGGCCTTCGCCGTGCCGACCTCCGCGGTCGTGTTCCGCCTGCAGGGGGGGTACTTCGCAGTGGGCACCTGGGTGGTGGCCGAGGTCTATCGCCTGCTGGTCATGAACGCACCCGTTCTGGGCGGAGGGTCGGGGCAGAGCCTGCGGGCCATGCTGCAGTTTTCCAAGTCGACCCGGGAGTCGGTCACCTACTGGGTCGCGCTCGCCATAGCAGTCGGCGGCGTCGGGCTGATCTACTGGCTGCTGCGCTCGCGCTTCGGCCTGGCGTTGACCGCCATCCGAGACAGCGAGGCGGCCTCCGAGAGCCAGGGCGTGGATGTTCGCCGCTACAAGTTCTTCGTGTACGTGCTGGCGGCCTTCGGCAGCGGGCTCGTGGGGGCGCTGTACTACGTCAACGCGCTGCGCATCGCCCCCGATGCGGCGTTCAGCATCGGCTGGACCGCCTCCATCATCTTCATCGTCGTGATCGGTGGTATCGGCACCATCGAAGGCCCCATTATCGGTACCATTGTGTTTTTCCTGCTGCGCGAGCTGCTGGCGGATTACGGCTCCTGGTACATGATCGGGCTGGGCCTGGTCGCCGTCGTCGTCATGGTGAAGTGGCCCCGCGGCGTCTGGGGCTTCGTGCAGCAGAAATTCGACCTGCGTTTCTTCCCCGTCCAGCGGCGCGTTCGCTTCATCGAGCCGGCGCGAACCGACGAACCCGTTTCCCGCGAGAGCTAAGCCATGCAAGAAGCACTCATCATCGACGCCATCCGCACTCCTATCGGTCGCTACGCCGGCGCGCTCTCCGCAGTGCGCACCGACGATCTCGCCGCGATTCCCATCAAGGCGCTGATGGAGCGCAATCCCGGCGTGGATTGGAGCAAGCTCGACGATGTGTTCTACGGCTGCGCCAACCAGGCTGGCGAAGACAACCGCAACGTCGCCCGGATGGCAGCGCTGCTGGCTGGACTGCCGGTGGAGGTGCCGGGTGCCACCATCAACCGCTTGTGCGGATCGAGCATGGACGCGGTGGGCAGCGCGGCCCGCGCGATCCGCAGCGGCGAGGCCGATCTGATGATCGCCGGGGGAGTGGAGAGCATGTCGCGCGCGCCCTTCGTCCTGGCCAAGGCCGACTCGGCCTTTTCGCGCACGGCGAAGATCGAGGACACCACCATTGGCTGGCGGTTCGTCAACCCGCTGATGAAGGCGAGATATGGCATCGACAGCATGCCGGAGACCGCGGAGAACGTTGCCGCCGAGTTCAAGGTGTCGCGCGCCGACCAGGATGCCTATGCCATGCGCAGCCAGGAGCGCTATGCGAAGGCGAAGTCTGCGGGATTCTTTGCAGCCGAGATCGTCCCCGTGACGATCCCGCAGAGAAAGGGCGAGCCGGTGGTCGTGAAGGACGACGAGCACCCGCGCGAGACCAGCCTGGATGCACTCGCAAAGCTCAAGGGCGTGGTGCGCGAGGACGGCACTGTTACCCCCGGCAACGCTTCGGGGGTGAACGACGGATCCTGTGCGCTGTTGCTGGCTTCACCATCGGCGGCGAAGAGCTATGGGTTGAAGCCGAAGGCGCGGGTGCTGGCGATGGCCACGGCCGGCGTGCCGCCGCGCATCATGGGGTTCGGCCCGGCGCCCGCCATGCGGAAGGTCCTGGCGAGAACGGGGTTGAAGCTGGCCGACATGAACGTGATCGAGCTGAACGAGGCGTTCGCGGCGCAGGTGCTGGCCGCGATCCGCGACCACGGCACTGCCGACGACGCGCAGCACGTGAACCCGAACGGCGGCGCGATCGCCGTCGGACATCCGCTCGGCGCCAGCGGCGCGCGCCTGATCACGACAGCCATGTACCAACTCCACCGCACCGGCGGACGCTACGCACTGTGCACCATGTGCATTGGCGTGGGCCAGGGCATCGCGGTGGTCATCGAACGGGTGTAACCAGGCCATGCGTACAAGGGCGCTCGAAATCATCCGCACGGAGCATCGCTCGCTCGCGGCTGTGCTGCATGCGCTGCAGTACCTGGCCCGCGAGATCCGGGACCACGGCGCAGCGTCGGACTACGGGCTACTGCGGCTGATGGTCGACTACATCGATTCGTTCCACCAGCGCTTCCATCATCCAAAGGAAGACGAGTATCTGTTCAAGGCGATCCGGATTCGCACGCACGAGGGTGACACCGTGCTCGCCGACCTGGAGGCCCAGCATGCGGAGGGCGACGGCTGGCTGCAGAATCTGCGCGAGGCCGTCAACCGTTTGCAGGCTTCCGCGGGCAAGGCGACCGCCGAGTTCGCACACGCAGTCGACCTGTATGCCGACTTCCACTGGAAGCACATGCGCCAGGAGGAGGACGAGGTGATGCCGCTGGCCGAGCGGGTGCTGAGTGCGGAGGACTGGCGCGAGATCGACGCCACCTTTTCCAACAACGACGATCCTATGTTCGGCAAAGCGCCGAAAGAAGAGTATGCCGCACTGTTCAAACTGATCCTGAGCCAGGCCCCGCCGCCGGTCGGCTACGGCGGGAAGACCTGACCAGCGGACGAAGGAACGTGACCTCATGCGCAACCTGAGCGAAAGCAATCTCACCGACGCCGTCCTGGCGAAGCTTGAAGGCGCCACCGATGCGCGCTTCAAGCAGATCATGACCAGCCTCATCAAGCATCTGCACGCCTTCGTGCGCGAGGTGGAACTGACCGAGTCCGAATGGTTGGCCGGCATCCAGTTCCTCACCGCTACCGGCCAGAAGTGCGACGACAAGCGCCAGGAGTACATCCTGCTGTCCGACACCCTGGGAGTGTCGATGCTGGTGGATGCGATCAATCACAGAAAGCCCTCGGGCGCGACCGAATCCACTGTGCTCGGGCCCTTCTATGTGCCCGGTGCGCCGGAGCTCCCGATCGGAGCTGATCTCTCCGCGGGCCTGTCAGGCGAGAAGGCCCACTTCGCCGGCCGCGTGCTTACCGCTGAGGGCAAGCCGATTCCCGGCGCGACGCTGGATGTCTGGTCCACGGACAATGAGGGCTGGTACGACGTGCAGCTGCAAGGGCAGGCCATGCGCGCGCGCGGCAAGATCAAGACCGACGCCGACGGCCGGTATGCCTTCTGGACCGTCAAGCCAGTGAGCTACCCGATCCCCACCGACGGGCCTGTGGGGCAGATGCTGCTGAGGATGGGCCGGCATCCCTACCGGCCCGCCCACACGCACATGATCCTGTCTGCGCCGGGCTATGAGACGGTGACCACGCACGTGTTCGTCGAAGGCGACCCGTATCTGGAGTCAGACGCGGTGTTCGCCGTGAAGAACTCGCTGGTGGTGCAGTTCAAACAGCACCAACCGGGGATTGCGCCGGACGGCAAGCGCATGGACAAGCCGTACTGCACGGTGCAGTACGACTTCGGGCTCGTGCCCAGTCGGCAGGTGCAGGCGGCTTGAGTGCGGCGCACTGCAGGCTCCGGCAAACTCCCACCACTCCGTCACGCTCCGCGTGACACCCGTCCTGGGGCAGGCTCCCACCACCCCGGCCACCGCGTGGCCACCCCTCCTCAGGCAGGAGGGGAAAACCTCCTCCTACCCGCCTCTCATGAGGCGAGGTGCCGGCGCAGCCGGCGGGGCGGTGTGGGGTACCGGCTGCACTGCAGGTGTTGGGCCGGTGTGGTGTTGGCGGCTGGCTTATGACCGACTGGCGCACGCTACCGTTTGCTCCAACCTCTGGGACACGCCTGTGCAGCGGCGCTGACGTACCCGAGGGACAGGGCAAGGAGATCGTCTTCGGGGAAGGCAAAGACGCCTTCCGCATCGTCGTCTTCCGCGTCGGCGACAAGCTGCTCGCCTACCACAACTGCTGTCCGCACTTCTCTCTCGCGCTCAACTACGAGCCGGACAAGTTTCACGTCTTCGATGGCGAGGTGCTGATGTGCGCTCATCACGTCGCCATGTTCCGTCTGGAGGACGGCGAGTGCTTCGACGGCCCGTGCCAGGGCTCGCGGTTGACCGCGATCGATGTCATCGCCCGTTCGGGCGAGCTGCTCGTTGCTTGACGCCGGCGGCGCCGCGCCTGCACCCCTGCTGGTAGAAGCCGACAAGGCGGTCCGGATCGTCGCTGTCGATCCGGATGTGGTCCAGTTGCGCCGGCCATAGCGGGCTTCTGTGCAGCACGTGCTTCCCTCCTGACGCTTGCTCACTGCTCCGGTGCCGGATCAATCATGGCGTTACCACATCCCCGAACAGCGTCCACTGCTTGCCGTCGAACCTCTGCAGCCAGAGCTGATCGAACGGCGCATAGTCGGTAGCGCTGGTCGTGATGCTGATTCCCGGCAACAGCAGCGGCAGCGTCACGCCCTTGAGGCTGGCCGCCTGCCGCATCACGTTCTCACGGCTCAGGTCGTCGCCGCACTGCTCGATGAGCTTCACCAGCGCCTGCGCGATAGTGTAGGCGAGCACGTTCTGGCCGTCGGTCGGGTCGCCGGCTGGATAGTGCTGCTTCATCCACTCTCGCCACACCTTGAGCGCCGGATCGTTCGCCCAGCGCGGATCAGTGGGATCCTTGTAATACGCCGACGAGACCAAGCCGACCGATTTGTCCAATCCGGCCGGCTGCAGCACGCCCGTCACCGACGTGGCGACCTGACTGACGATATGCAGCGGCTTCCATCCCTTGTCGTGGGCTTCGCGGATCGACTGGGCCGCCGCTTTCGCAGTGCTGAAGTCGGCGAACGTATCGGCGCCGGAGGCCTGGAGCGTAAGGACCTGCGAGGCGACGCTCGGATCGCTCGGCTCGTATGAGGCTTCCGCGACGATCTGCTTCGCGGCGGCTTGCCCCAGGCCGTCCTTGAAGCCCTTCAGATACTCTTTCCCGAAGTCATCGTTCTGGTACAGCACCGCGATCTTCGCCTTCGGGTTGGTCCGAAGAATGTACCGGGCGTAAATCGCGGCCTCGACCTGAAACCCCGGGTGCCAGCGCATGGTCCAGGGGTAGTGCTTCGGGTCCTCGAACTTCGCGGCGCCCGAGATGGCGAAAAGATGCGGGACCTTCTTGGCGTTCAGGTACTTGTAGATCGCACTGTTGGTGGGCGAGCCGAGCGAGCTGAAGATCAGCAACACGTTGTCGGACTCGACCAGGCGCCGCGTGTGTTCGACGGTCTTTGGCGGCGTGAACCCGTCGTCCAAGGAGATCAGGCGGATCTTGCGCCCGTTGATGCCACCCTTGGCGTTGATCATCTCGAAGTAGGCGAGCTGTGCGCGGCCGATCGTGCCGTAGGACGAGAGCGGCCCGCTGTAGGGCATGGTCTGGCCGATCTTGATCTCGGTGTCGGAGACGCCAGGGCCGTAGTTCTTCTGTGCGGACACGGGGCTGGCGAGAGCGAACCACAGCACGCCCAGCCCCGCCAGCGCTCCTGACCATCCGGTACCCATGACCACTCTCCTCATGATGCCCATCCACTCAGTGGTCCAGGCACCGCGCCGGATGCCAGCCGTACAGCCATTCCACCGCGTCGTAGTAGCGCTCGGCCGTGCGCCCCTTCCACAGATCGTTGCGCACCAGGCGCTCCAGACCCTTGGCGTGGTACACCCTTCCCATCTCGCGCGTCATGAGCACCACTCGGGCCGTGCGAACCACGCGCGAGCGTTCGTATTTCTGGAAGGCCGTTGTCAATTCTCCGCCGGCAGCGCGCACCGCCTCGCCGAGGGTGACCGCATCCTCCAGGGCCATGCCGGCGCCCTGTGCCAGGTACTGCAGCATCGGATGCGCAGCGTCGCCGAGCAGGGTGACGCGCCCATGGGTCCAGTTGGCGATCGGGTCGCGGTCCGCGGTGGCCCAGCGCTTCCACTCCTTCGGCAGTTCGATCAGCTGTCGCGGACGCGGGAGGATCCCGTCGAAATAGGTCAGCACCTCGTCGCGGCTGCCCTCGGTCACGCTCCAAGTCTCTGGTTTGCGGCTGTGGAAGGTCACCACCACGTTGTACTGCGCACCGCCGCGCAATGGGTAGTGCACCAGGTGGCAATCGGGTGCAACCCACACCAACGGTGCGTTGAGCTTCAAGTCTTCGGGAAACTCGGCCGCCTCGACAACGGCGCGGTACACCACGTGGCCCGACACTCGTGGCGGGTCGCCGACGTACTGCCGCCGCACCACCGATTTGCCGCCGTCGGCCGCGACCAGGGCATCGGCCCGGAAGCTGCGGCCGTCGGACGTTCGCGCGATCACTCTTCCCGCCGTTTGCTCGACGTGCTCGACGTGGGTGCTGGTCGCCACTTCGATGCCAGGATTGGCCCGCACGCCCTCGAGCAACGAGAGATGGATGTCTGCGCGATGAATGACGGCGTACGCATTGCCGAAGCGCGCACGAAAGGTCTCGCCCACCGGCATGTTGGCCACTTCGGACCCGTCCACCGCGTCCATCATCAGAAGGCGTTCGACATACACGGCTCGGCCGCGCGCCGCCTCGTCGATGCCCAGCGCATCGAAGGCGTGGAACGCATTCGGGGCGAGCTGGATGCCCGCGCCGATTTCCCCTAGCTCGCGCGACTGTTCGAGCACCTGCACCGTGAGCCCTTCGCGCGCCAGGGCGAGCGCCGCCGCCAGTCCTCCGATACCGCCGCCGATTACGATGACAGAAGGAGTCGAAGCAGACGCAAACATAAGGCCCTCGGGGTTTCCAGCGGAACCCCGAATGCCGGCTCCGCAACGGTCGATTCACTCACTAATCCTCAGCGTGCTGATTATCGGTTTGGCTCGAAGCGATTGTCCAGTTGTGCATGGCGGGCGCAGGACCGTGACGAAGACAGCCGGGCCGCAAAGCGCCTCGGGGTCGTTGCGTCGCGACATCAGCGAGTCCGTCGCTGATTATCGGTGCAGCCAACCGCCTGGGGCCCCACAATCAGCTGCCAGCCGAGGACCAGACGAGCGATCGCCGAGTACGATCCGTGTGA
>DAIQQA010000303.1:0-3186 GCA_036787045.1 Burkholderiales bacterium | reverse complement strand
CTAACCCAGTTGAGCCACAGAGGCACAGAGACACAGAGAAAACACGGGAGGAAGACCCTTCAGGCCGTGTCAACCGATACGAGTTCCCAAGCGACGGCGTGCGCATCGTTCCCGTCCCATCGCTCTCGGATCGAGCTCTTGTGCCTTTCCTCTGTGCCTCTGTGCCTCTGTGGTTCAAGCAGGAGTCGATGAAAACCAACCTCGCGCAGTTCATCAAGGACACCCCCGAAGGCCAGGAGGCCAACAGCATCCTGCGCGCCTGCGTGCACTGCGGCTTCTGCACCGCAACCTGTCCAACCTATCAGCTCTTGGGCGACGAGCTGGACGGACCGCGCGGGCGCATCTATCTGATGAAAGAAGTGTTGGAGGGGCGCGAGGTCAGCGCGAAGACTCAACTGCACCTGGACCGTTGCCTCACCTGCCGCGCTTGCGAGACCACCTGCCCGTCTGGCGTGAAGTACGGTCGCCTGGTCGACATCGGCCGCAACATCGTCGAGAAGCGCGTAGGCCGCTCTGCGACGGAAGCGCTCAAGCGGAAGGCTCTGCGCGCGATTCTGCCCAACCCGGCGTTGTTCAACCCGCTACTCAAGCTCGGTCAGCTCACCCGTCCGCTGCTGCCTGAAGGAATCCGACGCAAGGTACCCGCACCCGTCAAGGCCGGCAACTGGCCCGCGCCACGGCATGCGCGTCGCATGCTGGTGCTGCAGGGCTGCGTGCAGCCTGGTATAGCGCCGGGCATCAACCCTGCACTGGCGCGCGTGCTGGACCGGATCGGGATCTCCTTGATCGCATCGGAGCAGGCAGGCTGCTGCGGCGCCGTGTCCTACCACCTGAACGCCCAGGAGGAAGGGCTGGATTACATGCGCCGGAACATCGATGCCTGGTGGCCGCACGTCGAGCAGGGCGTAGAGGCGATCGTGATGACCGCCAGCGGCTGCGGCGTGCTGGTGAAGGAGTACGGCCATCTCCTTGCCCACGACCCGAAGTACGCCGACAAAGCCAAGCGGATCTCGGCGCTCACCAGGGACGCCTCGGAGGTCCTGAGCGCAGAGCGCGAAGCGCTCGCCCCACGCCTCACACCTCCCGCCTCACGCCTCACCCGTGTAGCGTTTCACTCCCCCTGCACCCTGCAGCACGGTCAGCAGATCCGGGGCCTGGCGGAGTCGCTGCTCACAGCCGCGGGCTATGCTCTGACCGGCGTGCCGGATGCGCACCTCTGCTGCGGATCGGCCGGCACCTACTCGATCCTGCAATCCGCACTCTCGCAGCAACTGCTGACGAACAAGGTCGCGGCCCTGCAGTCCGGGCAGCCGAACGCGATCGCGACCGCCAACATCGGCTGCCTCGCGCACATCCAGAGCGGCACCACGCTACCCGTGCGCCACTGGGTCGAGCTGCTCGATCGGGCGATGTCCTGAACCTTTGGCCGGCGGCCCGAAGCCCATGGCGCGTTCTCCTCTGTTGCTTGCTGCGTGTCTGGGCGCCATCGCGACCTGGAGCGCACCGGCGCCGGCACAGGTGTTCGCCGATTCCGAGCGGTTGTCCGTCACCGAGGACCTCGCGCCGGTGATCCGCGCGCTCTTCGAATCGATCGAATCGGTCTCCGACTATCGTGCAGGTGCCGCGTTGCCGCTCGTGTTTCAACTGCCGCAGCATCTGCTCGAGGAGAGGGTGTGCGACGAACCCTGCGACGTCCGCGCGGCCTACGTCCCTCACGAGGGGATTTATCTGTCCGGCAACCTCGACCCTCTGCGGGAGCCGCTCGATCGAGCCGTGCTTCTGCACGAGCTGGTGCACTACCTGCAGCAGGGGCATACCAAGTTCGTCGGCATGGCCCCGTGCGACCGCGAGCGCACCAAGGAGGTCGAAGCGTTCGCGATCCAGAACACCTATCTCGCGGGGCTCGGCAGCCCCGAGCGAGCGGCGTTCTACGACGACTTCGACTGCGAGAGCGTGGAGCCTGCGCGCTAGCGACGCGCAGCAGCCGACGGGCCGCGAGTCGGTCGAGGTGTGCTCAACAAGGACGGAGGGAGTCCGCCGCAGAGAGCGGGAGTCCGGGCATCGGACACGCTAGAGCGTAAGCAACCTGATGTGGCGGAAGGACACTCCCCTTGTTCCCGAGGAGGGGTGGCACGCGAAGCGTGACGGGGTGGTGGGTCCCTCTCACGAGGCGGGGTGGTGCTGCAGGCGCCGGGGCGGTGTGGTATTGGTGTATCCCAGTCGCCCAATCAGCTGGCTGTATCAAGCCCTCGCGGCAGAAGAGCGCATGCCGTAGCCATTTGGGCAGTGTCTGGCTAGATGACAACATAGGAGACAAGCCATGCGTTATCGCCTGCTGGGCCGTACCGGCCTGTACGTTTCGGAGATCTGCCTGGGTGCCATGACCTACGGCGGCAAGGGCCGGTGGGAGGTGGTCGGCCGTCTCGGCGTGGCCGAGGCGCAGGCGCAGATCAAGGCAGCCTTCGAAGCCGGCGTCAACTTCATCGACACCGCCAACGTCTACTCCGAAGGCGGGTCCGAGAGCATAGTCGGCGAAGCGCTCGCCAACCTCGGCCTGCCCCGCGAGGACCTGGTGATTGCCACCAAGGTTCGCGTGCGCATGGGTCCCACCCCCAACCGCGTGGGGCTCACCCGCGTGCACATCATGAACGAAGTCCAAGCCAGCCTGAAACGGCTGAGGCTGGACCACATCGACCTCTACCAGATCCACGGCGTCGACCAGGTCACCCCGCTCGACGAGACGCTGCGTGCCCTCGAGGACCTGGCGCGCTCGGGCAAGGTTCGCTACATCGGCGTGTCCAACCACGCCGCCTGGCAGATCATGAAGGCGCTGGGGATCTCGGAGCGGCAGGACTGGAACCGCTTCGAGAGCATCCAGGCCTATTACTCTATCGCCGGACGTGATCTGGAGCGAGAGATCGTTCCCGTGGCCCTGGACCAGGGGCTGAGCATCCTGGTGTGGAGCCCGCTCGCCGGAGGACTGCTGAGCGGAAAGTTTACTGAGAGCGCCGCCGGGCCGGAAGGCGCACGGCGCACCACGTTCGACTTTCCGCCGGTGGACCGCCCCAGGGCGTTCCGCTGCGTCGAAGCAATGCGCCCGATCGCACAGGCGCATGGCGTATCGGTGGCGCGCGTCGCGCTCGCCTGGGTGCTGCAGCAGCCTGGCGTGACGAGCGTGATCATCGG
>DAIQQA010000156.1:0-11535 GCA_036787045.1 Burkholderiales bacterium | reverse complement strand
TCGAACTCGGCATCGAGGTGCGCGGTGTGCCAGGGTTGCAGATCGGGCAAGCCATGCAGGTACATCGCGTAGACGCCGGCCAGCGCGAGCAGCATGCAGGCCACCCCGTAGCCGATAAACAGGCCCAGGTGCTTGAGGATCCAGCGCAGCGTCGCGGTCATGCTGTCGGCCCGCCGCGGAGGACTATCTACTCGGAAGAGAGAGCTGTGACGTATTCATCGGCGGTTGCGGGCACGTCGACTGTGCCTGCCAGGCCCTCGCGCGGCGTTGAGGAATCCCGGCTAGCGATTGACCAGGACCGGACAGACCTTCGCGCCGATAAGCGCATCGTCCGCGGTGACCAGTGTGAGGTCGTAGACCAGCGCAGTAGCCACCAAGAACCGGTCCGCCGGGTCAGGGTGCGTGAGCATGATCTCGCGGCTGCGAACTGCAACCTCGAAAGTCAGCACGGCTTCCTGCGCGGGGGTTCGGGCGAGTGCGTCGGCGACCCACCTGCGGGGCTCGTCATCGAGCTTTACCCTGCCGCGTTCAGCCAGTACGAGCAGCTCCCAGACACTGATCGGTGAGATCCAGAGCTCGTTCGCCACTCGAGTCAGAGCGGTTCTGACACGTTTGCTCAGCTTGCCGGGCTCGCCGAGGCTCCACAGCCAGATGTGCGTATCGAGCAGCAGTCTCAATGACTGATCGCCGCCCAGGTCTCGGCGTCCGCGACCGGTCCGACGACGTCTCCGGCGATCTTGATGCGCCCCGCCATGGCACCCAGCCAGTCCTCTTTGGAGGCGCGGCGTTGCGGCGGAACGACTTCGGCGACCGGTTGGCCGAAGCGCGTGATAACCACGGGGCGGCCGGTACGCTTCACGCGCTGCAGGACGGCCAGGCAGGTCGCCTTGAACTTGGAGACGGGAATACTTTCCATTCTAGGCAGGTTAACATGGTCCGAAATTGTGGTCAAAGGGACCGGTCGATAGCAAACTCGTCATTCTGGGACAACTCACGAACCCGTTACCGCCATTGATCCACCCACCGCACCTCTATGACATTCGTGGAAGCCGTGAGCATGCCGGCGGGCAGACTGACCTCGTACAGATCACCGCTCCTGCGAATGACATTCACGCGCCCTCCGTTCAACGTGCACACCTCTTCCGCAGGTCTGCCCTCGGGACGCTGTGTTTCGCACAGCAGTGAGGAGGTCGCAGTTCTGGCGGTGAAGCTCTCCAGTCCCGGAAAACCGTGGAAGCGCACCACCACTGCACTCGGCCATCCAGAATTGGGGGCGCGGACCTCGACGCCGCCGATGCCCCGCTCCCGATAGACATTCAGCACGGAGGCGTTGCCTTCCTGGACCACCGCGGTGCGATCCTGGTTCATTGCCGAAGCGCCCGCGGGCGCGGGCGATGCAGCCGCTGCAGTCTCCGCAAGGGGAATCGGCACAGGCTGCGGCGCGAGCGGATCGGCGAGATCGATCCACCCTCCGCCGACCGCCTTGTAGACATTGACCACCTCCCCGTAGCGCTCGGAGAGTGCACGCACGGCACTCAACTCGGCGCCGAACAGCTCGTTCTCGGCGTACAGGACTTCGAGATAGCTGGCCACACCGTTGTCGAAGCGCAGGCGTGACAGACCGGCGTATTGGCGCAGCGCATCCGCACGCTTGGCCAGTGCCGCGTACTCTTCGCGCTTCTTCTGCACGCCGATAAGCGCATCGTTGGTTTCGCGGAAAGCGTTGAGCACCACCGACCGGTAGAAGGTGAGCGCCTCGCGCTGCGCTGCTTCCGCGGTGGTGACCTGACCTTCGATGCGCCCGAAAGTGAAGATCGGGCCGAACAGTCCCGCGGCGAGGTAGCCGGTGGTTGCATCGCTCGACACGAAATCGCCCAGCGATGTGCTCGCCAGCCCCAGCACGCCGGTCAGTGACAGGGTCGGATAGTAGAGCGACTTAGCCACGCCGATCTCGGCATTCGCGGCGCGCAACGCCTCCTCTGCCTGGAGGATGTCGGGCCGGCGCTCCAGCAGCGCCGACGGCAGAGCGCCGGGGATGCCGGGCTCGACCAGCTGCTCGATCGTCATGCCGCGCGGGATCAGGCCGGGATTGCGGCCCAGCAGGATGGACAGCAGGTTCTCCTGCAGCGCGATCTGGCGCTCGAGCGAAGGGATCGCAGCGAGCGCCTGCTGGTACTGCGACTGGATCTGCGCCAGCTCCACCTCCGACACGACCCCGCCTTTGAAGCGCAGCTCGAACAACTGCAGCGTCTGCGCGTAGTTCTGTGCGGTGGCGCGCGAGATCTCGAGCTGCCGGTCGAGCGCCCGCAGCACGATATAGCCCGTTGCCACGCTGGTCACCACCGACAGAATGACACCACGTCTGCCCTGCTCGGTCGCATAGACGCGTGCCTGCGCGGCCTCGCTCTGCCGCCGCACGCGCCCGAACAGATCGATCTGCCACGAAGCGCCGAGCGCTGCCGTGTAGAGGCTGTAGTCGCGGTCCGTGCCTTCAGGCACCGGGGGTTGGCCGACGCGGCTCGCGTAGTTGCTGCTGGCCTCACCGCTGTAGTCGAACTGGGGGTAGAACTGCGAGCGCGTGGTGCGCAGCGCGCCGAGAAACTGATCGACGCGGGCCGCGGCGATCTGCACGTCCAGGTTCTCGCGCACCGCCGAATCGACCAGCTCGTTGAGCGCCGGGTCGGCGAACGCTTCCCACCAGCGCGTGTTGACGACGTCGGCCGCCTGCTCGTATTCGACACGCCAGGTCTGCGGGGCCTCGATCTCAGGGCGGGTGTAGTTGGGGCCGACGGTGCAGGCGGCAAGCACCGTGGCGACGAGCGTGGCCACGACCAGGCGCGAGGCCTGGGTCGTGAGGCGTGAGGCGTGAGGCGTGAGGCGCGAGGCGTCGGTGGTGAAGCGTGAGGCGTGAAGCGTGAGGCGCAACGCCAACCACCCCGTCACGACAGGCCAAGAGGCCCCTCTCCCGCGTGCGGGAGAGGGTAGGGTAAGGGCCGGCGCCACCCCTGCTTGGAAAGGAGAGGAGATTTCAATGGCCCGCGCAGCGGGCGCAGCACTAACCCTCCCCTCCTGTCCGAGGAGGGGTGCGCCCGAAGGGGGCGAGGTGGTGGGAGCCGGTTCAAGCAGCATCGCGCACGCTGTGCGCGATGCAGTCCGCCTCACGCCTCTCGCCTCACGCCTCACGGAGTACGCCATCACTCCCCTTCCCGCTTCGCATGCGGCGCGGTTGCAGGTGCGCCCGGCGCAGTGTGCCCACCGCTTGCTGGTCGCTTCTTGCGCGCGAACCGCTCGCTCATCGACTCGAGCAGCCAGAAGAACAGCGGAATGAAAAAGATGGCGATGACGGTGGAGGCGAGCATGCCGCCGATCACACCGGTGCCGATAGCGCGCAGGCTATTGGCGCCCGGGCCGGTGGCAATCGCCAGCGGCACGCAGCCGAGGATGAAAGCGAACGAGGTCATGACGATGGCGCGCATCCGCAAGCCCGCCGCCTCGATGGCCGCCTCCCGCGCGGGCATGCCGTGCCGCACGCGCTCGATGGCGAACTCGCAGATCAGGATCGCGTTCTTCGCCGCCAGGCCCACCAGCGTCACCAGCCCGACCTGGAAGTACACGTCGTTCTGCAATCCGAGCAGCCAGGTGAGCACCAGCGCACCGAGCACGGCAAAGGGCACGGTCAGCACGACTGCGATGGGCAGCGTCCATTTCTCGAACTGCGCGGCGAGCAGCAGGAACACCACGATCAGGCCGAAGATGAACGCGGAGGAGGACGTGCTTCCCGATTCCTTCTCCTGCAGCGCCTGCCCGGCCCAGGAGAATCCGAAGTCCCCCGGCAGGACCTCGCGCGCCACCTCCTCCATCGCATTGAGCGCCTGCCCCGAGCTGTAGCCCGGCGCCTGACTGCCGGTGACCTTGACCGCCGGGAAGCCATTGAAGCGCGTCATCAGCTTGGGCGAGTTCACGTAGCGCGTGGTAATCAGCGCCGACAGCGGCACGTTCGCGCCGCTCTTCGACCGCACGTAGACCTTGCGGAAGTCATCGGGGCTGATGCGGAATTCGGCGTCGGCCTGGACGATGACGAACCACACCCGGCTGAACTGCGAGAACTGCCCCGCGACCTGCGACCCGAACAACGTCTGCATGGTCTGGAACACGTCCTGCACCGGCACACCCAGGACCTCGGCCTTGTTGCGATCGAGGTCTACGAACAGCTGCTGGCTCGAACCACGGAACGTGGTGTTCACCCCCTGCAGCTCGGGGCGCTGGCGCGCCTTGGCCAGGAACGCCTTGACCGCTTCGTCGGTGGCGCGCGGGTCGCCCGAACCACGGTTCTGGATGTAGAACTCGAATCCCCCCGTTGTCCCCAAGCCCGGGATCGCCGGCGGGTTGACGGCGAAGGCCATGCCCTCCTTGCGTCCGAAGAACTGGGCATTCAATCGTTTCAACACCGCGAAGGAGGACAGCGAGGGATCGCCGCGCTGGTCGAACGGCTTGAGCAGGCCGAACATCAGTCCCGCGCTGTTGTTCTGCTGGCCGTCGATGAAGCTGTAGCCATTTACGGTACCCAAGTCCTGCACCGCGGGGTCGGCAAGAACGATCTTCTCGAGCTCGGTGGTGAACCGGCTGGTGACGCTCAGACTGGCCGAGTCGGACACCTGGGCGACGACGAAGAAATAACCCTGGTCCTCGTCGGGCACGAAGCTCGACGGCAGGATGCGGAACATGAACAAGATTCCGGCGATCACCCCGCCGAACAGGATGAGCGCAATCGGCCAAGCCTGAATGGTGCGCGCGACGCCGCCCACGAAGCCGCGCTGCAGGCGCTCGAACCCGTTCTCGAATGCGCGGAAGAAACGATTCTTCTCGCCGTGATGCGCCTTGATGATGATGGCGGCGAGTGCGGGGGACAGGGTAAGCGCCATGATCCCCGAGATCACCATCGAGATCGCGATGGTGATGGCGAACTGCTTGTACAGGGTGCCTGTCACGCCGCCCAGGAACGCCACCGGCAGGAACACCGCGAGCAGCACCAGCACGATGGAGATCAGCGCCCCGGCGATCTCGGTCATCGCCTGCTTCGCCGCCTCGAGCGGCGAGAGTCCCTTCTTGCTGATGTTGACCTCGACGTTCTCGACCACCACGATGGCGTCGTCGACCACCAGCCCGATGGCGAGGATCATGCCGAACATCGTCAGCATGTTGATCGAGAAGCCAAGCAGGTGCATGCCCGCGAAGGTGCCGATGATCGACACCGGTACCGCCAGGATCGGAATGACGGTGGCACGCAGCGACTGCAGGAAGACGAACACCACCAGCACGACCAGTATCACGGCCTCGAAGAAGGTATGCACCACTTTGTCGATCGAGTAGAGCGTGAACTCGCTGGTGTCGAGCACGATCTTGTAGTCCAGCCCGGTGGGAAACTTGGTCTTCAACTCCTCCATGCGCTGGCGTACCGCCTGCGAGGTGGCTACTGCGTTGGCGCCGGGCTGCTGGTACACGCCGATGGTGGTGGCGGTCTTGCCGTTCATCCGGCTCGACATCGAATAGTCGCGCTTGGCCAGCTCGACCCGACCGATATCCCGTATGCGCACGATGGCCGCGCCTTCCTTGCTGGTGCGCACGATGATATCGGCGAACTCTTCCGGGCTGGTGAGCAGACCCTGCGCGGTGACCACGAACTGCTGCTCGACGCCGGGCGGAGCGGGCTGCGCGCCGAGCTGGCCGATGCCGAAGGTCTGGTTCTGGCTCTGGATTGCGTTGGCCACCTCCTGCACCGTGATGCCGAGCTGAGCCATGCGGTCGGGGCGCAGCCACACCCGCATCGCGGCGTCGGGCAGGCCGAACACGGACGAACGGTTCGCGCCCGGAACGCGCTTCAGCTCGTCGAGCACGTACAGGTTGGTGTAGTTGTCGATATAGGCAGCGCTGTAGCGCTCGTCGGGCGAGTAGATCGAGACCACCATCATGATGCTGGGCGATTTCTTGTCGGTCACCAGCCCCTGTTGCGTCACGACTTGTGGCAGCTGAGGCATGGCCTGGCTCAGCTTGTTCTGCACGTTGACCTGGTTGATGTCCGGGTTGCTGCCCGGCTTGAACACGACCACGATCTGGGCGTTGCCGCTCGACGAACTGGTCGAGTAGTAGTAGAGCAGGTTGTCCACGCCGTTCAGCTGGGTCTCGATCGGCGCTGCGACGTTGTTGGCGATCACCTCGGCGGTCGCGCCCGGGTAGCGCGCGTCGATGGTGACCTGCGGGGGCGCCATATCCGGGTATTGCTCGATCGGCGAGACGGACATCGAGACCGCGCCCGCCAGCACGATCAAAATCGAGATGACCGCCGAGAGAATCGGGCGGTCGATGAAGAAGTGGGTGAACATCCTGAAAGCCGGGCCGGCCTACTTGGCGGGGGCGGCGGCCTTGGGAGCAGCCTGGCCGGCGGCGGCCGGCGGGGCGTCGGGGGCACCCGCCTGCGCGATCTGGACCGGCTGGCCCGGCACCACCTTGAGCATTCCCTCCACAATTACGCGGTCACCGGCCTGCAGACCACCCACGATCACGATGCCGTTCTCGCCGTAGTAGTCGCCCACGATCACCGGGCGCACCTCGGCGACGCCGGTCTGGTTGACGACATACACCAGATGACCCTTGGGCCCCTGCTGCACCGCGAGCTGCGGCAGCACGATTGCGTCCGGGCGCATCGCACCCTTGACATTGGCGGTGACGAACATGCCCGGACGCAGATCCCGCTTCGGATTGGGAATCACGGCCCGCACCAGAAAGGAGCCGGTGTCCTGGCTGAAAGAGGGATCGGCGAAGTTGATGGCACCGGTCTGCGGAAATACTTGACCGCCGCCCAGCGCCAGCTCGACTGTGTATTGGTTGCTCGGCGGGGGCACCACTTGGCCCTTGGTGACCAGGTCGCGATAGCTGGCGATCTGGTTCTGCGAGACGCTGAAGTTGACCCAGATCGGGTCGACAGCGGCCACGTACGTGAGCTGAGCGCTCGAAGCCATAGAGTTGATGAACGCGCCCTGCCGCTGCAGCGAGCGGCCCGCCAGCCCTGTCACGGGAGACCGGATGGTGGCATAGCCGAGATCGAGCTCGGCTGAAGTGACCTTCGCCTGGGCCGAGAACACCGCGGCCTTTGCCGAATCGAACTCGCCCTGGGCTCTGTCCAGGTCCGCCTGCGACAATGCATTCTGCTCGGCCAGCGGTTTGATCCGATCGAGGTTGGCACGCGCCGTGGTCAGCCGCGCCTGCTGCGACTGCAGCTCGCCACGCGCAGCCTGGAGCTGCGCCTGGAACGGCTTGGGATCGAGCTGGAACAGCAGCTGGCCGGCTTTGACCAAGTCCCCCTCCTGGTAGGCGATCTTGTCCAGGAAGCCGGAAACGCGTGCGACGATGTCGACTTGCTGGGAGCTTTCGGTCTGGGCAACGAAGCTCTGGGTGTATGGGATCGTCTGCGGCGCCACCGTCATCACGCCGACCGGCGCGGGTGGACGCTGCGGGGCTTGCTGTTCGGACTTGCCGCAGCCGGCCAGCAGGGCCAGGCCGAGCAGCGGCACGCAAACTGTGCGCAGGCGTGCGCGGCCACCGCTGGCGAACGACATCATCACAGCGTGATCTCCCGGTCTTGGCGCGGTTGCTTGCGAGGCACCTCGGCGGGCGACCGCAGTGCCGTCAGTGGCAACTGTGCAACTCAGGGCGAGGTCGCCCCGGGAACTGCTGGCAGTCTTATGACGCGCTCGGAGTCTAGCACAGGGGTACTCACTCACCGACGATGATTGCGTCGAAAGAGTGACTGCTCCGGCGACTGCCCATCCGCCCCCCTTACGGTTGGCGGCACTTGCTACAACGTGACCCGCGTCCGCACCCTTGCGCTGGGCCTTACCTCGGCCAGATGCGCTCGCACAGGATCAGGCGTTTGTTGTGCGTATACGGGCGCACCTCCGGCTTCCAGCGGCCGATGTCGCTGGTGTCGTTCCACAACGCCGAATTCGGGAGGTCCGCGCGCGTGACTTCGTAGGCGGCCAGGTAGCGCGGCTCGCCCGGCGTTTGCGTACGATAGCGCACGGCGTTCACGCATCCGGGCAGTCCGAGCATCACCGGCACGTGCTCGCTGTCGTACAGCTCATTGAACAGCGCCTCACGGTGCGGTTCCACGTCCATCATGACCAAAAAGATGTAGGGCGTGGCATAGGTCAACTCGCTGGCGCGACCCACGCGCTCGTACATGACCAGATGGCGGTTCATCGTGTACGGGCGCACCTCGCTTGGCCAGCGTCCCGAGTCGCCGGCGGCCTTCCATGCCGGGCTGTCGACGACATCGGGGCGGTCGAGCTCGTACATGGCCACGTACCGGGGATCCGTCGGGGACGGGTTGCGGTATCGGCTTGCGCGCCCCACACCCGGCACCGCGAGCAGTGCCGGAATATGCTCGAAGTTGTAGAGCTCGTTGAACACCGTCTCCCGATCGTTGGCGACGTCCATGCGCACCATGTACAGGTAGTTTGAGCTCATCGGGCCTCCCCGTTGCGGGACCAGAACGCCAACCATACTACGCTTTCACACGTGCCTTCCACCGTTGGACCGGCATGGGACCGGCGCAATGGCGCGCATCGAGGCGTCGGAGTATGGGCGAGTCCGCACCGCACGATGTCGTCGCGCGGGACAGGACACGGCACGACCCGCGTCCGGCCGTGCTTCTAATTCGGCGCCGCCGCAGGAACCGGCTTTACGCGGGCTGCGAGCTCGCCGCCGGTAGGGAGCACCTCCAGTACATCGCCAAGTATGTTGACGGCCTCGTTCAGGAAGAGGTCTTTGACGTTTTTCCGCGCGTTCTCAGCGGTCAGTTCCTTGGCGAGGTCGCGTTCGTCGGGTTGAAGGCCGTCGTCTCGAAGCGCAGCGCCCTTGTCGGACGCGCCATCGTCGCCGGCGACATCGTAGGTGGCGCCATTGCCGTCTTCCCTTTGTGCCTCTCGCGACTTGAGCCGGGCTTCTTGCGCGTCCCGTTCCTTGCGACGTTCGGCTTCGTTCAGTGAGATCAGGTTCTTCTTGCGCTGAAGCTTCGATTCGGCGATGTCCTCCTGCAGGTACCGAAAGGCCTTGTCCTTGCTCACGCGGGCCTCGTGCAGTGTCAGGAGGAGAGGCAGCAGACCTTTCAGGTCGCCGGCGGGCGAATACTCCGCTGCCTTGACCTGCGTCCAAGGCAGTGCGTTGTCGAAGCTGGATTCGCCAAATTCTTCCGCGTCGGCTACGGCAGGGAGGGGAATATCCGGCTTCACGCCGCGCAATTGCGTCGTGTCTCCGTTGATGCGAAAGAACTGTGCGACGGTCATTTTCAGCTCACCGAATTGGGGTGTACTGTTCTTGGCGACTTGATCGAGATCGACCACGGTTTGCACCGTGCCTTTGCCGAAGCTCGGTTCGCCGATAATCAGGCCGCGGCCATGATCCTGAATCGCGGCGGCAAAAATCTCCGACGCCGATGCCGAACCTCGATTGATCAGGACGCCGAGCGGGCCGTCCCAGGCGACCCCCGCATTGGTATCCCTTTCCACGGAGATCTGACCGCGTGCATTGCGCTGTTGTACCACCGGCCCCGTGTCTATGAACAAGCCGGTGAGATCAATCGCTTCCGCCAATGAACCCCCGCCGTTATTGCGCAAGTCGATCAGGACGCTGTCGACCTTTTCCTTCTTGAACTTGTCAAGCAGGCGGGCCACATCGCGGGTCGCGCTCTTGTACTCCTGCATGCCTTCCTGTCTGGCTGCGAAATCCTCGTAAAAGGACGGAAGCGATATCACGCCGACGCGACGAGTGACCTTTCCGTTTGTCACCGTGTGGACGGACGCTTTGGCGGCCTGTTGCTCCAGGCTGATCGTTTTCCGAACGAGGGAGATCCGCTTGCGTTTGCCGTCGGGACCGGCTGCTGCCGGGAGCACGTCGAGCACCACGATCGAGTCAGGCGCGCCGCGGATCAGCGCAACCGTGTCGTCCAGGCGCCAGCCCTGGACATCGGTGATGACGCCGCTCTCGCCCTGAGCGACGCCGACGATGCGATCCCCGATTTCCAGTTGACCCGAACGGCTGGCCGGCCCGCCGGGTACCAGCTCGCGTATCGTGGCGTATTCATCCCGCCCCTCCAGCACCGCTCCGATCCCGACCAGCGAGAGTCTCATCGAAATATCGAAATCCTCCGCCGCCCGTGGTCCCATGTAGTTGGTGTGGGGCTCGATGGCCATGGTGTAGGCATTCATGAATGTCTGAAACGCATCTGTGCTCTTTGCCTGTCCGATGCGCTTCAAGAATCCGTCGTAACGCTTGTCGAGTATGTCGACGATGCTCTTGTCGTCCTCTCCGGCGAGCTTGAGCCGCAGCCAGTCGTTCTTGACCCGCTTACGCCACAGATCGCGGACTTCCGATTCGGTCTTCGGCCAGGCTTCCTTCTCCCTTTCGTATTGGTAGTACTCATCGGGCCGGAAATCGAACCCCTTCTTGAGCAGCGTGCGTGCATAGGTGAACCGCTCGGCCGCGCGCTTCTGGTAAGTATTAAAAATGGCAAATGGAACAGTCAGGTCTTCGTTGACAATGGCGTCGCCGAGCCTGGTTCGGTTGCCGGCAAGTTGATCGATGTCGGCCTGCACGAAGAAGAGCTTCTCAGGATCGAGGGATTTCAGATATCGGTCGAATATCTTCCCCGACAACCCGGCGTCGAGCGGCATCGCCTTGTAGTGGTAACGGGTCAGCAGCTCAGCCGCCAGATGCGCGGCCTGCGCCTCTTGCGGTACTGGCCTCAACTCTGGCGGATACGTCGTTCCCGCGTCGAGACTCGCGCCTTGCGCTGCCGTCGCAAGGACAAAGACTAGCCATAGGAGTTTCTGTTTCATTCGCGCTCCGTCTCAAGGCGCCGTGATGTCCCGCCGGTGGTGTGTGAAGGACGCACCCCTGGGATCGGCACCGACTCGGTTTGACTCATTTGCCGGGATTTGGTTGCCACAAGCTTCCGGTGCCGGACTTTTCAGTCGCTGCTGGCCTTGGCGTGGTTGGAAATCCGGCTAGCATAGAGCGCGCCCACGCCGTCCGTATCACGTGCCGCGGGAGGGCTCAATGCGTCAGGTTGGTCTGCGGGTGGCTGGGGAAGGGCTCGGGTAGGCGCAAGACCTCGGCTTCCCACTTGGGCCACCCCAAGCTGCCCCGGACTTGATCCGGGGTGGCCCCGGCACGTGACCCCCCGCTGTGGGACCAGGCGGCCGAGCCCGTCTCGACTGGGCCGACTCCCCAGCACCCGTGCCCGAGTTCGTGTTCGACCAGCGCCTGAGCTGGTAGCCGCTGCGCTTCACCCGGGTCATCCCGAGCCGCTTTGGAACGGCCCGCTGACCCCGCTTGTCCCCCGCGCCCCCATGCCAGGGGCCGCCCCCCTTTAGGCTCGGTGCTGGGTTCAGCCAGGCGATGTACCATTGGCGGGAGAGCAAGCACGTCGGGGTGATGGCCAGTCAGCCGATGCGCATCGGCAACCTGGAACATCAGCCT
>DAIQQA010000155.1:0-11548 GCA_036787045.1 Burkholderiales bacterium | reverse complement strand
ACTCGCGCCCGTGCATCATGGTGCTGGCCCGCCCGTATCACATGGACCCCGGGGTCGGCCACGAGATCGAGACCGAGCTGCAGAGCAAGGGTTACCCGGTGATCTGGAACCAGTACGTGCCGCTCGACGACGATTTCCAAGACTGGCTGTTCGGAGAAGAGGTGTGGCGGGGCGAGATCAAGAGCCCGTTCGACATCGCCGACGTCTGGGTCTCGTCCTATAGCGCCAGCACCAACGAGATCATGTGGGGAGCGAAGGCGGCCGCGCGCATCCCCTGGGTTACCTGCGTGCTGCGCCTGTCCAGCTACGAATGCGGCATGGACCAGCCGACGTTCACGCCGGTGCAGAAGATCGTGGAGGCGACCGGGACGCTGTTCTTCAAGTTCGGCGACCTGGACGCGACCAAGCCCGCCGGCAGCGTGAAGATCCGCACCGAGACCATCTTGCACTACGTGGAGCAGTACTCCCAGGAGATCATCAACCGCAAGCTGTCGTATCTGCCGGCGGCGTGTCCGCTCTTGCCCGCCAGGCAAACGGCCTGACCGACGTGGCTCAGTAGGGGAGGAGCCGACAGCCGGAGGACCGCGAGCGCCCCGGGAAGCACGCGTTCCCGGCGCTGAAGGCCGGCCGGGGGCTTACGCCGCCGCGCGGGGAGCGAAGAAGCTGCGGCGGTTCATCAGCCGCAGGAAGTTCTCCTGCGACAGCAGATGGGCATAGACGAGGTCCATGTCGGCCTGGGCGATCAGCTCGCGCAGAGGCTGGGCCTCGAGCGCGGCGAGCATGCCGCGGTCCACCCGGTACATGTTGTTGAGCGAGAGCGAAAAGCCGTTGTACAGATCGGCGTGCAAGGAGAACGAGGTGAGCACGCCCAGGCGATGCAGCGTTGCGCCAAGCCGGTTGACGCGCGCCAGTTCGTCTTCGTACTCGTTGAGCAGGCGATCGATCACGACCCAGTGTGGCAGCGGCGCGCCGGCGTCGTCGAACAGGCGGGCGCCTCTATCCGTGAGCGCGTGCGGATCGACGTAGATCAGGCGCTCGTCGCGGCCTGCTTCGCCCGACACGATGTGCACGCAGAACGGATAGCGGCGGATGTAGGCCGGGATGTAGGTGCGGCGGTCCCAACGGCCATCCGGCATCACGAACAGATTCTGTCCTTCCTGGATGCCCAGGATCGCCATGGCCTCGAAGACCCCGTCGTGCTTGCGCCGCTGGAACACGATCGGGTAGTCGCGCAGCGCGAAGGCGAGCTCGGAGGCTCCCAGCGGGACCGCGTGCAGGTTCACGCTGAACGGCGGCGCCATGCCGGACTCCACGAGCGCCACCCGGTGGGTCTTGAGCAGGGGCACGATCTGCTTGTAGCCCCAAGGGGGGGTGATCTGGACGGTGTCCACGCGAAATCTCCGGTTTTGGACCTTGAATGGAGGGTCCCGCTGCAATTTGCGGGCCTGAATGCCCTCTCGGCAAACCAGAAACCTCTCACCACGAAGGCACGAAGACACCAAGAAAAAATGCCCAGCGAACAAGCTGTAAGCCCGCGAGAAGCTGGTGTGACACTCGGGCTTGCCCCTCCCCCGACGTGCTGGCAGCCGGCGATTCCTTGAACCCTCCGGAGCCCTGTTCTCGGGGTTCTTCGTGTCTTGTGTCTTCGTGGTGAGAGGTAGTCCGGCGAGTCAGCGCGAGAGCGACAAAGGCGGTTCGTCCAAAGCAGCAGCCTGCTCGCGCAGCGCCAGGATGTGGTCCTGCCAGTAGCGCTGGGTGTTGAACCAAGGGAACGCGGCAGGAAACGCAGGATCGTCCCAGCGCCGGGCCAGCCACCCGGCGTAGTGAATCATGCGCAGCGTGCGCAGCGGCTCGATCAGGGCCAGCTCGCGCGGATCGAGCTCGGCGAACTCGAAGTAGCCGTCGAGCAGCCAGCCGACCTGGCGTTCGCGCTCTTCACGCTCGCCGGAAAGCAGCATCCACAGGTCCTGGACTGCCGGACCCATGCAGCAGTCGTCCAGGTCGACGAAGTTCGGGCCCTCGTCCCACAGCACGTTGCCGGGATGGCAGTCGCCGTGCAGGCGCAGCAGCGGGAAGCCATGATCGAAGCTGGAGCGGATCTTCGCCAGCAACTGCGCGATCAGGGTCCGGTAGGCCTCTTCCAGCTCGGCCGGGATGAAGCGTCGCTCCAGCACGAACGCCGACGGCTCGTCCCCAAAGGCGGCAACGTCGAGCGTGCGCCGGCACGAAAACGGCCGCAACGCGCCGATCGCGTGGATTCGCCCGAGGAAACGGCCCATCCAGCTCAACGTCTCCTCGGTCTCGAGGTCCGGGGCACGCCCGCGCTGCTTCGGGTAGACCGCGAAGCGGAAGCCGGCGTGCTCATGCAGCGTGGTGCCAGCGTCTGCAAGCGGCGCCACCACCGGGATCTCGGCCTCCGCCAGCTCCCGCGCGAATGCATGCTCCTCGAGGATCTGCTCGCTCGTCCAGCGCTCGGGGCGGTAGAACTTCACCACCACGGGCGCTGCTTCCTCGATACCGACCTGGTAAACGCGGTTCTCGAAGCTGTTCAACGCGAGCAGCCGTCCGTCGCAGCGCAGGCCGGTGCTTTCGACGGCGTCGAGAATGACATCGGGAGTCAGGGCGTCGTAGGGATGGGCGTGTGCCTCGGGCATTCTGGGAGGGAACCATAGGTGGTGAGCCGCTGGATTATGGGTCCCGCCCGGGCGAAGGGCAAACTGCGCTTGACCCGGGCGCGATACCCCCGCTACCGTGTCTGGCCGGATAGCATGCAGCCCCGGAAAGGCATCGAGGAGCATACCCATGACCCGCAGACCCTGGACAGGACTTCTCGCCGCAGCAGCGCTTGCGGGTCACACCCTCGGCGCAGTCGCCGCCGAGGGCCTGTGCGATCGATCCGGTGCGCCCGCTCGCACGCTGGTGACCGAGAGCCGCCACATCGCGTCCAACACGCCCGGCATCGAGCTGTACCTGCGCAACAAGCGGCCGGCGGACATGAGTTCGTTTCCACCAGAGCGCATCGTCCTGTTCGTGCACGGGGCCACCTATCCGTCGGAGACCGGTTTCGATCTCGCGCTGGACGGCTTCTCCTGGATGGACTACATCGCCTGCCGCGGCTTCGACGTGTACCTGGTGGACTTGCGCGGCTACGGCCAGTCCACGCGGCCGCCTGAGATGTCCCAGCCGGCAGAGGCCAACAAGCCCATCGTCACGACGGACGTGGCCGTGGCGGATGTGAGCGCGGCAGTCGAGTGGATCACACAGCGGCGCAAGGTCGAGCGACTCAACCTGCTCGGCTGGTCGTGGGGCACCGCGATCATGGCCACCTACGCCGCGGGCAACCCCGGCCAGGTGGGCAAGCTCGCGCTGTATGCGCCGGTGTGGCTGCGCAACACGCCGTCGCAGATCGCCGGGTCCGGCACCCTCGGCGCGTATCGGACCGTCACGAAAGAGCAAGCAAAGAAGCGCTGGCTGAACGGCGTCCCGCCCGAGATGCAGGCGGATCTCATCCCGCCAGGTTGGTTCGACGCCTGGGCGCAGGCCACTTGGTCTACCGACCCGGACAGCGCCAAGTGGGACCCGCCGCTGCTGCGCGCACCCAATGGCGTGATCCAGGACGTGCGTGACTATTGGGCGGCCGGGCGCCCCTACTATGACCCCGCCGCCATCACCGCCGGGACTCTGCTGATTCACGCGGAGTGGGACCAGGACACGCCCGGGTACATGGCGCAGGCGCTGTTCGCGCTGCTCACCAATACGGCCTACAAGCGACTGGTGATTATCGGCGAGGGCACCCACACCGTCGTCATGGAGAAGAACCGCATGCAGTTGCTGCGCGAGGTGCAGGTTTTCCTTGAGGAGTAGCCACACCCCTACCGCTTACACCTTACCGCTCACCACGAAGACACGTAGGCACGAAGAAAAGCCAAGACAAGTCTGGAGTGGGAGCTGTGCCCAGGTAACGGCGTTCGGAGGTTCACGTCCAACGCTCTTCAAGGCTCGGCAGCAGCCAGCGCTGCGCTGAACTGCGGTTTCTTCCGCCTTTCTTCGTGCCTTCGTGTCTTCGTGGTGGGAGGTTCGCCCTACTGCTTCTCCCACGCCTGCGCAGACACCACACTCGGCAGCACCTCTACGTTCTCCACCCGGCACTCGCGGAGCAGGCCGAGGATGCTCGCGGCGATGTCTTCGAGATCGTCGAGCGGGTGCAACGCCCATTCGTGCACATCCACCCGGTTCTCGACGAAAGGCGACGCAAGGCGTACGCCGATGGCAACGCTGTCCAGCGCCGCGACGGTCACGTCCGGCTCACCGAGCTCGGCGCGGAATCGCCGCAGTGTGCTGCTGACAAAGGCCTGGAGCGCCAGTTCCTCGCGCGCACGCCGGCCCAGCTCCTGCGCTCGCAGCAGCGTCGCCGGCGGACGGGGAATCGGAAGCACGGACAGCCCCTCCGCCTGAAGCTGCTCGGACAGCTCGCGGGTAAGCGCCATTCCCCAGGTGGCGATGGCAGACCCGGTCTCGAGGAAGGTCGGCGCGTGCGCCGGTGTGAGGGCAGCGCCGAGCAGGAAGCGCAGGTGCACCTGCTCGTCGCTGGTGGTAACAGAGATATCCGTGGGCGGCAGGTCGAGCACACCGGGGAAGATCTCCCGAGCGAGCGCGTAGAGCCGGCTCGGCTGCACCGACTCCAGCGCCGGGAGCGAGCACAGCGCGTTTCCCAGGCCGAAGTTGCTGACCTGGCCGAGGACGCCGCTCGCCTCGAGCGCGCCGCGCACGCGTCCGATGTCCCGCAGCACGCCCGACAGAGTAACGGGCGCCCGCCCGCCGGTCACGATCAGCAACGGAAACGCGAAAGGCAGCGCCACCACGCCCGCGCCTGGGTCCGGCGACAATGCCCGGTCCAGCGAATCCCACAGGCAGCGATACACGGCCGGCGAGGTCGCCGCGTGCAGGCTCCGCACGATCTCCTCGTCGCGTCCCTCTGCCACGCGGATACGCAGCCACGCCTCGAGCTGCGGGCTGGCCCAGTCTCGCTGCGGCGCAGAAGCCGCCTTCACCCACGTCGCGGCGAGCCCAACGGCAGGATCAGAAGTCGTCGCTGCAAAGCAGCGCGGGTCGGCGAGCGCGGTCACGGCGCAGCCATTATAGAGGCCGGCGCGCCCGCGGCAGGCCAGGCTTGAACTCTTGGCGAATACCTGCTATGGATAGACTTGGATGCGGGATCTCTTGCCGCCGTAGCGCATCCTCCTTGATCGGCGGCGCAGCAGTCAAGAATCATTTCGGAGGAGTACTTCAGATGAGCGAAAGACCAGCAGGCTGGCTGTCAGAGCAGGAGCTTCGGGAGGTGGATCCGGCGGACAAGGCGGCGTTCCGCTCGCCGGTGCCCACCCAGATCGTGTCCAACGGCGAGTACAACCCGCTGCCGCAGACCGAGCAGCAACGCCAAGTCGAGGGGTTGATCAAGGAGTACAGCGACAAGTACGCCAAGTACCAGGGCGTGGACCGGCGCCAGTTCCTGAAATCGGCGTCCGGCTTCGCGGCAGCGTTCCTGGCGATGAACAAGGTGTTCGGGCCGGTGTTCGAAGTGTCCGAGGCCGAGGCTGCCGACAGGGACATGGCCGACGAGCGCGCCAAGAAGCTGTCCACGCAGTTCATCTTCGACGATCAGACGCACTTCGTGCGCGACGACTTCGACAAAGAGGGCCTCCTCGGGCTGGGCAAGTATGCCGTCGAGCACTGGAACCCGAAGATGGCCGAGACGCCGATGACGCTCGCGCGGTACAAGTTCGAGAACTATCTCAAAGAGATCTTCATGGACAGCGACACCAAGGTCGCGCTGCTGTCCTCGGCTCCCTTTGACGACCCGAGCTGGTATCTGCTGTTCAACAACCAGATCCGCGACGCCCGCGCGGCGATCAACAACATCGCCGGGACCAGACGCCTGTTCGCCCACTCGGTGTTCACGCCCGGCCAGGACGGCTGGATGGAAGAGGTAGACCGGTCCATCGCCGAGTACAAGCCCGATTCCTGGAAGGGGTACACCATCGGCGACCCGCTGTCGCCCTCCTCGAAGGGCACTGCCTGGCGGCTCGATGACGAGAACCTCGTCTATCCGTTCTACGAGAAGGCCCGCAAGTCCGGCCTCAATAAGATCATCTGTATCCACAAGGGCTTGCTGCCGCGGGACTACGAGCAATCCTGGCCCGGCGTCTGGCAGCACGCGGCCGTGGACGACGTGCCCAAGGCCTCCAAGGACAATCCCGACTTCGCCTTCGTCATGTACCACGGGGCGCTGCGCCCGTTCCTGGAAGATCCCGCCTTCGAGCTGGACCTGTTCGAGAAGACCGGCGAGATCCGCTGGGTTACCGACCTGGCAAAGATCCCGCAGCAGACCGGCGTGAACAACGTGTATGGCGAGCTGGGCACCACCTTCGCGACCTGTGCGGTGGCCAACCCGCGCTTTGCGGCTGCGGTGGTAGGGTCGCTCGTGAACGGTCTAGGCACGGATCGAGTAGTGTGGGGCACCGACTCCGTGTGGTACGGCTCGCCGCAATGGCAGATCGAAGCCATGCGCCGTTTGGAGATCCCGGACGACATGATGAAGAAGATGGGCTGGAAGACCAAGCTGGGTGACGCCGACAGCAAAGTCAAGCGCATGATCTTCGGCGAGAACTCGGCGAGGCTCTACAAGTTCCGCTACCGTGCCGAGTACGACAAGCTCACCACCGACAAGCTGGCGCAGATGAAGGAGCAGTACGAGCTGGCCGGCGGCGAGCGCAACAACGCCTACTACGGCTATATCGGCAAGCAGAAGACCGCTTGATTCAGCATCACCACTAGTGTTGAAGCCGGGGACGCAAGTCCCCGGTTTTTTTTGGAGCGGCCGACCGCCATGCCAGGCGCTGATAGCCGCGAACCGCAGGCCTGACGCGGCGGTTCGTCGGCCAGCGGTAGTCATCTGCTTCGTTGTAGGATGTTCCCCCAGGCAACTGAAAGGGAAAACAGCGATGCAGCTACAGGGGACGGTCGCGATCGTGACCGGTGGTAACGGCGGGTTGGGTCAGCGGATTTGTCATGCCCTCGCTCGCGCAGGCAGTGATGTGGCCGTGGTCTATGCGCACAGCCACGACGGCGCCCAGCAGGTGGCAACGGAGTTGCAGAGCACCGGGGTGCGCGCGGAGGCCATGGGGTGCGACGTGACCAGCCCGTCGCAGGTGCAGGCGCTGGTTTCCCGCGTGCTCGACACCTTTGGGCGCGTGGATCTGCTCGTCAACGACGCGGCGTATAACAAGTGGATTCCCTTCGACGACCTCGACGCGATGACCTATGACGAATGGCAGAAGATCCTCGCGGTGAATCTCACCGGTCCGATGCTCTGCATCAAGGCCGTGGCGCCGGCGATGCGGCGAAGCGGCGGGGGCCGAATTGTCAACATCGCCTCGGTCGCGGGGTTAGGGCCGTCGGGGTCTTCCATTCCCTATGCCGTCTCCAAAGCCGGGTTGATTCACCTGACCCGCTGCATGGCGGTGGGCCTCGCGCCAACCATTCTGGTGAACTGCATCGCCCCGGGGTATCTGGAGGGCACTCGGGCAACGGCGAACCTCGATGCGGCGTACCGGGAACGCGCACGCAATGCAGCGCTGCTCAAGCGCGCGGCAGACAAAGACGATGTGGCCAACCAAGTCGTGGCGCTCTGCCAAACCGACAGCATTACCGGGCAGACACTCGTAATCGATGCGGGGCGTTTCTTTCATTAGGAACGGCGAGGTACCGCGACGTCGGCCCCGGCGCTGTCCTGGAATTCGAGAGCAAGACCCGGAGTGCAGCGGTTCCCGGCAACGGCTAGATTCGCACTGTTGATCATGGCGACGGGAAAGGACGCAAATGAACATGGCCACAAAGATCGAACTGCAAGCGGCAGCGACGGTCGACGACCCTCGCTGGGCGGCCGTGGTTGCCCGCGACCCCACGGCGGACGGCAAGTTCTTTTACTCGGTCAAGACCACTGGTGTGTACTGCCGGCCGTCATGTGCAGCGCGCGCGGCAAGGCCCGAGAACATCGAGTTCCATCTGACCGCGGCGGACGCCGAGCGGGCAGGCTTCCGCCCCTGCAAGCGCTGCAAGCCGGATCAGCCCCCGCTGGCCGAGCGGCACGCTGCCCGGGTGGCCGAGCTGTGCCGGCTGATCGAGACCGCCGAAACCGTGCCCAGCCTCGAGGAACTGGCTAACCACGCCGGGCTGAGCCCCCACCACCTGCATCGCCTGTTCAAGGCCGTCACGGGGCTGACACCCAAGGCATACGCGACGGCGCATCGAGCGCAGCGCATGAGGACGGAGCTCGAGCGGAGCAGCACGGTGACCGAGGCGATCTATAGCGCCGGCTACAGCTCCAACGGTCGCTTCTATGAGAAATCGAACCAGGTATTGGGCATGACGCCCACCAACTATCGCGCCGGTGGCGCCAACACGGAGATACGCTTCGCCATCGGGGAGTGCTCCCTCGGGTCCATCCTGGTTGCCGCAAGCAGACGCGGGGTGTGCGCCATCCTCCTGGGCGACGATCCCGATGCACTGGCGCGCGATCTGCAGGACCGCTTCCCACGAGCCGATCTGATCGGCGGCGACGCCAGGTTCGAGCAGCTGGTCGCGAAAGTAGTGGCGTTCGTGGAGGCCCCTGGATTGGGGCTCGACTTGCCCCTGGATGTCCGCGGTACCGCGTTCCAGCAGCGCGTCTGGCAGGCATTGCGGGAGATTCCGGCCGGCGCGACGGTCAGCTATGCCGAGATCGCCAAGCGCATCGGCGCGCCGAAGGCGGTCCGGGCCGTGGCCCAGGCTTGTGCCGCCAACGCGCTGGCGGTGGCGATCCCCTGCCACCGCGTCGTACGCAACGACGGTGGGCTGTCGGGCTATCGCTGGGGAGTCGATCGCAAGCGCGCGCTGCTCGACCGGGAGGCGAATGCATGAATGCGCGCGACTGGAACGCGACGGCCTTCGCCTCGGCAACCGATGTGGCAGCGCGGGTGGCGTCGATCGATTGGGAGCAGGTTTCGCAAGACCTCGATGCGCAAGGCAGCGCAGTGATCGAGCGCCTGATCGCCCCGACGGAGTGCGACGCCCTGGCCACGCTGTACCCGATCGACTCTTTCTTCCGCAGTCGGGTGGTGATGGGCCGGCATGGCTTTGGGCGCGGGGAGTACAAGTATTTCAGCTATCCCCTGCCCGAGATCGTTGCCGGCCTGCGCACGACCATGTACCCGCGCCTGGCGCCGATCGCCAACCGCTGGAACACAGCGATGGGCATCGACGTCCGCTTTCCTGAGAAACACGCGGAGTTCATCGAGCGCTGCCATGCGGCAGGCCAACGGCGACCGACGCCACTGCTGTTGCAGTACGGGGCCGACGACTACAACTGCCTGCATCAGGATCTCTACGGCAAGCACGCGTTCCCGCTGCAGGTCGCGATCCTGCTGTCCGAGCCCGGGCGGGACTTCACGGGCGGCGAATTCATGATCACCGAGCAGCGTCCGCGCATGCAGTCGCGGCCGGAAGTCGTTCCGCTTCGTCAGGGCGACGCGGTTGTGTTCGCTGTCCATCACCGTCCGGTGCAGGGGGCTCGCGGCGTGTACCGGGTGAATCTCCGGCACGGCGTCAGTCGCGTGCGCTCCGGACATCGCCATACGCTCGGCATCATCTTCCACGACGCGACGTGACAGCCTTCGTCAATCGCTAATGGCCGGGTACCCGGCGGAGGTAAAGTAGTAGTCTGGCCACGACACGTCTTCGACCTGGCGCGCTTTATGCGGCCTCAACTGCATTGAACGGCGGGAATCGGAGTGTGGACGCTCTTCGCATCGCCCAGCTTGTCGCACTTCCGATTCGCCGGGATGAGATCGATAGGAGAAGCCAGTGCCGGCCAACATCAGACAGATCGCCCTGTTCTTGACGTATGCATCGTTTCCGCTGCTTTCCCTGACGGGCGAAGCCCGGGCCAGCGATCCCGCGATGCCCCACACCAGGACGTTCGATGTACAGGGGGTATCCCTCTGGTTCAAATCCCGGTTCTCCGAGGCCGAGCTCGCAGCGCTCGGGCCCGAAGATTCGCGAGTGGAGGCGCACTCCTGCAGTTGCTACGACAACCCTCGCCCACACTTCCCCTACCGGATTGTCTTGTTCATCACGCCCAAGGGCGATCTGGTAGGAAGAGCCGAGAGCCAGGAGTCCGCGGTAAACATTACACCGTTGGCAGTTCGGAAGGGAAATCGCTACTGCGAGGTGGAATCAGAGGAGCAGTGCTACGGCGCGTTCGAACATCCTTGCGACTTCACCGATTTCCGCTTCGGGCCATATCTGCAGGAGTTCTTCCCTTCATGCAAAGCGGATGACAGGCAAACTGCGTTGACGCCGGCCGGCGGCGGCAACGGTCGGTTTCACTGACTGCGTAGTCACGGGAGGCGTTGGCCGCGACAGATTCGCCGGCGGCGGGGATCGGGACGCGCTGACGCGGCGACCGGGCAGAGGGTACGATGCGCATTCCGCGTTATCGCATCCAAGGGTGCAGTCATGCCGGCGCAACAACCCGTGAACCTGAAGCCTGGTATCCCGCGCGCTGCGCGTGGTGCCATCGCTCTGGCCGTCCTGTGCGCCTGGCCGGGCGCGCAGGCCCTCGGGCAGACGATCCGCACCGGAACGGGCTTCGCGGTGTCCACTGCCACCCACATCATCAGCAACGCGCACGTGGCCACGGGCTGCAGAACGCTGCGCATCCTGCAAGGCAGTACGAGCGCGTCGGCCACGCTGGTGGCCTGGGACGACAAGGTCGACCTCGCGCTGCTGCAAACCGATCTGCGTACACCTCGTATCGCAGCCCTGCGCAGCACACCGGCTGTGCGGCTGGGGGAACCGGTCATCAGCTTCGGGTTTCCGCTGGCCGGCTCGCTCTCGAAGGAAGGCAACCTGACCACCGGCAACGTCAGCGCGCTGGCCGGCCTGCGCGACGATCCGACCTACCTGCAGATAACCGCGCCAGTGCAACCGGGCAACAGCGGGGGCCCGTTGCTGGACGCAGCCGCACACGTGATCGGTGTGGTGACCGCCAAGCTCGACGCGGTCGCGATTGCCAAGCGCACCGGCGACATCCCGCAGAACGTGAACTTCGCGATCAAGACGGAGGTACTGCGGACACTGCTGCGCGCAAACGGCGTACCGTTCGACGAAGAGGTATCGGACCGGACCCTGCCAACCGCGGACATCGCCGAGCTGGCCCGCGGCTTCACCGTACAGATCGAATGCGTTCCCGGGCGCAGTGCACTGCCGGAGCCGAGCCGTGTGCAGGCGACACCACGCGCCGCCCCGCCGGTGAGCGCCACGCCGATCGAGCCGCCGGCCGCGGCGCCCGACGCCCCTGCGCCCGTCGTCGCCGACGCCGACCGTGAGCAGCTTGTGCAGCAAGTGCAGCTCATCGCCGTGCGCACGCCCTATCCGACCACGGCGCCGGAGACCCGCGAGCTGACCATCGCCAATGGCTCCGACCAGAACGTCTACAAAGTGACGGTCG
>DAIQQA010000302.1:0-3196 GCA_036787045.1 Burkholderiales bacterium | reverse complement strand
CGTTCATGCGCGCCATGGCCATCATGCCGCCCGGCATGTTCTTGTCGCAGCCGCCCACTACCAGCGCGCCGTCCATCATCTGGCCGTTGACCGAGGTCTCGATAGCATCCGCGATCACCTCGCGCGACACCAGCGAGTACTTCATTCCCTCGGTGCCCATGCCGATACCGTCGGTGACGGTGGGCACGCCGAACATCTGCGGCATGGCGCCGGCGTCCTTCAGAGCCGCGATGGCGCGATCCACCAGCGGCTGGATGCCGGCGTTGCACGGGTTGAGCGTGGAGTGACCGTTGGCCACACCGACTATGGGCTTGTCGAAGTCGCGGTCGGTGAAGCCCACCGCGCGCAGCATGGCACGGTTCGGGGAGCGCGCAACGCCGTGCGTGATGAGTCTGGAGCGCCAGTTGTCGGCCATGATTTTCTCCTCGCAGGTGTGGTCTGGGGCCGGGGCCGCAGCCTCCGGGATCGAAAAACGGGTTGCCGAGTTTGAGCAAGTTTGCAGCAGTCGTCTAGTATATTGTTTCTGCCGGATTGATACGGCAAACGAATCGATCGCCATGGAACTGCGGCATCTGCGCTACTTCGTCACGGTGGCCGAGGAGCTGCACTTCGGCCGGGCGGCACAGCGCCTGCACCTGTCCCAGCCGCCCCTGTCCATGCAGATCAAGGCGCTGGAGCAGGAGTTGGGCGCGCAGCTGCTCGAGCGCAGCCCGCGGCGCGTGGAGCTCACCCCGGCAGGTCAGGTATTCCTGAAGGAAGCGCGCGAGATCCTCGCGCGGGTCGAGCAGGCGGGGGATGCCGCCCGGCGCGCGGCACGCGGCGAAGTCGGCGAGCTGATCGTGGGCTTCGTGACCATCGCCGACTACAACCTGCTGCCGCAGACGCTGTCGGCGTTTCGCGCACGCAATCCGGGGATCCGCCTGGTGCTGCGCGAAGCCACCAGCGTCTTCCGGCCTTGGCGTGGCCCTCATTCCCGCATCGCTGCGCCACCTGGGGCGAACCGGCGTGGTGTATCGCAGTCTCTCCGAGACTAGTCCATCGACCGAGATCGCACTGGCCTGGCGCGCGCGCGACACCCGTGCGGCCTTGCAGCGATTCCTGGAGACGGTGCGTCTGGTCGTAAGGCCGCTGCCGGAGCCGCAGCGCACCTGACATGACGGTTGCATTCCAGCGGAACGCCTCCGGGGAGCTGTCCGCCCACCTCGAAAACGAGCTTGCCACTCTCGAGCTGGGGGCGCGGCTGGCCGCAGTCTTGCAAGGCGGCTTGAAGATCTACCTGAGCGGCGATCTGGGTGCCGGCAAGACCACGCTGGTGCGCGGACTGTTGCGGGCGCTGGGCTATCGGGGCCGAGTCAAGAGCCCGACCTTCACCTTGGTTGAACTTTACAGGCTTTCTAGCTTAAACTTATATCACTTTGATTTCTATCGGTTCGGGGATCCACAGGAATGGATCGATGCGGGCTTCCGCGAGGAGTTCGGCGGACCCGGCGTGTGCCTGGTGGAATGGCCGGAAAAGGCCGCCGGCCAGCTACCCCCGCCGGACGTGCGCATCCGCCTCGATCACGCCAATGCGGGCCGCGACGTGTGGCTCGCGGCAGATACCGACGAGGGCAGGCAGTGCTTAGAACAATTGATCAGGTGAACCGTACCCCGCGCCCTGCGCGCGGCGCGGCCCTGTCATTCTTCGCCCTGTGGGTCCTGCTCCTGCTGTGCATGGTGCCGGTGATCGCGCTGGCCGACACCCCGGTCGCAGGCGTGCGGGTCTGGCCCGGCCCGGAGTACACGCGCGTCACCATCGAATCGCCCAGGGCCATCGAGTACACGCTGTTCACCGTCACCAACCCTGATCGCGTGGTGCTCGACCTGGAAGACGTCGATCCGGCCGGCGCACTCGAGGGACTGCCCAGCAGGATCTCGCCGGACGACCCGTTCGTGCGCGAGGCCCGTATCGGACGCCACAAGCCCGGTGTCGTGCGCCTGGTCCTGGACCTGAAAACCGGTGGGAGCCCGCAGGCGTTCGCGCTCCGGCCAGTCGGTGAGTATGCACATCGCCTGGTTCTGGATGTCTACCCGGCGCAGCCGGTGGACCCCCTCCTGGCGCTGATCACCGAGCTGGAGCAGCAGCGGGCAGCGGGAGCTGCCGACCGTGGCTCCGCGCGCCCCGAGGACGCAACCGCCCGTGCCCAGAAGCCCGTGGAGCCGGCCGCGCAGCTCGAACCCCAACCCACGCCATTCGAGGCCGATGGCAAGCGCACGGAGACCAAGCGGGGCAAGATGGCCCCCAAGGCGCCCGAGGTCGTACGCCTAATCACCGTCGCCATCGATGCCGGTCACGGTGGCGAAGACCCGGGCGCGCGCGGGCGCATGGGCACGCACGAGAAGGACGTCACTCTGGCCATCGCCAAGCGCCTGAAGGCGCTGATCGATGCGGAGCGCAACATGCGCGGGGTACTGATCCGCACTGGGGACTACTTCGTTCCCCTCGGCGAACGGGTGGGCAAGGCCCGGCGTCTGCGCGCCGACCTGCTGGTCTCGATCCACGCGGACGCCTTCATCAAGCCGCACGCCCGCGGATCGTCGGTGTTCGCGCTGTCCCAGCGCGGCGCCACCTCGGCCGCCGCGCGGTGGCTGGCGAAGAAGGAGAACGAGGCCGACCTGATCGGCGGGGTCAACATCGACGTGGCAGACCCGTACGTCAAGGAGGTCTTGCTGGACCTCTCCCAGACCGCCACCATCAGCGATAGCCTCAAGCTCGGGCGCGAGGTTCTCGAGGAACTGGGCGACATCAACACGCTGCACAAGCCGCGCGTCGAGCAGGCCGGCTTTGCGGTGCTCAAAGCGCCGGACATCCCGTCGATCCTCGTGGAGACCGCGTTCATCAGCAACCCCGAGGAAGAGAAGAAGCTGCGCAAGCCCGGTTACCAGGAGCAGATGGCCCGTGCCATTCTGACGGGGATCAAGCGCTACTTCGCGGCCAACCCGCCGCTTGCCCCTGCCAGAGTGGCGATCACTGAATAGCCCGCGACCCCATCGCGACCGTGGTGATCCCGAAACGAAGACTGGCACGTGGGACGTAGGACGTAGAAAGAACCTCCAGCTTCGCCCTTAGTCCTTCGCCCTTCGCCCTCCGCGGGCTCCGGCGCGGTTGCGCAGCCGCGCGCAGGGTTATAGGATGGGTACAAGTCCGCTTGCGCTA
>DAIQQA010000154.1:10178-11574 GCA_036787045.1 Burkholderiales bacterium | reverse complement strand
GTTGCCGGGTGGGACTCGCACCCACTGAAAGACCGTGCCTTGGCACGGCGCACCCTCAACGCCGCCGTTAACCGGGCGCCGGCGCGCGAAGCGCGGCGGGAACCCAACAGCGGGGCCGCTGTTGGGCGCTCCGGTTGAACGGCTTGGGCAGCACCTCTGTCCATCCAGTCAATTATTTCCATGCTGGTTGCCGCTTTGCAAGAAACGCGTTGACGCCCTCAGCGAAGTTGGGATTGCGACCGAGCTCGACTGCAGCATCGTACTCGATCTGCAACCCTGCTTCGAAGGATGTCTCCAATCCCTCGGTGACGCATCGACGGATGGCTGCGAGCGTGGCAGCGGGTTTTCTCGCAAGCACCAAGGCGTACTCGCCCACCCTGGTGCGAAGCTGCTCTGCTGGAACGACGAGATCTACCAGGCCGATGTCTAGCGCGTCCTGGGCAGAGATAAGTTCCCCCTCGTAGAGCAACCGGAGCGCCCGTGGTCGACCGAGCAGCCTCGCGAGTGCCTGTGTGCCTCCAACGGGTGGAATGAAGGCGATGTTCACCTCGGGCTGTCCGAGCTTGGTGTCGTGAGCGGCAAACCGGACGTCACAGTGCAGCGCGATCTCAAGCCCGCCTCCTACGGCCGTCCCATGAATCGCGGCCAAGAGGGGCATTCTCGCCGCGCGCATTTGACGTACTATGGAATGGCAGGTCTTCACCCATGACCCAATGTCCTCCTGGGTCATACCCTGGAATGTCGCCAGGTCAGCGCCGGTAGAGAAGTATGCGTCGATCGCACTTGCAATCACGATGACGCGTATGTCACCGGTGCTAAGCAGTTCGTCCAGTGCAACTGGCACTTCGCGCAGCATTTCCCAGTTGAAGGCATTGCGCGGCAAGCGCCGATACTCGAGCCAGCCGACGCCTTCCGATCGGTGCACGTTCAAATGCGCGTACGTCATGCTCTGCGCCTCCGGTTACGGCGGACTCACCAAAGCGCCGTGTGCTGCCCAATGAATAGGATTCTATCCGTCGTGCGCCAGCATGACGGATAGGATCAGTTGAACTGAACCGCTGTGTTAAGTGCGCCGCTGTATGGGGATTGAAACGCGCCGAGAGATGTCCAGGAGGTGGCGCGCAGTCGGTGCGGGCGTGTGGGTGGGCAGGCAAGCGCTTGGCATGAGGGTCGCGAAGCGCAGTTGAGATGGCGCCCACTATGGCAGAGGGCGATGCCGGGGTCAATTCGGGCGGTTGGGGCGCAAGGCCGCCTCGCGCGGAGCGATGAGCGGTTGAGCGGCGCGGGGTGATGCTGGGGGTCATGGCGCGCGCGCGCGTGGTATGGGGCGTGCGCGGCGGGGGGCCGGCCAGCGTGCGCTTGGCGTAGACCACCCAATCATGCGCGCGCAGCGTGG
>DAIQQA010000154.1:3292-10078 GCA_036787045.1 Burkholderiales bacterium | reverse complement strand
GGGCCGGCCAGCGTGCGCTTGGCGTAGACCACCCAATCATGCGCGCGCAGCGTGGCGAGGAAGCGGCGCTGCGCGCTGGGCTGGGCGAGCGCGGCGGTGGAGCCGGCGAGCCCTACATCCTCTTCCATGACAAGAAGATCTCGTCGATCCGCGATCTGCTGCCCATCCTCGAGCAGGTGGCCAAGGCCGGCAAACCGCTGCTGATCGTGGCTGAGGAAGTCGAGGGCGAAGCGCTCGCCACCCTGGTCGTCAACACCATCCGCGGTATCCTCAAGACCTGCGCCGTGAAGGCTCCGGGCTTCGGCGATCGCCGCAAGGCCATGCTGGAAGACATGGCCATTCTCACCGGCGGCACCGTGATCTCCGAAGAAGTCGGTCTCAAGCTCGAGAATGTGAGCCTGAACGACCTCGGGCGCGCCAAGCGGGTGGAGAAGGAGAACACCACCATCATCGACGGCGCCGGCGACAAGGCCCAGATCGAGGGCCGCATCAAGGCGATCCGCCAGCAGATCGAGGAAACCACCTCCGACTACGACAGGGAGAAGCTGCAGGAGCGCGTGGCCAAGCTGGCCGGCGGTGTGGCGCTGATCCGTGTCGGCGCGGCAACCGAGATGGAAATGAAGGAGAAGAAGGCCCGCGTGGAGGATGCGCTGCACGCCACCCGTGCCGCTGTGGAGGAAGGCATCGTGGCCGGCGGTGGCGTGGCGCTGATCCGTGCCCGCGCTGCGATCTCCAACCTCAAGGGTGCCAATCATGATCAGGATGCGGGTATCAAGATCGTGATGCGGGCCCTCGAAGAGCCGCTGCGTCAGATCGTCGCCAACGCGGGTGCCGAGCCCTCCGTGGTCTTGAACAAGGTGGTGGAGGGCAAGAGCAACTTTGGCTACAACGCGGCCAACGACACCTACGGCGACCTGGTGGAGATGGGCGTGATCGACCCGACCAAGGTTGCGCGCTGTGCACTGCAGAACGCAGCCTCGGTTGCCGGGCTGATCCTCACCACCGACGCGATGGTGGCCGAACTGCCGAAAGAAGAGAAGGCCCAGGCCATGCCGCCCGGGGGCGGTGGCATGGACTACTGATCCAGCCTTCAACCGCTGTGGAAGAAGCCCCGCCTGGTGCGGGGCTTTTTCTTTGCGGCAACTGCGCGAGGTCCCGAGATCCCGGAAAGAGGGACGCCCTTGGTGCAAGCGGGCAACGGGAAGCGAGCACATCCCACTCGATGCGGGCATCGGCCTCAACACCGGCATGGGCTGTGTCGGCAACATCGGGTCGGAGCAGCGCTTCGACTATTCAGTGCTGGGCGACGCCGTGAACGTCGCCTCCCGGCTGGAGGCGCTGTCGCGCGCCTACGCCGTTGACATCGTCGTCGGCGAGGACACCGCGGCGCAGGCCGGCGACTTCGCCTTCCTCGAACTCGACCAGGTGCGGGTGAAGGGCAAGGTCAAGCCGGTGCAGGTCTTCACCGTGCTCGGCGACGCCGCGTTCCGCCAGTCCGGCGTCTTCCACGCGCTTGCGGAGCCGCATGCCCGGATGATCGCCGCTTACCGCGCCCAGCGCTGGGCAGAAGCGCGCGCGGCCCTGGCAGAGGTGCGCGCTCAGCCGCTCGTCAAACAGGGCCCGCGCGACATCAGCGGCTTCTATGATCTCTACGAGAGCCGCATCGATGGGTACGAGGCCGCACCGCCGCCGGCCGACTGGGATGGCGTCTGGGCACCGACGAGCAAGACGGGCTGAGCCGCCCGCAGCCGCCGCCCGCCGCAGGCGTTTGAGCGCGCGAAACCGACGGAGTAGGATGGGGCTACTTCGATTGTCTGTCCCGCTCGGCAGCGCCGGATGCAGCGCCTGCCGTGCTCCGTTTCGCGAAGCAGAGAGGCGCCGATGAAAACGGTCTGGACCTTCGATCAATCCAGCGCCCTGCCGAAGGGCCACAAGGGCGTATGCATGCAGCTTGTCGCGTACTGGCTTTCGCTCATGCAGCACGACAAGTCGGAGAACGAGACGGCAACCACCGAGCTCGCGACCTTGTGCAAGAGCGAGGCGCAGAAGCTGCAGCGAGCCTACACCAAGGCGGGCCAGGACCAGAGCGTCGGCGCCGATGAAGCGGTCACATGGCAGCTTCGCAAGCTGCGGCTCAAGGATGACATCTACACGCCCTGCGCCACGGCCACGGAGATCGTCGACTTCATGGACGAGAAGCGCAAGGGCTACAGCATGGGCATCTACTTCACCGGTGGCGGCGGGCATGCCCTCGGCTTCTGGCGCTTCGGCAAGTCGAAGGGCCTGTTCAGCAAGTTCAGCGGCCACACCTATTTCTTCGACCCCAACGCCGGCTGCTACAAGGGCGACACGTCCGAGTTCAAGAGTTGGCTGGCCAGCTTCACGAGCAACGAATATCCCAAGACCAGGAAGATGGAGATGGCCAAGGTCGAGCAGCAGCAGGAGGCCCGCAAGCACTGGCAGGGGGCGGGCGCGTTCAGATACGGCTGAGGTTCGCGCCAATGCGCGAGGAGGGGTGCGGCTCACCCTCAGGCGAAGACCTCCTTGCGGTCGCGCCGCTTGCCTTCGGCCTCTTCGATCTTGGCGCGGTGGGCGGCGAGCATGCCATCGAGCGCGGCGATGATCGCCGGCTCCAGGTTGCGGGCGTTCTCCACCCGCGGCAGGTAGACATAGTCGGCGCCAGCCGCGTAGAGCTGTGCTGCGCTTTCACTGCTGTGTGATCGACGGGGTACTTGCCGCTGGCGAGGACGGGAAGGTCCACTTCGCCGAGGCCGCCGCGCTGACACCAGAAGACCTCACGGCAGTACAGCAGCAGGTGCGCCGACGGGTGCGCTGGTTCGCCCACGCTGGGAGCCTCGACCAGGCCGATGCGCTGGGCATGGCCGGCTGGACCACGGTGGGGGCTTCTCGCTCGATGCCTCGGTGCGCATCGGGCATACGAGCGGGGACATGATTCAAAGCAAGGGTGGAGGCGGGGCGGAAGCTCAGATCGTCAACGCCTGTGCGGTCGCAGGGAGCCGGCGACGTTGTCCTCGATCTCCTAGACCTTCATCCGGGAAGAGATCGCACGGTCTACTACCTCCGCTAGATGCGGGGCCGGCTGTCCTATCACGTGAGCGGGGTGCCCCGGACCGCTTTCGCGAGCCCTCCTGCGCCCCCCGCAAGACCAACCCCACCGTCGCCTTGAGCCCTCTTGCGAAGGGCGATGCAGTTGGAATTCCTATCCTTCCTTCCATCCTTAGGCCGCGTGGCTGGCAGCGAGCGCGCAGCCGTGGCATGCTGGACTCGATCGCGCTTGCACCAAGCTTGCACTGGAGAACCTAAGAAGGAAACGAGCGATGCAGACCCACACGTTGTCGGAGATGTTCCACCGGCTGGTGCGCGCCGAGGGCGAGAGCCCGGCGGCGAAGACGGTCGAGTATTTCGGCTGGCTGATGCTGGCCGAATCTGCGACGCTGCTGTTCGCGCCGCATTTCGTCGCGCAGGTGCTGCATCTGCCTGCGCTCTCCGATCAGGCCGCGAACTACTTTCGGCTGGTCGGTCTTCTGGTCGGAGGACTGGGCATGCTCTACGTCGCCAGCGGGCGCTTGAACGCCGAGGGGTTCGTGTTCGCATCGCTGCTCGACCGCCCGCTGGTGCCGCCGGTGATGGCAATCCTGTGGTGGCTCGACATCATTCCCGGCCCGCTCGCCCTGCTATTCGCCGTGTCGGATCTCTCGAGCTTCCTTTGGACGCTGCTCACCTGGCGCGCACAGGAACGGGCCGCGACGCCGAAGCCGGCCTAGCCTTATCCAGGTCAGCCTGGAGAACGACACGGCCAAGCCATGGAGATCGCCACGGAAGTGACCATGCTGCGTATGTACTTGGTGCAGCAGTGGTTCAACTTGTCCGATCCGGCGGTGGAAGAGGCCCTTTACGAGTCGATCTCGATGCGCCAGTTCGTGGGCATCGACCTGGGGCGCGAGCCGGTGCCCGATGAGACCACGCTGTGCAAGTTCCGCCACCTGCTGGAGCGGCACGATCTGGGCCGTCGCTTGTTCGAGGAGCTCGGCCGTCATCTGCAGGAGCAGGGAATGCAAGTGTCTCCCGCCCTTGGCATGCAATCGAGCACCTCGCGGCTTGAGGGAACGGATCGCACGGACTTTTTGACCACTAGTTCAGACCTTCCCTAAGGCGTAGCTGCCCGAGCGCACGGGCGCGCGCTATCGGCCTCGCGCTGCGCGGCGCGCGGCCGGTGCGACGCAGATCATGCTTGCCGCGGGCATCAGGTCGACCTAAGGTGACACCGATCGCTCGCCTGCGTCGTCGCCGGTCGCGGCGACGTTGCTTCGCAGCGTCAACAGCGTGTCCGAGAAGGGTCAGGACTTCCTCCGCCTGGCGTCGTCGCTCGCTGTTGCTGCCGAGCCCTCCGTGGTGGTGAACAAGGTGATGGAGGGCAAGACCAACTTTGGCTAACGCGGCCAACGACACCTACGGCGACCTGCTGGAGATGGGCGTGATCGACCCGACCAAGGTTGCGCGCTGTGCACTGCAGAGCGCCGCCTCGGTTGCCGGGCTGATCCTCACCGCCGACGCCATGGTGGCCGAGCTGCCGAGGGAAGAGAAGGCTCCCGCCATGGCGTCCGGCGGCGGCATGGACTATTGATTCGGTCTGCAGCCAGTACGAAGAAAACCCCGCCTCGTGCGGGGCTTCTTCTTTCCGGCCGTACAGACTGCGCGGTCGCCGCTAGCGTGTTGCGCCGCACGACGAGGCCATTTCACAAAGGGTGACACGCCGGCCGATTCGGGAGAAAGTGACCTCTCGCAGCACCTCCAGCATCGGGGTGCTGATCCAAAGCAGAGGGGACACGAGATGCTGACCGACCAACTCCGCCGTCTGTTCGACCCACTGCTGAACCGTGAGGCCCTGATCGCCTGCGCCTTGCTCGGCGCCGCGCTGCTGGCGTCAATCGTTCCGGGATTGCCGTAAGCGCTGAGGACCGCGGGCCCGATCCGCAGTGCCAGCTCAACACCATCCGTGTGTGCCTCGAGCACGCTGTAGCGGCTATGGATGGCGTCCTGGCAGCCAGACGCGATGATTAGCGCGCCGCCGCGCTCCGCCCCATAACACGCGACAGCTATCAGATGATACGGCGGCTCAGATGGGGACATACAAGATCACACTGTCGCCCGCCGGGGCGGCTGCACCTACGGTCGTGAATGGGAACTATGCGGCAGTATATGTGCGGCGCCAGGGACAACGGAAGGTCATCATCGATACCGGAAGCGAATAGGTATCTGGGCAGGACCGGCCGGTCCTGTTCGGACCGCGCCGGGCCGGTGCAAGATCGATACCCCATACCTTCATCACCGTGGGACGCCGACTTCGATTGCGTCAATGGGATCCGACTCGATTTCCTACGGCCAGACCTGCTTTGGACGCCCTACGTTCCCGCCAGCTGCAGCACCGCGCGTGTCAGATGACTGTTGGGAAGCCTGAGCTCATCCAGAATCGTGAAGTGGTTTGTATTGATGACCGGAATCAAGTCGCCCGGGACACTGGCCTGAGCCCGGTAAGCATGGAAATCGCGACTGCTGGCGATCATCGCCGGCAACTCGCCCGTGCCATAGGCTATGGAAAGTGGCTTATCGACGCCCGGCAAGCGCATTGGAGAGAGGGTTTCGATCTCGACTTCGGTCAACTTGACCTTGTCGTTGACATGCGGGGAGTCGCGCAGCGGAGCGAGTTCGAATACGCCAGAGATCGCCAACCCAGCCGCCACCCTCGGATGATCCAATAGGACTGCCGTTAGATGGCCACCGGCCGACCAACCGGAGAGTATGACGGGCCCCGCAATACCGTGCGCGCCGGCCTCCGCCGCGAACCAGTCAAGCGCGGTTCGCAGCTCTTCTGTGATCTGCGTCAGGCTCGCATCAGGGGCTAGAGTGTAGCCAGGCAGCGCCGCCGACCAGCCGCGCGCGAGCACACCCTCAGCCATACAAGCAAATATCTCCTTACTGCCACGCTGCCAATAACCGCCATGAATGTGAACGTAGCACGGCGCGTTCGGATCGGTGGCGGGATACAAGTCCCACTTGGTCCGATCTCCTCGAGCATAAGCCAGATCGAGGTACTGCGGGCGTTGCGCGCGCAGGGCCTTCGACGCTGCGGCCCAGCCTTCGGTCTTCATCCGAGCGAATTCGGGTCCGACATGCGCCACATTATTGAAAGCTAAGTTGCGTGCCTCGAGCGACATGGTCATCCAGTCCATGCCTTTCGCGACGACTTCTCTTGCCCCAATAGCAGCGGGACCCACGACACTAGCTGCAGTCACAGCCATGAAGGCGCGACGGTTAAGAACGACCATGATAAGCCTCCCTGCTTCCCCGAACCGAAAGTCAAGAAAGGAATCCGGGTAGGTTTTCGTGCATTATGCGTCAATCCCGTTTAAGGCGATGCGAAGGGGCCGGTGAGGTCCCGCTCGTTCCGCAGGTTCGATTACTTGGAGCAACGCTCGCGTGCCGCCTGGCGCACGGCTTCGCCCGAGCTCGATGTTGACGATGTTTTACCTTGCTACCGGAACCGACTGTTAGACGCTGCACCCGCCGCTAGAGGATAATCGCTGCCAACGTCGGGAGCACGGTCATGCCGGAAACCACACTCTGCAGCCTCGAAGCGCTCGCCGCCGCCATCCCGGACGGCGCCCTGCTCGCGATCGCCAAGGACTCGTCTGGCGTCGCGATGGCAGCGACCCGGGAGCTTGTGCGCCGTCGGGTCCGGGATCTGCACCTGCTATGCGTCCCCAT
>DAIQQA010000154.1:0-3192 GCA_036787045.1 Burkholderiales bacterium | reverse complement strand
TCACCCGGAGATCCCATCGTCGTCGTGGAAGCCATCCGGCCGGACTTCGCGCTGTTCCACGCCAGCCTTGCCGATCGTTTCGGCAACGTGTTCGTGGGTCGGGAGCGCGAGCTGCTGATCATGGCGCACGCCGCGCATCGAACACTGGTGACCGTGGAAGAGATCACCGACCGGAATCTTCTCGAGGACCAGACCCGCGCCGGCGCGGTCATTCCCTCGCCCTACATCGAGAGGATTGCGCTGGCACCCCGCGGTGCATGGCCGGTCGGCCTGGTCGACCACTATGCGCAGGACGAAGCGGAGATCGCCCGCTACGCTGCGGCCGCGCGGACGCCGGAGGGCTTCGCCGGCTACGTCGAGGGGTGGCTGGGCAAGCACAGCAGGGCGGCGGCCTGATGCAGGTCAGCCGGACCGAGTTGCTGATCGCTGCGATCGCGCGCTTGCTTGCAGGCTGCAGGCACGTTGCGGTCGGCCAGTCCTCGCCCATTCCCGGCTCGGGCGCCCTGCTCGCCCGCAGGCTTTCCGGGGACGCGATGCGGGTGAGCGTGCTGGGCTCGCGACGCAACAACTTCTTCACCAACGGCGGCGTCGAGCTGTTCGATCTTGCCGCGCAGGGCCGCATCGATGCTTTCTTTCTGGGCGGCGGTCAGATCGACGGGCAGGCCAATATCAACCTGGTCGGTATCGGCAGCGGGCAGCAAACCGAGGTCCGCTGGCCTGGCTCCTTCGGCTCGGCCTACCTGTATTTTCTAGTGCCTCGCGTGATTCTGTTCCGGGAGGAGCACACACGCCGGGTGATGGTCCCGCGGGTGGATTTCGTCAGCAGCCCCGGCGTAAGCGCCGCGGAGTCCTACCGGCCGGGCGGTCCTTATGCCTTGCTCACCGGGTTGGGGCTGTTCCACTTCGACAAGGCGAAGCAGCGCTTCCGGCTGGAGAGCGTCCATCCGGGCCATACCGTCGAGGAGATCCTCGACAACACGGGCTTCGAATTCGACCGGCCGGAATCGGTACCGGTTACGCCGCTGCCCGATGCACGCATGCTCGAGCTGATCCGTGGAGAGATCCGCGTGGAGATCGCGGAAACCTACCCGCGCTTCGCAGCAGCGCTGGCTGCCGCCTGAGGCTCCACCCTCTCCCGTCGAGGGAGAGGGGGTTGTTCGCCGTGCTGCTAGCGCCGGCCTACCTTGGGCCGTGCTTCATTCACGCGCAGCGGACGGCCGTGGAAGTCCTTGCCGTTCAACCCGGCGATGGCGTCCAGGGAGTGCTGCTTGCCGGGCATTTCGACGAAGCCGAAGCCCTTCGACGCACCGCTGAACAACTCGCGCATCACCTGTGCCGACTTCACCTGGCCGAACGCCTTGAACGCATTGGTCAGCTCGGTCTCGGTCACTTCAGGTGCCAGATTTCCTACGTAGATATTCATGTTCGGCTCTTACCTCCAGAGTTGGTTAGTTGCGGCGTTCAGCCGATCAGGCGGCGGGCACCGGCCAGCAGTGCAGCGAATGCGCTCTGTTTCTGCGGCCGCCGCGCCTCGGGCTTCGCCTTTCGCGATGAGGTGGGGGCGGCTGACCGCCGCTCGCCGCCGTTGCGTCCACCTGGTTTCGCACCGTTGCGCGGGCCGCCACGCTCACCTGTTGCTTCGGCCCGCTTCTGAGGGGTAGATCCCGAGCGCTTCTGCGGAGCCGTTTCGGATCTGCCCTGAGGCGCCCCGCCGGAGCGCCGCCGCGATCCGGATTCGGAGCGCTGCTGCGGCGCGCGTGCGGACCGGTGCTTCGCGCCTCGCTCACCGTCGCGTGCCGGTGCCGCGCGCTGCCCAGCATGCACGCGCGGCTCACTGCGCGCCGCGCCGTGACCCGGCTCGAATCCAGGCACCACCCTTTGCTCGATCGAGCGATTCAGCAGGCGCTCGATCGCCGCCAGGAGCGGCTTGTCTTCTGCACACACCAGCGACACCGCCTCGCCCTCGACGCCCGCACGGCCGGTGCGACCGATGCGATGGACATAGTCCTCGGGAACGTGCGACAGGTCGTAGTTCACCACGTGCGGCAGCTCTTCGATGTCCAACCCGCGCGCGGCAAGATCGGTGGCCACCAGAACGCGCAGCTCGCCACGCTTGAAGTCCCCGAGCGTGCGGGTGCGATGCGACTGGCTCTTGTTGCCGTGGATCGGGCTCGCGCTGACGCCGTCCCGCGTGAGCTGCTCGGCAAGGCGGTTGGCGCCGTGCTTGGTACGGGTGAAGACGAGCACCTGCTCCCACCCGCCAGTGGAGATCAAATGCGCCAGCAGCTCGCGCTTGCGCCCGGCATCCACCGGATGTACGACCTGATTCACCAGCTCGGAAGGTGCGTTGCGGCGTGCCACTTCCACCACGGCAGGATCGTGCAGGAAGGACTGCGCGAGCTCCCGGATCTCCGACGAAAACGTGGCGGAGAACAATAGGTTCTGCCGCTGCTTCGGCAGCAGGGCCAGGATGCGCCGGATGTCGCGGATGAAGCCCATGTCGAGCATGCGATCCGCCTCGTCCAGCACCAGGATTTCGATGCGGCTCAAGTCGACTGTCTTCTGCTGCACGTGGTCGAGCAGCCGGCCGGGCGTGGCGACGAGGATCTCCACGCCGCGCCTTAGCGCGGTGATCTGAGGCTGAATCCCGACGCCGCCGAAGATCACGGCGGAGGTGGTCGGCAGATGCGCGCCATAGGCACGCACGCTTTCCTCCACCTGTGCAGCCAGCTCGCGGGTAGGCGTTAGAATCAGCGCGCGCGGCGGCCGGCGCCCGTCGGGCGAGCCTTTGGTCTTCACCGTCTTGAGCAGCTGCAGCAGCGGCAGCACGAAGCCGGCGGTCTTGCCCGTCCCGGTCTGCGCGGCGGCAAGCAGATCGCGGCCGGCAAGCACCTCGGGAATGGCCTGGATCTGGATGGGGGTGGGTTGGGTGTAACCCTGCTCCGCGACTGCGCGGAGCAGCTCGGCCAGAAGGCCGAGATTGTCGAAGGACGAAGTCAAACGCTTTTCTCCTGAATCGGCCTGCGGCGGGCATGCGCCCGCGGAACCGGTTCAGGCAGACGATAGTGCTGGGATTGGGAACTTCGAGGCAGTTCGAGAACGACCGCGAGGGGGAATCGGGACGCGGACCGGATGACGCAGCGGATTCCTCGCCTGGATGATACACGGGTCAGACGCGAAAGTCTCCCATTA
>DAIQQA010000153.1:0-11576 GCA_036787045.1 Burkholderiales bacterium | reverse complement strand
GCTGGCGCAGCCCGACGCGATGGAGGAGATCGCGTTCGCGCTCACCGGCGCCGCGCTGCAGCTCGCCGGCCGCCCGGCCCGCGCGAAAGCGCCGGCGCATCATCACGGCCGCATGAGCGAGGTGCTGCGCTACATGGCCGCGCACTCGGCCGTGCCGCACAAGCTTGTCGGGCTCGCCCGCATGGCGCGGATGAGCCCGTATCACTTCCTGCGCAGCTTCAAGGCGGCGACCGGCGTCACGCCGCATCAGTGGCTGCTGCGCGCGCGTCTGCACAAGGCGGCCGCGCGGCTCGCAACCTCGCGCGCGCCGGTCACCGACATCGCGCTCGACGTCGGGTTCGAGGACCTTTCCAATTTCACCCGCACGTTCCGCACCGAATTCGGCGCTTCTCCGCGCGAATATCGGCTCGCCGCGTAGCGCCTTTCGAAGGCGCAATTTTTTCCAAGTCCGCGGCGGCGCCGTTTCTTATCCGTTCGTCTTGCCAACGAATGGAGACAGTCATGCTCAACCACGTCTCGATCGGCGTGCAAGATATCGCCCGGACCAGGCGCTTCTACGAAGCCGCACCGTGGCACAAGGGATCATCCCGGAAAGGTGCATTTCCAGCGAGTTGGGGCACGGATCGGTACCGATGCTCACCGGGCCCGGCGGGCCTACCGTGGCCGTCCCGCGCTGCTTATCGCTCGGCAGCCTGCGCGCAACGCGATGCACGTCCCGGTCGGGCTGCCGGTACAGGTGGACCTGCAATCGGCTGATGTCATTCACAGCTTATGGGTACCGGTGCTCACCGCGAAGCTCGGCATGATCCCCGGCAGGACCAACCGGCTGCGCATCCAGGCGGATCGCCCAGGCCACTACCGCGGCGAGTGTGGCGATTGGAAGCCGAGGTATACGTGCCCAGCCGTGCGCGCTGCAACACACTTTCCGAAAGTTGTAGGAATTTCCTGGCGCGTGTCCTTCTTTCCTATGGCGTTGCGTGGAACGCAACTGTCGCGTGTCCCACGCCGCCAGATTGGGCCCGAACATCGAGATCTCCGGGTGCGAGGTGCGCTGCCTATGAGAGTAACTGCGTGAGCAATGCCGGCCTGATGAAGCAGGATGGCGAGCCGCGCCACCGTCGCTGCAGGCTAACTAGCGCGGCACGCGGAATGCAGAGAGTGTCGTACGGGGCCGGCGCCCGGCGCCCCCCTTTTACTTATCCATCTTATTACTCATAGGAGACGAACATGGAATTGCGTTATCTCTGCATGGCCATTCTTGCTGGAAATCTCGCGCTGCCCGCATATGCCTCTGCCGCCGACACAGTTAGCGAAGACGTCGGGCGCGGCACCATCCCCTACAGCGACCGCGACCAGATGAAGCGCTGGACCGACGAAAAGGGTCGGCTCGAGAAGAGTCTCCGAGTGGGCGAAGGCAAGGATTATTACCGGCAGGAGCTGAACAAGCTGGGTTATCGGATCACTGCGGTCAACCGTAACGAGCGGGATTACCTCGAGTACGAGGTCGTCAAGGGACCAAACACCTACGAGGTCCAGATCGACCTCAACACGTCGACCGGCACGGCCAAGAAGATCGATGTCACCACCAACATGTGGAAGGCCGAGGCGACCGAGAAGGCCTTGCAGGACGCGAAGTACAACGTCGACTATTCGGACGCCACCGCGGCCGCGTCGCCGCGCTATAGCGACCGCGATCGCATGAAGACGTGGACGAACGAAAAGGAGCGCCTCGAAAAGTCGCTCAAGGCACAGCAGGCCAAGAGCTACTATCCGCAGGCGTTGAAGGATCTCGGTTACCAGATCACCGCCGTCAACAATGACGAGCCGGACTACGTCGAGTACGAAATCGTCAAGGGACAGGACAGCTATGAAGTGCAGATCGATCTCGACAAGGACACGGGTACGGCCAAGAAGGTCGATGTAACCACGAATCTGTGGCAGGCCGATGCAACCGACAAGGCGGTCGATCGCCGGAAGAATTGACCTGGCATCGGGAAACCCGCAACACTTCTGGTCGGCAGCGGTGTCGCAGCGTCGGCGCGACACCCTGCCCATTCTCTAGCCCGGCTCAATCTTCGGCGGGCGCGCGTTCCACAGGGGCCGCGGCAAGCAGTGCAGACACGGGCTCGCGAACACCGGCGTCGTTCGGCCCAGGTCCTGCAAGCCAGCCGCGCCAAACGCAGAGCAGCAGCGCCAGGATCACCGGACCGACAAAGAGGCCGATCAGACCGAAGGCGGTCACTCCGCCGATTACGCCGAGCGTTGCCACCAGCAAGTGCACGCGAGTGAAGCTGCTGATGAGCAAAGGACGGGCGACATTGTCGACCAGCCCCACTATCACGGTCCCCCACACCGCCAGAGCGAGCGCTGCCCATGGGGCTCCGGTGACCACGAGCCACAGACTGGTCGGACCCCACACCAGCACCGCTCCATAGGGCAGGATCGCCACGGCCACCGTGACCAGTGCGAGCATGATCGGCGCAGGCGCCCCGACCAGCCAGTAGCCGATACCTGCGGCTGCGCCCTGCGCCATCGCGGTGAGCAGCAGACCATAGACCACCGCGTCGATCGTCGCGGTGACAGCGCCGACGTACTCACCGGTGCGCGCACCGAACAGGCGCTGCAGCGCGCTGCGGGCATCCCTCCACCATGTCTCGCCATCACGGTAGAGGAAGAACAAGACGAGCAACAGGACACCGAACTTCAGCAGCAAGCGCCCGGCGCTGCCTGCGACCGCGGCGATTTCACCCGCCTGCTCCCGCAGCCAGGCGCCGACCGGCGCCGCCAGTCGTTCGGGGTGGCTCAACCAAGCGCCAACCGTCTCGGCCAGCGACGAACCGATCCAAGGAAGGGTTCCCAGTGCGTCGACCAGCGTGTCGCCCGCCCGGGTCAGCGGGTGACCGCCCAGAATCTTGAAGTTGTCGAGTACCTGCGTCTTGAGGACTATCGAAAGCCCCAGCAGCGCCGCCGCGAGGATCAGGGCCGATAGGCAGATCATCGCCAGCGCCGACAGATTCTGCCTCCCGAGCTTGCTCCGCAAGCACCGGAATGCCGGCCAGCTCAGATACGCCAGCAACACCGCCCACAGAAACGGAACCACGAAGGGGCGCAGCGTCACGAAAGCCAGCCCGGCGATTCCGAGTGTAAGCGCCGCGAGCGCTACGCGCTCGCCCAGCCCGGCGGCGGAAACTGCGTCCGAGCGGTTGACCTTCGTGGCGTTGGTCGTGCCCGTCATTCAAGTCTGTTCAGCGCAAACCGGCCAGCGCTTATCGGAGCCGCGTCACAGAGCGGCGTATGCCGAGCCCTGGCAGCGTCGCGACGCACGCGAGCAGGGCAGCAACAGCGAACAGCAAGCTTGCCGCCAGCGTCAGCGCTGACAGCGCGAGCAGAGGAAGGAAAGGCTGCAGCGAGAGCCGGCCTGCAACGCCGGCCAAACCGACAGCGCCGGCCGCCAGGGAGACGAGGGCATAGCCCGCCGCCCAACCGAGCAGGGCGTGGTGCTCCTTGTGCAGGCCGGGCGCACGCAGCACGGCGCCCGTGCACCGAGCCCGCCAGGCGTGGCTGCGGCGCAGGCGTTGCAGCATCAGCATTGCGGTGAACAATGTCATGGTCTGCCTCATTTCACTCTAGGCCAACGTCAGCGGTATGGTCCGTCGGCCAGTCTGTCCTCCTCGATCTCTGCCTCGTAGCGGGCGCCGATCGCCAGCAACATCTCTTTGGTGAGGATCGATTCCGCCCGCCTCTCCATGTGGAGCTCCTGCTTGCGCGTCAGGACGATGGCGTCGGTGGGACAGGACTCTTCGCAATAGCCGCACCAGATGCATTTGAACAGATCGATGTCGTAACGGGTCGTGCGCCGAGTTCCGTCATCGCGCTCCTCGCTTTCGATTGTGATCGCCAGCGCGGGACACACGGCCTCGCACAGCTTGCAGGCGATGCAGCGCTCCTCGCCGTTCGCATAGCGGCGCAGGGCATGCAGGCCGCGGAAGCGCGGCGACTGCGGCGTCTTTTCCTCGGGGTACTGCACCGTGATCTTGCGCCGGAAAAGATTGCGTCCCGTGAGCAGCAACCCACGCAGCAACTCCGTCATCAGCCAGGTTCCGGCTATGTCGCGCCATCGCTTCGTCTTCATGGGCTTTGCTTGGCGATCTTTGACTGAGGTTGCACGACTCGCGCTCGATTCGCGGTTTGGTGCTTCGTTCGACTTGGGCGCGGCCGCCGACGCGGATTTCAGCCTGCATCCCGCTCGGGCAGGCCCGCACCACCCGCTTTGGTTCCCACACTCCGGGCGGCATCATCGGCATGGCGCTCCGGCTTCCGTCCTTCAATCGCGCGAAGCACCCGCAGTGCGACGAGGGCCAGAACGGTCGCAGCCACGGCGACGATCAGTTGTCCGATCGCAACGGCAATGCCGATCCCACCGACGAACAGCAGCGAGGCCGCGGTAGTGAGCCCTTCGACATGGTTGTCGCTGCGCCGAAAGATGGTTCCAGCAGCGAGAATGCCGATGCCGGTCACGATCGCTTCGAAGATGCGCAGCGGGTCGGACCGGATCAGTGAGCCGAAGCGCTCGTCAGCGAAGTCCGCAATGAGCACTTCGCCTAACCCGACGAGCAGCGCACCGGCACCCGCCAGCAGCATATGCGTGCGCAGACCGGCAGGTTTGTCCGCCCGTTCCCGCTCGAAGCCGATGACGCCCCCCAGCGCCATGGCCAAGGCAATCTCCAGGACGGGCCGCAGGTCGGCAAACGAGAAAGCCATTGCTCAGTCTCCGGACGCATCAATCGACCGAGGCAGCTGACCTCGGCTCTCCGTCAGAGCCGCAACCCGCGTTCCTGCCGGCACGCGGCGCTGTCGCTCAGGCGATGCCGGCGGCGACCCGCGGAGCCCATGCGCAACACTGCGAGCGCCTGAATGGGCAATGGGCTGCCGGGAAACCGGCTGCACGAGAACCCGCTGACGGCATGCCGTCTCGCCTCACTTGCGCCGGCGGTTGCGTGTGCGGCTCGCGGCGTATGGATACACCCATTCGAGCAGTTGCAGCAGCCGGTCGCGCAATGAAGAGCGCCTCAGGTGTGCCTCCAGCGCGTGCTGCTCCTCGGCTCGTGCAGCAGGAACCTGGGAAGGGGGTGCGCCATCGGGTCGAGAGGCGCGCTCGGACTTGGCGTTCATCGGCATCCTCCGGGCTGGAACTGCTGGGCATGGAAGCGGCCGAGCAACCGCCTTGCCTGGTCGCTGGCGATGCAGCCCCGTGTCGAGGTGTTGGATGTCCCGACCGGGGCGATCGATCCCGTGCACGCGTGTTCGCGGATCGCCCGCGCCCGCGTCAGCCGCGATCGGGATTGCTGAACTGCCCCGGCTGATCGCTACGGTTGAGGGCCACCGACTCGAACTCCTCCAAGCTCAGCCTGCCGTCTTTGTCACGGTCGGCCTTTTGGAAGTTCGCGGCGACCTCCGGGTGCACGGCCGCCTCCTCGACGGAGAGCCAGCCGTCGCCGTCGGCGTCCAGCTGGCGGAACGCCGCCGGCCGGTCCTGCGGATCCAACTCTTCGGCCGCCCAAGCGGGCGTCGCGATCGCAAGCAGCATCGCGAGGGGAAGCATCCTATGCGCGCCTGCGCCTCGCCGAATCCATTCCATAGCCGACCTCGTTGCGACGATTGGGGGAGGAGGCTCCAGCGGTTGATCGGGCGGTCCGGGCGGTGGATCGTCCTGCGGCTTGCCAGGATAAGGCGAGTCGGGCGGCAAGGGCGGCTGGCGGACGGGCTCGCCATCGGGGCCCGGGTTCGGAGGTGGAACCGGTGGTTCGGTGTGTAGATAGCGGGGCCAATCCACGTGGTGCATGCCGAGGCTATCGTATGCGTGAACGTCGGTGCGAGGGTGGGCGGCCTTGCTGTAGAAGACGACCGGCATCTTTTCAATCGATTTGAGCGATCTCAAGAGTAGTCGGACCGTCAAGGTACAACCGGCCGGCCCACCTCTATGGCGTAGCAACCGATGTTCCCGCTCGCACCCCGTTCTCGTAGAGGACCTTCGCGATCCACTGCACGCCCATACGACGGCGCGCGCGGGCTATCGGACTCACTGCATGCGGTGCGGGCACACGAAGCCGCGTATAGCAAACCCGCTAGCCGAGTGCCGCAGACGTGTGACGAGAGCGGTTCTTACATCGAGAGGCAGGAATTACACGCGAGCGGTTCATTCCAGTGCTCCCGCGCAGTTCTCTGATGTAACAACCGAATCGCGTGCCAGACGTACTTCAGCTCGCACCCCTGGGAGAAGTCACGGGCGCATGCCTTGCTGGGAGAAGGGGCGGAAGGATTCGCAACGGGTAGCGCATCGCTGCGAGGACCAGGGCGACTCATTCATTCGAAGTCGAGAGAAACATGGGAAAGCGAAGAGATTCCAGCGCGGGGGCGGCAACCGCGATGAAACACCGCAAGATCCAGCGTGAGCAGGACGAGCGGGATCGATCGAAGCCGAAGGCCGCCGGCAAGTCACAGGACGCCGGGGCGGGGCAGGCCGGCGCGCGGGAACAGCCCGTTAGGCTTCCCGCCCAGCACTTGACGAAGCCCGGCAATGAATCCGATCTGGAGCTCGAGCCGCGTTTCCTCGTGAGCAAAGGCATCCGGGTGAATGCTGTCGCACCCGGCCCAGTGTGGACGCCGCTCAACCCAGCGGATCGTCCCGCCCAAGAGGTTGCGGAGTTCGGGAAGAACACCGATATGAAGCGGGCCGCACAGCCCGAGGAAGTGTCGCCCGCTTACGTGTTTCTGGCCTCGCCTGTGTGTTCCAGCTATATCACCGGGATCGTGCTTCCGGTAACCGGCAGCGTCGGCGCGATCTAGAGGATCTAGAGCATAGATGGCTGGTGGAACCGCAGGCGCAAGCAAACTGGCGCATCCACTTCGGGGCACCTGAGCAGGTGGTGAAGCTCGAAGCGGCGTCGGGTCGCTCCTTCCTCGGGCGGAGAACGACCCAGAGCGGGCGGCGGTGTGTCCCGACCGGCTTGATGGGATCGCCTGCTCGTGAATCGTCGCGCCAAGGCCTGGAGCGCTGCGCGAGGCCGGCTGCGCCGTCGATACTGGATGCGGGCCGCAACTGCTGGCGGAAAGCCAGGGTGCGCCGGCTCCAGTGGCTGATCGACGCGCAGGAATACTTTTGCGCCTTTCGCGAAGCCCTCCTGGGTGCCACCCAGAGCGTCTTCATCCTCGGGTGGGATATGGACAGTCGCACCGTGCTGGTCCCCGATGCGCCCGACGACGGCGTGCCCACGACTCTGGGGGCGCTCTTGAATGGTGTGGTCTCCCGGCGCCGGGGCCTGCACGCGTACGTGCTGGACTGGGACTACCCCATGCTGTACCAGGCCGACCGGGAGATTGCGCCTGCGTATGCGCTGGGCTGGAGCACGCACCGGCGCGTGAAGTTCCGCATGGACGGGGAGCATCCCGTCGGCGGATCCCACCATCAGAAGATCGTGGTGATCGACGATGCGGTCGCGTTCGTCGGCGGATTGGACCTGACCAACTCCCGCTGGGACACGCCTGCGCACGACCCGCACGACGCGCGACGTCGGACGCCTGGCGGTCAGCCTTACCCGCCCTTCCACGACGTGCAGGTGATCGTCGACGGTGAGGCGGCCGCTGCGCTTGGGGAGCTGGCGCGCACGCGCTGGTTGTGCGCCACGGGCGAGAAGGTGCGACCACGCACCGGTGCGCGCGGCGACCCGTGGCCGCAGTCCGTGCACCCCGCGGTCACCGATGCCGAGGTAGCGATCGCACGCACCCAGCCCGAATACGGCGAGGTGCCTGCGGTGCAGGAAATCAAGCGCCTCTATCTGGATGCGATCGCTTCGGCTCGTCGCCACATCTACATCGAGAACCAATACTTCACCGCACCGGCCATCGGCGAGGCGCTGGCGCGGCGGTTGGCGGAGCCCGATGGGCCTGAGGTCGTTCTCCTGTCGCGGCTGCGAGGCGGCGGCTGGCTCGAGGAGAGCACTATGGGCGCGCTGCGCGCTCGCATGCTGCGCGCACTGCGCGCGGCTGACCGGTATGGACGCCTGCGGGCGTATTACCCCGATCACGCAGGTCTGGGCGAGCAGTGCATCAACCTGCACAGCAAGCTCATGGTCGTGGACGATCGCTTCGCGCAAGTCGGCTCGGCCAACCTGAATAACCGCTCGCTGGGCTACGACACCGAATGCGATCTCGCCGTCGAGACCAGCGAGCCCCGCGTCGAGCGTGCCATTGCGCTGCTGCGTGACCGCCTGCTGGCCGAACACCTGGATGTGACTCCCGAGCAAGTGGCCGGGGCGCTCGCGGAGCGCGGCTCGCTGATCGGCATGATCGAGGCGTTGCGCGGCAGTACCAGGACGTTGACACCGCTCGATCCGGACGCAGCCCCGCAGGAAGACACTTTGATCCTCGACCCGTCGATAGTCGATCCGGAGCGCCCGGTCGATCCGGACCGGCTCGCCGCTCAGTTTGTGCCTCGGCGCAGCCGCCCCGTCGCGGCGCGGCGGGTGGCGAGCGCGGTCGTCGTTCTGCTGGCCGCTGCCGGCCTCGCCGCCGCTTGGCGCTGGACGCCCCTGCACGAGCTGCTCGACGCGAAGTCGCTGGCCTCCGACGTCGAGGTCCTCGCACGCGCCCCGTTTGCCCCGCTCCTGGTCCTCGGCGCTTACGTGCTCGCGTCGCTTACCGCGTTCCCGATCACCTTGCTGATCCTGGCGACGGGCCTGGTGTTCGGGCCGATCGCCGCACTGGTGTATGCATGGGCGGGCTCGCTGCTGGGTGCGGCAGCCGGTTTCGGGGTGGGACGCGTGCTGGCGCGCGACTTGGTGCAGCGCCTGTCCGGCGCGCGCCTCACCGCGATCGGCCGGCGCCTCGGCAAGCAGGGACTGCTGGCGGTGATCGCGCTGCGAATAGTTCCCGTCGCGCCCTTCACCGTGGTCAACCTCGCAGCCGGTGCTGCGCGAGTCCGGTTGCGCGATTTCATGTTGGGGACGTTTCTGGGCATGTCCCCGGGAATCATTGCGGTGACGGTATTCTGGGGCCAGGTGCTGGCCACCCTGCGCCAGCCGTCCCCCTCGAGCCTGATGCTGCTCGGGCTCGTCGCGGTCGGCATCGTGCTCGGCGCAGTTGCGCTGCGGCGGTGGCTTACGCGAAAGACAACGTCCGGCGCGCAAGCCCCGCAGGCTCGTGCCGCGGAGTGAAATACCGTTGCGGGTGGCGACCTACAACGTCCATCGATGCGTAGGCCGCGATGGCCGCTTCGACCCCGACCGTGTCGCCGGCGTGCTCGGAGAGCTGGATGCCGACGTCCTGGCGCTGCAGGAGCTGCAATGGCGATCGAGCGATGCCCTCCATCTCCTCGACCGGTTTGCCGCGGACCTGGGCCAACGGTCCATCCCGGGCCCGACTCTGCTGCGTCCAGACGGGCACTATGGCAACGCGGTGCTCACGCGCCTTCCCGTCAGCCAGGTTTGCATGGTCGATCTGACCGTGCACGGACATGAGCCGCGCGGAGCGATCGATGCGTTGCTGGAGACCACGCGGGGCGCGTTGCGCGTGGTGGCCACACATCTGGGGTTGCTGCCCGGCGAGCGCCGGCTGCAGATGCGCAAGATGCTGGCGTGGCTCGACGACGGGCCGCAGCACCCTACGGTGCTGATGGGCGACATCAACGAATGGTTTCTGTGGGGGCGGCCTCTGCGCTGGCTGCACGCGCGCTTCGGTTATGCCCCGGCGCCCGCGACTTTTCCATCATGCCTGCCCGTGTTCGCCCTCGACCGCGTCTGGATGCGGCCGCGCGACCGCCTGCGGCGAGTGTCGGTTCATGACAGCCGACGTGCCCGCCAGGCGTCGGATCATCTACCGCTGCTTGCACAGATCGAGGCTTGAGCGGGCGCGGCACGGCGTTTGCACCTATCGCCGTATCGATGGAGCCGGGGGTGCACGCGTATGGCGCAAAGCAGGATAGCCCCCCCGTGGACCCGACACGAGCCAACAGTTGGAAAGGAGAAATCATGTTTTCTTGGGCAATCGTTTTTCTCGTCATCGCCTTGATCGCTGCCCTGTTCGGCTTTAGCGGCCTCGCCGGAACGGCGGTGAACATCGCTTGGATCCTGGCGGTTTTGGGCATCATTCTGTTCGTCGTTCTTCTGGTGCTCGGCCGCCGACCGCCGTCAACCTGAGGGCCGCGAGCATACAAGTCACGGCCGTCGAAGCGCTAAGCGCTCCCGCCCGATACTTTGGAATCATTGGAGGGGCGCTCATGGCCCGTAAGGTGTGGAAAGGGGCGATCGTCTTCGGCCTCGTGCACGTCCCCGTCACGCTCTACCCGGCGGCGAAGCCCAACGAGCTCGATTTCGACTTGCTGGACAGCCGCGATATGGCGCCCATCGGTTACGAGCGCATCAACAAGCGCACCGGCAAGCCCGTCGCCTGGGAACACATCGTCAAGGGCTACGAGTATGAGGACGGCAGCTATGTGGTGATGAGTGAGGAAGACTTCCGGCAGGCCAATCCCAAGGCGACGCAAACCGTAGAGATCCTGGCGTTCGTCGATGGCGGATCGATCGAAGCTCAGTATTTCGACACCCCCTACCGGCTGGTACCCGACAAGCGCGGTGAGAAGGGCTATACCCTGCTGCGCGAAACACTCAAGCGCACGGGCAAGGTCGGTATCGCCCAGGTCGTGATCCGCACCAAGCAGTATCTGGCCGTTCTTCTGCCGCAGAACAACTATATGGTGATGCAAACGTTGCGCTATGCGGACGAGATCCTCTCCGAGGCGGAACTGGAGCAACCGCCCTCCACACTCAAAGCGGCTGGCGTCAACGCGCGTGAAGTCAGGATGGCCGAGCAGCTGGTCGAGGACATGACCGAACCCTGGAAGCCCGAGCAGTACAAGGATACCTATCGCAACGACCTTCTGGCGCGCGTGAAGCAGAAGATCAAGGCGGGCGAAACCGAGGTGGTCACCCAACCCGAGGCGGGCCAGCCCGGTGCAGGGGGCGCGCAGGTCATCGATCTGATGGCCGCGCTCAAACGCAGTATCGAAAGCGGCAAGCGCCGTGCGCCATCGGCGCGTGCCCCCGCCGCAAGGTCAGCGCGGGGGACTGCCAAACCCGCCCGTCGCGGCAGCCCCTCGAAGCAGCGGAAGCGGGCATGAGGCGAGCGTGCGCACCCGCCAGGCGCCTTTAACCCAGTACCGGCGTCCGACGCCGGAATGCTGACGAGGGTCGCTGATCATGATGCCGTTCCTGATGGTCGCTGCTGGCGTCGCGGCATTCGTTGCCGCATACGCGCAGCGACGAATCTCCGACTTCACGGCGGGAAGTGCGAAGGCCGCGCTGACACGCACGCTACTCCTGGTGGTGGGTTTGGCGGTCGGCTACCTCGGCGTGAGCGCCTATCCGGACGACCGTTCCGCTGGGCTGCTCGCCTTCGTTGTTGGCTTCGGAGCGGTCCACGTCCCCGCGGCTTTGATCCTGTTCCTCAAAGGACAGCGGCGTGCCGGCAGATCTTGAGCGCGCAGCCACCACCGCGGTCGTTATTCAGCCCTCGACGCGGGG